>CAZPLJ010000141.1:0-1004 GCA_964587545.1 uncultured Caulobacterales bacterium | reverse complement strand
CTTCACTTTCAACATCACCCCGTAAAATACTTTGATCAAATTCCGCATCTGTGTGGGAACCATAACCCAAGTTGCCACGGAGATACCAACCTTCGTCATTCCAGTTATCTTGTGCAGACGCGATGCTCGGCAAAGCCATTAAGGCAATCGCGCTTGATGCCACTAATTGTTTGATTTTCAAAGTCATTACGTAATGCCCCAATAGAATGTTTCGTTATACTATATTACTATAGGATATTTTTTGAGGAAACAATTAATTTCAAGCCAGTCAACTTAAAATTAGAGCAATAAAAAAGGCCCCGAAAGGGGCCTTAAAAAGATTGAGAACTACCCTCAAATACTAGTTACATGCATACATGTAGTTACCACATGTCTTCATGAAGTGAACCACTGAGCCATTCGCACTTTGAATGCGGAACGCCTGACGGTCACGATCAGATGACGGTAGGATTGAATAATTATAGTGATGCTGCTTACCAAGTCCTAGCATACCACGCGTTCCTACTGGAAGCGTCTCTTCAGAGAACATGTAAGACTGAGCATCAGCAAATCCATTGCTATAACCCATGGATTTGAACAGATAGTTCAAATAAGCCTTATCAGTTGCACTATTATTATAGCTAGCCTGAAGCTTCTCAAAGAACTGCGTTGGTGACATACCGTGTGAGTCGCCAAACTCAGGCAACGTTCCCAAACGAGTCATCTGTTTCGGTGCTGTTGTCGGCACGTTAAAGATAGCAACATTTGATGGTCCACAGTCATTATATGGAAGAGCAACAACCGTTGGTCTTTCAACCGGACAGCTGGCCAAATCAAATACGACAGTGCTGTTGTCAGAACATAAGAACGATTCGCGTACCGGTTCTGGTGCCGGCTGTGCCGGACATGATCCGAGATCATAGACAATAGAATTGTCCCAACATGTATATGTAGTCGGCTGCACCTCAACCGGCGGAGGTGGCGGAGGAGGAAGCAGTTGGTAAAAGCTTCCTCGTGTAATATAT
>CAZPLJ010000140.1:0-1007 GCA_964587545.1 uncultured Caulobacterales bacterium | reverse complement strand
GCCAAACTCCTATGGGTTTGGCATCGTTTAGAGGGGCGCCGCCTCAGGGTCAATCGAGGCTTTAGTTTAAAACACCTGCAGCGGCTTTTTTGCGGGAAAACCAAACCTCAATAAGACCAATGGCTGTAATGACTACTGGCATTACCCAATAGCCACTGCCCCCTGCTTCCTTGACTACCGGAGATGTCACGGTCCACAAATTGCTTATCAGCGCACCCAATAATGAAATTATGAATAGTGGAGTTGCCATTTTTTTTCGGAGTAAAAACATTATTGCAGCCAACAACCCACCCCAGACACCAACAGCGTAGCCTGCCATTGCCCAAGCTGGATAAGCGGCTCTAAGCGATACCATGGCGTCTCCGTAAGACTCTGCGTATTGCGCATCTGATGCAAGCGCATCAAAAAGATACATGCCGCACCCCATAAGATTCCATAATAAGAAAATAATAGCTGCAACCCAAAATAACCAATTTGGTGAATTAGACTGGCTCATGATAATACACCCTTATTCGTATTAGAATGCGCAAACCAAATCAGAAAAATGCAGACCACTAAAACGACAGCAGTCAAAACTTTATCCGCTGTTCCAACATATTGGAACGCATTTATCATGACGTTCCATACATTGTGAATAACGACCCCAATGAATGATAAAACGAATAATATTCGTGCCCATGACTTTCGCAATATTAGGGCCAACGATCCTAATAGGCCGGCAAATACGCTGATTGCAAAAGCTCCAGTCGCCCAAGCGGGTTTTCCAAGCATAGCTCCAGCACCGTCTTTGCCATAGGCTGCGATCAATTCTTCGGCTGTAATCGCGTGAGACCCTAAATAGGCTCCCACACCCATAATATTCCAAAGCAATGCGGCAACTGCTATAATCCAGAATAAGGCCGTTGGTTTAACCGATGATGCCATCATACTCTCCCTTTTTTGCTAGGAGACTACCAGAATGTCGCAGCTAGGTCGAGGGATTATAAATCCAGTAAAAGACGCTCAGG
>CAZPLJ010000139.1:0-1102 GCA_964587545.1 uncultured Caulobacterales bacterium | reverse complement strand
CAAACCCCAATATCCGCTCCCCATCCGTCCTGAGGATGGCCGCATCCACGCCGTCCAAAGACGTGCCGGACATAAGGCCAAGGGCGGTATAGACTTTTGTTTCAGACATTAGGTGATTATGAGTGCTGCCAATATCGAAAGCAATAGGGTAACGCTATAAGTCAAATGTCTTGCTCGAGGCGATTTTAAGCCGCTCGTTTAAATGTCTGCTATGCTGGTAAAAGTGGGCATTAGAACCACAATAGCTCGGCGACCCTATGCCTTGTAGCTGCGAGCTCTGCCATCGCGATGACAAGGGCATTGGTCGGGCATGAAGGTATATTTGGAATGACAGATGCGTCCATTACAAACAATCCGTCGATGCCATGAACTTTAAGACTCTCGTCGACGACAGTATCCTCGCCCGCGCCCATTCGGCAAGTTCCACAGTGATGGCCAAAGAAAGTCGCCCCCGAAATAATCAACTTCTGCATCCCGGCGGGGTTTTCCAAAAAGAGTTGATTTTGTTCAACGCCGCCGAAGGTGTCAAAACTTGCTGCACCAAATATCTCACGGCTAAGATTAAGAGCGGCTATTGCGCCTTTCATGTCATGAGGGTGAGCGAAAATATTGTGATCAATAATGGGCTGGGAAAAAGGATCGAGGTCTTTCAACTTTAATTCACCTCGGCTTTTAGGTTTGGTGAAGCTGAAGGTGCTTTTAAATCCATGGTCGGGACTTTGCAGAGGCGGGAGTACGGTCGGTGTCGTCGAGACATTCAACATCAAATCTCTCACACCGTTTGAAAATTGGGACGTAGCATAAACAATGGCCACAGATCCATGCAACGCGGATTGCTGAACCTTGTTTTCGGTCGCAAAATTATGCCCAGCCACTAAAACATGATCGTGGAGGTTTTGCCCGACTCCTTCCGACGCCACTCGGACGGGAACATTCAAATCTTTGAGATGAGCGGCCGGCCCTATCCCAGAGCGCAGCAAAAAAGCAGGAGATCTGAGCGCGCCTGCGGATAAAATAATTTTTTTCGCTTCAATACGAAGGTCTGCGCCGTCCAATTGATATTCTAGACCGATGCATTGGTTGCCGTCAAAATTCAGCTTTG
>CAZPLJ010000138.1:0-1152 GCA_964587545.1 uncultured Caulobacterales bacterium | reverse complement strand
ATACACCAGCTGGTACTTACACTGTTGAGTATGAGATTTGTGAAAACAACAATCCAACCAACTGTGCAACCGTTACAGAGACAGTCGTGGTCGAAGAAGGTCCGATCGATAGTGTTGATGACAGTGCAACTGGCATTAACGGTGAAGACGGCGCCACAAATGTACTCAATGTCTTTGACAATGACACATTAAACGGTGCTCCCGTTGACCCAGCTGACGTCACTCTAACAGAAACAGTGGCTGATCCAACTGGTGCCCTAACCCTTAATCCAGACGGATCTGTGGATGTCGCCCCAGGCACACCCGCAGGCACATATGAGCTCACTTACGAGATCTGTGAGATATTAAACCCAGACAACTGCACAACATCCGTTGTCACTGTCACGGTTGATGCTCCAGAGATTGAAGCCCTACCGGAAACATTTGCGCCGATTGATAGCGTCAATGGCGGTGTCACATCATCTGTTCTGGCCTCTGATACCTTAAACGGTGTCGCAGTAGACCCAGCTGATGTCACAATCACATCCACAACCTCTAGTGATCCAGCTGTCACACTTGATCCGGCCACGGGCCTCATCACTGTAGCACCTAATACACCAGCTGGTACTTACACTGTTGAGTATGAGATTTGTGAAAACAACAATCCTGACAACTGTGCAACCGTTACAGAGACAGTCGTGGTCGAAGAAGGTCCGATCGATAGTGTTGATGACAGTGCAACTGGCATTAACGGTGAAGACGGCGCCACAAATGTACTCAATGTCTTTGACAATGACACATTAAACGGTGCTCCCGTTGACCCAGCTGACGTCACTCTAACAGAAACAGTGGCTGATCCAACTGGTGCCCTAACCCTTAATCCAGACGGATCTGTGGATGTCGCCCCAGGCACACCCGCAGGCACATATGAGCTAACTTACGAGATCTGTGAGATATTAAACCCAGACAACTGCACAACATCCGTTGTCACTGTCACGGTTGATGCTCCAGAGATTGAAGCCCTACCGGAAACATTTGCGCCGATTGATAGCGTCAATGGCGGTGTCACATCATCTGTTCTCGCCTCTGATACCTTAAACGGTGTCGCAGTAGACCCAGCTGACATCACAATCACATCCACAACCTCTAGTGATCCAGCTGTCACACTTGATC
>CAZPLJ010000137.1:0-1169 GCA_964587545.1 uncultured Caulobacterales bacterium | reverse complement strand
ATGACTTGTTTGGGATTATCTTTCAGCGCCGTGGACAGTTCAAGCTCGGTCTCGCCCGCCAATCCCGTCACCATCCAGCCAGACTTTTTCAAGGATTCTAATGTGTTAGCAATATTGGTGACTTGGCACACAGGGACCGTTTCAAGGCATCCCACGGCCACTTTGGCCAGCGCGCCGGATAAAGGCGGGGCGTGGCGGGATTGCATGACAAGGGCGGACACCCCAAAGGCGGAAGACAGCCTTAACATCGCGCCGACATTATGCGGGTCTGTGATCTGATCGAGCACCAAAATCAGGCCGTCGTCTGTGTCTGCGGCGATATCGGAAATATCCGGCCATTCCAGCGGCGCGGCCTTGACGGCAACGCCCTGATGGGCAGACCCAAGCCCGAATTGTTTATCGAGCAGTTGCGGGAGCACAATTTTGGGGCTGGGCGCGCGCTCGGGCAGCTCCAGCTTTAAAACCCCCTTATCTGTGGCCAAAATCTGATGAATTGTGCGCGATTTATTCGCCAAAACGGCCCGCACCGCATGTAATCCCCAGATCCAGCCCGAGCCGCCTTCGCGACCTCGACCTTTTGACTTGCGAGGGTCTCTATGTTTAGGCGAATTTTTGGGCGATTCCGGCCGCCCTATATTATTATGTGCCCGCATTCCGGAGGATCGGCGCTCTATGGGCTTGTTTTCTCCTGATTTTGCCTTAAATTTTCGCGATTTTGTAGCAAATCGCCTATTGCGCGTTTCGTTTGACATCTCTATATAACCACAACTTTTTAAGGATACTCTCTGTTGTTGAACCGCTTAACACTCATTGGCGGCATGCGACAGAGCGTTTTTTGTTGGAGTAAAGAAATTTTTTCGGAGGAGTGGCCGAGTGGTTAAAGGCGACAGACTGTAAATCTGTTCTCATTGAGTACGTTGGTTCGAATCCAGCCTCCTCCACCACCTCTCCAACAAATAGCTACGCGGGCGTTGTGTAGTGGTAAGACCTCAGCCTTCCAAGCTGATGACGCGAGTTCGATTCTCGCCGCCCGCTCCAAATACCGGTCGAAAGACCGTTTACTAACCAGCCATCGGGATAGGCCTGATGGGTTTAAACTTGAAAGAGTTAAGACATGGCAAAAGAGAAGTTTGAAAGAACAAAGCCACACGCAAATATCGGCACGATTG
>CAZPLJ010000136.1:0-1169 GCA_964587545.1 uncultured Caulobacterales bacterium | reverse complement strand
CGCAGAATAATGTTGATGTAACAGACAATCTCATCACGCCAAACTCTAATACCTGTGCGACTGTCGCCGTCGGCGGGACATGTACGCTAACAGGCACATATATAGTGACCATGTTGGATGCGGGCGGTGATGTTGTGAACACAGCCTCTGCCGAGTCCGATGAAGTGACGACGCCTGTAACGGATAGTGTCACAACCCCCGTCGATCCAGCAGCGCCAGCCCTTGATCTTGCAAAGGTGTTTGCAAATAATGCTGATGAGGATGGGTCGGGCTCCCTCTCTATTGGCGATACGCTGACTTACAATATTGTGGCGACCAATAGTGGTAACATCGCGCAAAATAATGTTGTTGTAACTGACAATCTCATCACGCCGAGCTCTAACACATGTACTTCTGTAGCTGTTGGCGGCACTTGTACGCTGACGGGGACTTATGTTGTGACATCGGCTGACGCAGGTGCGAACCTCACCAATACGGCGTCTGTTGTGTCTGATGAAATCCCGACGCCTATTACTGATGCGGTAACGCTAGCTATCGACGCAGCGGCGCCTGCGCTTGATATCGTCAAGACCCTGACCAATAATGCAGATGGTGACGGCTCAAGCTCTGTCTCTATTGGCGATGTGCTGACTTACAGTATTGTCGCGACCAATAGCGGTAACATCACGCAAAACAATGTGGTCGTGACGGATAACCTCATCACGCCGAACTCCAATACCTGTGCGACTGTCGCCGTCGGCGCGACCTGTACGCTAACAGGCACATATATAGTGACCATGTTGGATGCGGGCGGTGATGTTGTGAACACAGCCTCTGCGGTGTCCGATGAAGTGACGACACCTGTAACGGATACGGTTACCACGCCAGTTGATCCTGCTGCGCCTGCGCTCGATATCGTCAAGACTCTTACAAATAATGCCGACGAGGATAGCTCTGGTACGGTCTCTATTGGCGATACACTAACTTATACAATCGTTGCGACCAATAGCGGGAATTTTGATCAGAATAATGTCGTCGTAACCGACAACCTCATCACGCCAAACTCTAATACATGTGCGACTGTCGCCGTCGGCGGGACCTGTACACTTACTGGTACCTATGTTGTGACAGCTGCGGATGCGGGCGGTGATGTTGTGAACACAGCCTCTGCCGAGTCCGATGAAGTGACG
>CAZPLJ010000135.1:0-1183 GCA_964587545.1 uncultured Caulobacterales bacterium | reverse complement strand
CGCTAGAAAAAGCCGCCAATTTCACCGCCAAACCGGAGAAGTGGTGGGTGTGATGTCAAAAGTAGTCACATTCGATTGGTTGAAAATTTCTAGCCCCGAAATTTTCTATCCGATATACTTTAAACTTGTTGGTGCACCGGATTGGCATGGTCAAAGTTTGGATGCGTTATATGATAGTATCGTTGTTGGGCGAATTAATAAACTGTCGCCCCGATATACCTTGGAAAATATAAATGTGACAGAAACCCATGGAACTATAAAAGAATTTCAAAAGTTAGTTCTGAATATATTCTTAGATGCTTCCATTGAAAACCCTGATATAGAATTGATCGTGAGATAGAGAGAAAAATGTTCACAGCAGAACGCGTCGCGGACGCAAAAGACTGGTTAAAATCTGATAGCGGTGATTGGGAAATCATCATCGGGCTGGAAGTGCATGCCCAAGTCTCAAGTAATTCCAAACTGTTTTCAGGCGCGGCCACAGAATTTGGCGCAGAGCCTAATAGCCAAGTCTCCCTTGTGGATGCAGGCATGCCCGGCATGCTCCCTGTAATAAACGAGTTTTGTGTGGAACAGGCTGTGCGGACAGGATTGGGTCTTAATGCGCAGATCAACTTAAACAGTCGCTTTGACCGTAAAAATTATTTCTATGTTGACCTGCCACAAGGCTATCAAATTTCACAATTTGAGCATCCCATTGTGGGCGAGGGCGAAATCACCATTGAGCCGGAAGAGGGGGAAACGGTCATCGTTGGGATTGAACGGCTGCACCTTGAGCAAGATGCAGGAAAAAGCATCCATGATCTCTCGCCGGATGAGACTTATGTGGATTTGAACCGCTCTGGGGTCGCCCTGATGGAGATTGTGTCTAAGCCGGATATGCGCAGCCCCGAAGAGGCCTCGGCCTATATTGAAAAGCTGCGCGGGATTGTGCGTGCACTTGGGACCTGTGACGGGGATATGGAAAAGGGCAACCTTCGCGCCGATGTGAACGTCTCTGTGCGCCGTCCGGGGGGTGACCTTGGCACGCGCTGCGAGATTAAAAACGTAAACTCCATGCGCTTTATTCGCCAAGCCATTATCTATGAAGCCCGGCGCCAAATAGACATTATTGACGGTGGTGGTGAGGTTGATCAGGAAACGCGGCTTTTTGATAGTGTCAAAGGCGAGACGCGCACCATGC
>CAZPLJ010000134.1:0-1205 GCA_964587545.1 uncultured Caulobacterales bacterium | reverse complement strand
ATAAAACGCCCCGATGCGCGAGCGAAGCTTCGCCCGGCTTGGCTTTTACACCGCCGCCCACCATAGCCGCCATGCTAGCCGAATGGTGTGGGCTGCGAAAAGGGCGCTTACGGGAGAGCTTCCCGCGCTCTAACAATCCGGCCACACTATGCACAATAGACACATCCAGCAGCTCTTTAGCCGATAAGGGCGGCAATAATCCGGGCAAACGCGCCGCCAGCATGCTTTTCCCCGAGCCCGGCGGCCCTATCATTAACATATTATGTCCGCCAGCCGCGGCCACTTCGAGCGCGCGCTTGGCCGTTTCTTGACCTCGAACATCTTTAAGATCCAAATGAAGCTCACTATCCAAAAGCTCTCCCGGTTTGGGTTTGGACAATAATTGATGGCCTTTGAAATGGTTCATTAATTGGATGAGATTTTGCGGCGCTAAAATTTCCAAATCGCCTGCCCAGGCCGCTTCCGGGCCATTATCTCGCGGACATATCAGGCCGAAGCCGTCCGCATTCGCCTGCACGGCAGCAGGCAAGGCCCCCGGCACGCGGGTGATCGAGCCGTCAAGCGCAAGCTCGCCAATGGCCACATAGCCTTCGATTGCGTCGGCTGGCACCGCGCCCAGAGCGGCCATCAATCCAAGTGCTATCGGTAGATCATAATGAGCGCCCTCTTTGGGAAGGTCAGCTGGCGCCAAATTAATGATCGTGCGCCGATAGGGCAGCTCAAGCCCGATGGCGGTGAAAGCCGCCCAAACTCTATCCCGACTTTCAGCGACAGCTTTGTCTGCCAAGCCAACAATGGAAAACCCCTTGCCCCCTGCCGCAATTTGTACCTGCACATCAATGAGGCGGGCTTCTGTACCTATAAAGGCGACTGTCGACATGCGTGCAACCATAAGGCTGCATAACTGGCAAATTAGAACAAATCAAGAACTTTGATAGATTTTAAATTCGTCCTTGGCGCTTAAGTTTAGAACATGTGTCTTTAATGGAGGTATTGCTTGTGCCGTTGCAGGTCGACGGGTTTTTAATGATATGGGCTTCGAGGAGTTCGGCCTGTTTGGCATTATGTTCCTCCGCATAATCACTGGCGCATCTTGGACCCCTTCCCCGGCCCGACACAGCGCACTGCCTCCAAGGCGCTTACATCTCGCGGAAATAAAAGCGGCGTTTGCGAGGGATGCAGAGGATCGCGCATATAAAATCCCC
>CAZPLJ010000133.1:0-1371 GCA_964587545.1 uncultured Caulobacterales bacterium | reverse complement strand
CTGGCAAATGATTGAAAACAGACATGTCTCTGATTTCAATCCTTAGGAATATGTCCGGGGTTAGGGCGAACCCCGTTTCGTCAAGCGGAAACAAACCACTAGCAAAGCTCCGATGGCGAAGGCGGCAAGCATAGCGATCAATCGTTCATAGATAAAATCAGAGACGGGATTGAATATAGGTTTAATGCCCTTCTGTGGGTGAAAAACAGTTAGAAATAATGGCACCCACCAGATCCAAACAAGTCCCTCGAGGAAAGGTATATGATAGACGTTATGGTAACTCTTGGTCATGATCGCAATGACTTGCTCGCGGAATGAGGCGAAAATCATCCCATAGAAGAGACAGCACATTGCTGCGAATAAAATTGGCATATCAATAACCATAAGACTATTATACGTCGAAGACGTTTTTATTGGATTAATTGTGGCCTGAGTATGCTTTCATCCAAAGCAGACCTTAGAAATCTTGTATATAAGATACTTTTGTGATTTTTATGACGAAACACATCAACTGTGTTGGACAGGTCTACTGAAAACTAACAGGAGTTTGAGATGTACAGGTTGGTGAAAATCACGTTGACATTTTTATTGTTGACGGCGTGTTCTCCTGATGCAGACGAAAAGAGTTTTCAAACGAATACTGCAAATGTGTACATCTCCGAATTTAGAAAAACTGAAATTTTAGCGAATAAGGGAGACACCACTGCACAATATGAAACTGGTCGGGCATACGCCAAAGGAGACGGTGTTCCAAAAAATGACGAAAAAGCAGTTGATTGGTTTCTCAAGGCCGCTGCCCAGGGCGATCAAGCCTCACAATATAATTTGGGTATATTGTATTCCAATGGTCGGGGCGTCCCAAAGGATTATGATCAAGCTTTTTATTGGTACGAAAAAGCAGCGGCTCAAGGGAATAAACTGGCTCAATATAACTTAGGGCATCATTATTTTTCCGGGACGTATATTGAAAAAGATCTTTCAAAAGCCATGGAAATGTTTCGCAAATCTGCCAATCAAGGATATGCCAAATCTCAATACAATTTAGGTTTTATGTATGTGAAAGGACATAATTCGCGAGTCGATAATAAAAAAGCTTTTTTTTGGTTCCATAAGGCCGCTGAACAAGGAGAAGCTAGGGCACAATATCACCTTTCATTTATGTACGCTAACAAATTGGGAGTGCCTAAAGACCTCGTTAAAGCTTATCAATGGATGTCTTTAGCGGCGAAGCAAGGCGATGAATTAGCAAGCCAGAACATAGCAAAAATATCTATGCTAATGACTGTAAATGAATTTGCGGAAGGCGAGCGAATAGCAGAGGAATGTTTGTTGAAAAATTACAAAGGGTGTGTCGGCTAGTGCCCCAAAGCA
>CAZPLJ010000132.1:0-1407 GCA_964587545.1 uncultured Caulobacterales bacterium | reverse complement strand
CCTATCGCTTGACAGATGGCCCGGTCAAGCCTAGCGCCGCGCTAGGTTATTATTGGAACTTCCATGACATCTTTTGACGCGCTTTCGCTCGCGGAGCCTTTATCTCGCGCGCTGAATGATCTGGGCCACACAACCCCGACGCCCATTCAAACACAGGCTATCCCGCCCGCGCTACAGGGTCGGGATGTCATGGGCATTGCGCAAACCGGAACCGGCAAAACGGCTGGGTTTGCCCTGCCCGCTCTGCATAAGATTTTCACCGAAGATCTAGACCCCCCTAAACGCGGCGCGCGGGTTTTAATCCTGGCGCCTACGCGAGAGCTGGCCGGGCAAATTGCCGAAAGCGTGCGCAGCTATGGCCGCCATATGATGCAACTCTCCGTAGCCTGTGTGTATGGCGGCGTTCCTATTGCGCGTCAGATAAAGCGGCTAACGGGAGGCAATGATGTTTTGGTCGCCACGCCGGGTCGTCTGGTTGATCTTGTCGAGCGCAAAGCGATTAAACTGGGCGAGGTTGATGTTTTGATTTTGGATGAAGCCGATCAAATGCTGGATATGGGATTTATCCATACGCTCAAAAAGATCATTACATTTATACCCAAAGAGCGTCAGACATTATTTTTCTCAGCGACGCTCGCCCCGAAAATTAAAAACCTGTCCAAGCAATTTCTAACTGATCCTGTGCATGTTTCGGTGACGCCGGCCAATCGCACCGCCGAGAAGATCACGCAGCATATCATCCGCCTGCCCCGCGAGGAAAAGCAAGGGCGGCTGGCCGTGGAATTACTGCGTCCAGACGTCGGGCGCTCTCTTGTTTTTACACGCACAAAACATGGCGCGGACCGAGTGGTCAAACGGCTGGCGAAAATGGGCATTGCCGCGGTCGCTATCCACGGGAATAAAAATCAAAACCAGCGCATTCGTGCGCTTGAGGCGTTTAAATCTGGCGCGGTTAACACCTTGATCGCCACAGATGTGGCCGCACGCGGGATTGATATTCCCGACATCACCCATGTATTTAATTATGAGCTGCCCAATGTGCCCGAACAATATGTGCACCGCATTGGTCGCACGGCGCGCGCCGCCGCCTCTGGCATTGCGATTAGTTTTGTTGCGACGGATAAAGGTTCAGATGAGCGCAAATATCTAAAAGACATTGAAAAGCTCTTGAAGGATAGCATCCCTGAAGGGGAGGCGCCCGAAGATTTAGCCGCTGAGCTAAAAGCGCTTAAGACCCGCAAAGCTCTACCCAAGCCCGAAAAACCTAAACAAGAACCGCGTTCGGGCCGCGGGAAATCGAGGAAGAAAAAAAAAGCCCGTTTTAGCAAAGACCGGGTGAAAAAAGCGGCACGCGGGCAAACACCAAGTGACCGCAATTCTTCAGCTGAGCCCAAGGTCAAATCAAAA
>CAZPLJ010000131.1:0-1439 GCA_964587545.1 uncultured Caulobacterales bacterium | reverse complement strand
GGGAAGCGCGGCTCGAAGCTGGCGCTATGGCTTCAAAGGTTGAAATTTCTATTCGTGCCTTGGAAGAACGCGCCGGCAATTTACAAACTGAAGTCGTCTTTGGCCAAACCCATCTCATACATCGTCCTCACGGCGTAATGGTGGTTCTTGGGCCCTTTAACTTTCCAGGACATTTGCCCAATGGACATATTGTTCCTTCACTATTAGCGGGGAATGTTTGCGTCTTTAAACCTTCAGAACATGCTCCAAGCGTCGCGGCGATAATGGCCGAAGCCTTTGAGGAGGCAGGATTACCTGCAGGCTGCCTATCAGTCATTCATGGCAAGCGAAAGACGGGTAGTGCTCTACTTGAGAGTGATATTAATGGTCTTTTATTCACGGGCTCAGCCGATGCGGGATTGCACTTTCACCGAATGTTTGCGGGCCGCCCAGAAATTATGCTGGCCCTTGAAATGGGGGGCAATAACCCGCTTATTGTTTGGGAACCATGTGATGTTGAGGCGGCCGCTAATTTGATTTTTCAATCTGCCTATATAACATCAGGACAACGTTGCAGCTGTGCTCGTCGTCTAATCTTGCCAGATACGCCCTTTGGCGATGAGGTTATTCAGGGCGTCATTAATCTCATTAACAAGGTCAAAATTGGGCCATATGATCACGATGATGTTTTTATGGGACCAGTCGTCAACGAGTCTGCGGCTATAGCCGTGATAACTTTCCAAGACACGCTCTTGAAGCAAGGCGCAAGGCCATTGCGCACATCTGAACCCTTAGCCGTGGGGAACGCTTTTGTGACGCCTGGCCTAATAGACATAACAGGCACAGAAACGCGTGACACAGAAGTCTTTGGTCCCTTACTGCAAGTAAAGCGCGTCAACACCTTAGAAGATGCAATAGAGAGTGCTAATCAAACAAAATATGGGCTCGCAGGAGGACTTATTTGCGATAACGCATCAGTCTGGGACGAAATCCACCAAGATATTCACGCGGGTATTGTGAACTGGAACCGCCCAACGACAGGCGCTAGCTCAGCCCTTCCTTTTGGCGGGCCAGGCCATTCAGGAAATTTCCGTCCCGGAGCATATTATGCCGCGGATTATTGCGCATGGCCCCAAGCAAGTCAGCTTTCCAATAAAGCAAAAGCCTTACCCCTTAAGGGTATGGCTTAGCAAAGGGTCAAAAAAAACAGGATGATCTCTCGCTTCCCTAGATTATTCTTATCTATCTATTCGAAACGGAACTTAAAGCGTGCGCCTATAGCTCGCGGTGCGAGGACATTGGTTCTAAACCGTCTGACATTTGATGGGTTAGGGTCAGTGCCATCAAAAAACGCGCCTATGGTTTGGTTATTCAAAGGCGTGTTCGCAGCGCTGGTTTCAGAGAAATCGTTAAAGAGGTTATCAATATATCCTGTTAAGGACCAATTATCCGTTTGGTGT
>CAZPLJ010000130.1:0-1559 GCA_964587545.1 uncultured Caulobacterales bacterium | reverse complement strand
AATCAAAAACCCTCGAAAGAGCAATTCTTCTACTCCCGCAGCGCGTAAAAGGAAAGGCGCTAGAAGCCACGGTGATACTGTCGCCGTTTCAGCAAGAGCGCTTTGACTACCGGAAAAATCTAAGCCTCCGAATTGTCCGATAGATACGGAGATTCCAACGAGGACTGTTGCTAGTGCCAACCCCAATCCGGCAACCCAAAAAGTCTCGAATGAAACTGCCTTCAAACCAATTGAATGCAGGTCTCGACCCTCTATGAGCAGTACATAAGCGATGACCAGAAAAGCAACCAACCACCAACCAAGCTCGGTCATTGCAAAATTTAAGTCCCCTAATTCTATCCCGACAGCAGCGCCAGTCACGAGTAGGAAGAAAATCAGGAATCGCCAGATCATAATATTATTATATAGGGTGTCCTATTTCTGCGCAAACATTACCAGCGGCCTATTTTTGGGCGTTTTAGGCCCCACGCGAGCGGCTGTTATTGAGCGATTTTAAGCCGCTCGTTTAATAACTACTTTATTCCTCAACAATCTGAGTTCCCTAAAAATAAACATGCCTGATGCGCGGATATAAACACATGGCCGTTTCATGCGCGCATGATGTCATGATGGACCCTCGGGTCAAGCCCGAGGATGACGGTGGGTGGTGTTTTCATATTCCTTCGATCCTTCGACAGGTTCAGGATGAGGCAAGAGTAAGATGTTATAATCCTCATCCTGAGGTGCGGAGCTTTAGCGTAGCCTCGAAGGATCGAGGAGATGAAGTCTTACCTGCACCCTTCGAGACGCCAGTAAACTGGCTCCTCAGGATGAGGAATTAGAGAAATATTCCTAAGTTAAGCGCGCTCACCTATTGCAATTAATACATTAAATTCAACGACTTACAGATTTTCCAACGAATAATAATCCTAGATGGCCAATTTGGCCTTATATTCACACTCGTTTCCATCTGTTGGGACAGGCAAGCGATCGTTGGCTTTCTATCAGATGGACGATGTTTGGATTGTAGGTTTGAGGTGAGGCTGGTGATGGATAACCATCCAGCTAGCAGCGACACTCAAGGCCGGATCCTCGCGATATGCGCCTGCGCCCTCCGTCCCCCTGCGGAGCCGGGTATAAGACCCCGGTCGACTGGTGTGAAACGAGGTCGTCGCGAAATAAAGCATCGCCGCGCGGTAAGCGCAGAGGAAAAAAGGTTATTGTTTTATGTGTCCGTCTTCTGGGCGGGCCGCGCGGAACAGTCCCACTTTCTTTTAACCCCTAATGCGGTGACTACTCGATGAGTCACAGAACGGAGACCTATGGCCAGAATTAAAACGCGCAAAAAATCACGCGCTGATCTTCATGATGAGAATGCAAAACTCAAAGCCGAGATCGCAAGACTTAAAGCGCTCAAAGACCCCGAACCGCCAACCGAAGAAGAACTAGATAAACGCCGCTGGAAGTTGATCGAAGAATTAACCGGCTACGTGAATGAGCTTAAGCCTGAGGATTATGATCCCGATAAATTGGCGGCCTGTATTGAAGAGGAAGAGCGCGTTTTCGGTAAACGGCTGGAA
>CAZPLJ010000129.1:0-1588 GCA_964587545.1 uncultured Caulobacterales bacterium | reverse complement strand
GCAGATTACTTCCAAATAACAAATTTGATCGTGTAAGTTATTCGAAAAATAAATTGTCTCAGTTTTAATTTCAGTTTGACTTTATATTCGCTCAAAGCTGCGCCCCTTCATTTTCCCCAATATTAATCCGCTTATAGTTTAGTTTTCAATTGAAACCTAGAACTTGGAATGTAAAGATACACAGAACTTAGAAGACCATAATGCCAATACTATCAAATAAAGAAATTTTATCACGGGCTAATATCGCCGCGCGGAATAATAATTTAGTGAGTGTATATCGCCACCTTCGGATGCTACCCTTTGCTGATTATTGCCGACTACATCTTGCTCCAATGATGGCCTACCCACACCTCGCCAAGGTTTTACCCATTATGCCACCCAATGAAGTCCAAAAAAAATGGGTAGGAGACAGTGGGTCGAACTTAATGCTTCGATCAAGCAATTTAGTGAGATTGTTTGATCTCATTGCATACAGAGTATTAGAGAGCGGATTGGCTGGAAAGACGATTCTAGACTACGGATGTGGATGGGGAAGGTTGTTAAGATTGATGAATTATCACTCTCCAGTTGATAAAGTCATTGGTATTGATCCAATGCAATCATCGCTCGATCATTGCAAAGAAAGCCAAATACCCAACCCTCTAAAGCTCGTATCAACACGACCTAAAAACATTAAATCAGTTGAAACAGAAATTGATTTCGCATTTGCCTTCTCCGTATTTACACATACACCCCATGATGTAACGCGATGTGTCTTACGAGCCTTGCGGCCTTTAATGAGTTCCAACTCAGTTTTTGTGCCAACCATCAGAACGGATGAATGGCTTGTCCTCAGGGAAGGCGCTTGGCCCGATACTGTTATTGAGGAAATGAAAGACAGTTTCAAAGCCACAGGGTACGGTTTTCATACCTATGAAAATTCAGACTCTTTAGCGGCTCTGGATTATGGCGACACAATTATGAGCGTGGAATATTTTAGCGAAATGGCCGACGAAGAAGGATGGAGCATCAAACTGATCGACAGGGACTTTTCTGAACCCTTTCAGATCGCAGTTGCATTATCTCCGAAGTGACGAAAAGTTTAATATGCTTACGGTTTATCCGTCCCTAACACCTCAATTTCTTCAACCACTAAACCTTGGGACTTATTATATAGAATAGGCAGTATTCTAAGGGTGTCTCCTTTACCCTTAACCATAGTAGGTATTTTATACTCTATAATAAAGTCCTGCGAGATGCTCGTTGCCTCAAAGTCCCACCATCCACTATTTCCTAATTCTAAAGTATAGTAGTTTGCGCGAAATTTAATTAGATCTTCCGATATGGAGCGGGCTCTTATACGTATCTGAGCGTTTTTTCCGCTTAGTTTATCTTCTTCGGGCGACGATATGATAAAATAAACTCCATTTTCCTGAGAGGCCTGAGTATCGGCGAGCGTAATAGTCAACCCACTGGGATCTACAATAGCGTTAAAAGCGGGATCTTTAGCCATTTTTCCGGAGGTAATAATATTCACCTCCACAGGCCCGGAGTAATCTTCCTGACTTTGTGGGGCGTCTATCTTAACTTCATTTTTTGACACATTATC
>CAZPLJ010000128.1:0-1673 GCA_964587545.1 uncultured Caulobacterales bacterium | reverse complement strand
ATTAACCTAAACACGCTTTCCAAGCGTGCGCCTTAAACCACTCGGCCACCTCACCAACAAAGCCTTCTCAACTACAGGATGTTGGTTGCGGGGGTAGGATTTGAACCTACGACCTTCAGGTTATGAGCCTGACGAGCTACCGGGCTGCTCCACCCCGCGTCACCATAATTTTTTGGCTTTCACCAAAGAGACCGTGATATAGTCAGCCGCTCACTGCTTTTCAAGCTTATTATCAAGCTTTTATTGCGATTAATTTTAAGACCGATTCAATGCTATTTTAATGCCGCCAATCACCTTGTCCTGAACGTCGCGGGTTAAATCCGCATACATAGGCAGGCTAATAACACGAGTCATCGCGGCCTCGGTGTTGGTAAGCCCGTTCCCTTGCATCGGATAATGCTTATAGGCGCTCTGTAAATGGATGGGTTTAGGATAATATCTCGCACTCGGTATGCCTTGTTCTTTTAAGGCGGCCTGCAATACATCTGGATCTTCAACTTCAATTGTATATTGCGCCCATGTCGATGTAATACCATCTTTGATCACGGGCACACGAGACGCGAGACCTGAGAGCTGCTCTGTATAATAGTCCGCCGCCGCATTACGCCAGATAATTTCATCAGAGAATACGGACAGTTTGGATAAAAGCACCGCCGCCTGCAAACTATCAAGGCGCGAATTCACGCCAATACGCACATTATCATAGCGGTCCTTGCCCGCGCCGTGATTGCGTACCGAGCGAATATTTTCTGCCAAATCGTCATCATCAGTAAGGATCGCCCCCCCGTCCCCATAACAGCCCAAGGGCTTAGCCGGGAAAAAGCTGGTTGTCGTGGCGTCAACAAATTTAAGCGGTTGATCACCATTAATCGTCGTCCCAAAGCCTTGCGCGCTATCGGCAATCAGTTTCAGACCATTCTCTATGGCGATTTTGGATATAGCGGGATAGTTCGCCGCCTGCCCAAATAAACATACGCCAATGACCGCGCGCGGATTAAGTTCACCTTGCGCTTTAATTTCACTAATGGCTTTGGCGAGACTTTCTGGCGACATATTATAAGTCTCGCGATCAATATCGATAAAGACAGGCGTCGCACCCACAAGTGCAACAACCTCAGCAGTCGCACAAAATGTAAAAGACGGGCAAAACACCGCGTCTCCGGGTCCAATCTCCCAGGCGCGCAAACAAAGCGCGAGCGCGTCCGTGCCATTGGCGCAGGAGAGCGCATGTTTTGCCGCTCCAAATTTGGCAAGCTTTTCTTCAAACTCAGAAACCTCTGGGCCCATGATATAGCGGCCATGGGCAAGCACCGCCGCCATACGTTGATCAATATCCTCTTTAAGACGCGTCTGCTGAGCTTTGAGATCAATAAAATCCATGGGCTTTCATGACATGTTGGTACTGCTACGCCTAGCGGCGAGTGCAGATAACGTCCTCACCATTGGTTTCATTATATATACATAGCTTAATTAAATGGAGCGTATAGCTATAAGTCGACAGTTATGTTCTATAAAATATCCATGCCAAGAATAGGAATTTACGTGTCATAATTTCTCTTCACAATATGAACTGGGCTATGCTAAGGGGCTGTTCCTCAATGTGCGGCCGTGGCGGAACTGGTAGACGCGCAGCGTTGAGGTCGCTGTGGGGTAAAACCCGTGGAAGTTCGAGT
>CAZPLJ010000127.1:0-1700 GCA_964587545.1 uncultured Caulobacterales bacterium | reverse complement strand
CGGCCTTAGGGTGGACTGTCACATGGGTCAGTTATCTAAACCCAAGCTTACCCTAAACCTACAATCCGAGCACCGTCTCCCTCACAGTCAGCCAGTGCGCACTAACCTGTCCCGAGAAGGAGAACTCTGGTCACATAGCGTTCCGAGATAGTTTCTCTGCGGAGCCCCGATACTCAAACGCAGCGGGTCTCCTAAGCTATGTGATTTTGCTAAAATACACCAGCTTTGGCGACTTAGGATTATTATTTTGCGGATTTCGACTAACCCCCTGAATCGCAAGGGTTTATGTGTGGGCGATGCCTCTATTCCTCAGGATAAAGCTGCTCAAATTTTGCCGGAAAAACACTTTCCTCGAAGACAGGAATTATAGTCAAACCCCACTGGCCCAGTATTCGGAGATGTCCATGTCGCTTCTATTAACCTGTGATCCTTTTTATAGGTAATGTTACCAGAGCAATCTGGGTTTTCTATCCATTGTGTTTCGGAAACTGGGTCCGCAAAGGTGAAATTTTCAACACCATCCGATGTTCGCCACCAACGGGATTTACCCCTTCGGGCCTCAATCGTGATGTCGCTGTAATCAGGTTGGGATATTGTCACACGCGTTTCCTGCCCTTCAGCTACCAAGCTGGTGTAGATAAGTGCACCGTCAGTGATTTCGGCATTGATAATCTTATTGTTCGAATTTCCCATGCATTTTGTCTTCTCAAATATTTCAAAATTGCAGCGGCGGACATATAATTCCAAAACTTCATTCGAGATTCCCTGACCGGACAAGATAGCCATGGCTTCTGCTTTCGCCTCATTTGCTAAAGCAGCTTCAGCTCTTTCCACAGGCGGCAAGTGTTCCAGATTTTTGTTCTTTGCAATTTCCTTCATCGCCATAGAAAAACCTATTCGAGACAAGATGCCCTCATGTGAAGTTAGATCAAATATCCCCAATTTAAACCGGTTGACCGTCGGAAATACTGATTCAACAGAACAATTATTAGGGCCTTGTGCCTTGGGCGATGGCTTTTCGGCAGCAACTGTATTGGCTGCTGGCTCATTTGGCGGAGCCGAAGATACGGTCTCGCCGCTACAGGCACAAAGTGCGACAGCGCTTGAAGTTATTAAAAGAACTTTGCCTAAATATGTCATGCGACCTGTTTACATATCTGTAAAAAAAAAAGCAATTCAGTCAATCGGCTCGCTTCGCTCTAAGCGCGGATTCTCTATAAGGTTTTACAATCTCTAAAACTTTAGATCGGTTTGAAAAAATATTGAGAGGTACCAAATATATACTATCTTGAAATTGACCGAATGAAATAAAATGAAAGCAAAGCGCTTTCGGCCAATCTGGCATACTGGAAATACTTAAGTCATCTCCTATATCGGACCCGTGGCGCGTCGGCTACGCGTTAGGAATATTTTGAGTTTTAACGCAACGCCGCTAAGCCTGCCTTGACGGCGGGGCGAGCATTTATCCGTTTTAGCCACGCCTGCACATTCGGATATGGCGCGAGATCAAAGCCGAAATAATCCGGCGCACGATCAAGCCAACCAAAATTCATAATATCAGCAATGGAATACTCCCCCGCCAAATAGTCTTTATCGCTGAGCGCAACCTCCATAACAGACACCAAGCGGTGGCTCTCTTTATTAAAGCGCTCAAAGCTATCATCGGATTGGCGCTTAGAATAGCCGGCCTGCCCCATATT
>CAZPLJ010000126.1:0-1736 GCA_964587545.1 uncultured Caulobacterales bacterium | reverse complement strand
TAAGTTTTTCAGTGCCTTAGCATAAATTTACTTGGTAAAAATGGCGCACCGGGGACGACAAGACCCCGAAACAATTAGGATGTATATTTCAATAACTTAAATGGGGTGAAATTGTCAATAGACTGTTTATTGATACCACAATTCGCACCATATCGGTAGTTTTGGGAAACACTAGAAACTTAGCTTTCTCCCGCTAAGCCAAAGGCTGTTCGTAGCGTAAGCGTGAAGCGAATAGCCTGCCCGTCCGGCGAGGACGCCTGCTCGCTAGTATCGGCTAGGTGCGGGGTCGATGGCCCTTTTGAGTTGGTGTAGGTCAGGGAATTTTGGTGTCTTTAACCGCCCTTTAGGCAAGGGTTTTGGTTAGGCAGTCTTAGCGGTCATTAGCTTTTTATACATGTAGTCAGAGACCCAACGCTTAAATGAATCGTTCTCATGGAATGCTTGGTAAAGCTCTGTGCCGTCACTCAAACCATCGGTTATTGCCTTTGCCAGAACTGTCGCCAAGAGTGATTTTGCGTTTTCAGGGGTGTTCTCAACGGCGTCCATTAGGCTTTGATTGTTCAAAATATATGGGCTGACTTCTTCCTCTAGGCGTCTAATTATTCGGTCAGAGTCTTCAAATTCTGTGCCGAACCTATCATTGAAAGACCGCAATATTTCGGAAAGTGGTTCAAGAGTTGCTTCAGGTAATCCTACTCCTCCCTCTTGCGGAATAGGCTCTAAGCGTCCGTCTTCGTCTGCGAGGGCGATCTGAATTTGCTCCAGTTTCTCAATACGGTAACTGTCTAAGTCTATCGTTTCCAATAGTCCCGCCGTTAGGTCATCTGTCTGAGGTGATGGAAGTTTGGGAACTAGTAAACTAAAAAAGATAGACAGACGTTCCCACTCAATGTTTGTGAAAGGCAAAATGGCAGCTAAAAATTCATAGGTGCGGACATAAGCTTTCGCCGTGCCTTTAAATAAGACCTGCTCGGCTTCCTCTTTTTCCGTAACATAACGCGCAACAATTCTGTCTAGAATTGGGTCTATTCCAGCGTCGCGTGTTGTGTTGGTCAAGAAGGCCTCAACCACTTCACTCACTTCTTATGGTTTGCTCATGGGAGCCTCCTATTGGTTTAGGTTTGGTTTAAAATGAGGTCTAACAAGTCGATTTGCGCACGGCCGACCTCGTCGAATAAGCCGTGGTCGCAAGGCTTCTGCCCTGCATGGGGGTTGCGTTTGGGAGTCATCGGGTGCGCGGTTCGGGCGGTTAGTTTCTCGCCCAAACTGATGGGGCGCACCCCGTCAATCAGGCTCTGGCTTCCAACCTCTGTTGTTTCAAACTGGCGGGTCATGCCGCGCTCTCGGCTTGGCAAAGGATAGAGCATTGCCGCGCCCGCTCCGCTTGCCTCGGCGATAGCTTCGGGCAAAAGCTCGTTTGCGACTTCGGTTAGATAGGCGTTGTCACTATCGGGATAGTTCGCCTCAATGCCCCATAGGCTTGCGGCAAATCTGTCGAGGGTTAGGCCCTCAATCGCAACGGATAGAATGACGCCGCAATAAAACCACTCGTCATTCTTCCAAGCGGCCATAACGGCTTCTGCCTTGGCTTGGGCTTTTGCAGTGCGATCTCGAAAGCCATTGCCTGACCCTATGAACCCTGCATCGTCTTTATAGAGGCTCGGCCAGAATCCATCTTGCCGCGCGTCGGGTGCGTCTGGCGTTTCGTCATGGGTAATACGGGCCGTGACGGTGTA
>CAZPLJ010000125.1:0-1766 GCA_964587545.1 uncultured Caulobacterales bacterium | reverse complement strand
AAATCTAGCTTCGGGCCGTAAAAAGCTCCGTCACCCTCATTTAATTCAACCTCCAGGCCGGAGGCATCTGCGGCTTCTTTAAGGGCCGCTTCGGCGCGATCCCAAACCTCGTCAGACCCCACGCGAACCTCAGGCCGGGTTGAGAACTTCACCATCACCTCATCAAATCCCATATCCGCATAGCAAGATTTAAGCATCTCGGTGAAAAGTTTAACCTCCTGCGTAATTTGGTCTTCACGGCAAAAAATATGCCCATCATCCTGTGTGAAGGCCCGCACCCGCATCAACCCATGCAACGCCCCGCTGGGCTCATAGCGATGACATGAACCATATTCGGCATAGCGAATAGGAAGATCGCGGTAGGATTTTTGGCCGTGATTGAAAACCTGAATATGGCAGGGACAGTTCATCGGCTTGAGAGATAATGTCTTATCCTCTTCATCAATCGTGGTGATAAACATATTTTCGCGGTATTTATCCCAGTGACCCGAGGCCTCCCAAAATTTGCGGTCCATTAACATCGGCGTCTTGATTTCTTCATAGCCATATTCAATCTGACGACGGCGCATATACTCTTGCACGATCCGGTAAAGCGTCCAGCCACGTGCATGCCAAAAGGCTTGGCCCTGGGCTTCTTCCTGGAAATGAAAGAGATCAAGCTGATTACCCAGACGTCTATGATCACGCGCTTCGGCTTCGGCCAGTTGGGTGAGATGCGCATCGAGTTCTTCTTGCGTGGCCCAGGCGGTTCCGTAAATACGTTGAAGTTGCGCGTTTTTCGCATCCCCTCGCCAATAGGCGCCGGCAACCTTCATCAGTTTAAAAGCCTTACCCACTTTACCCGTAGATGGGAGATGTGGCCCCCGGCAAAGATCAAACCATTTGCCCTGCTTATAAACCGTAATAGTTTCGCTCTCGGGGAGATCTTCGATAAGCTCGGCTTTATAAGCCTCGCCCATCTCGCGGAAGGTTTTAATCGCCTCATCGCGCGCCCAGACATGACGCTCAAATTTATCATTGCGGTTGATGATAAACGCCATCTTTTTTTCAATGGCAGCAAAATCATCCTCACTAAAAGGTTCATCGCGCGCAAAGTCATAATAAAAGCCGTTCTCAATAACGGGTCCGATTGTAACTTGCGTTCCGGGGAAAAGCTCTTGCACGGCTTCGGCCAGCACATGCGCGCAGTCATGACGGATCAGCTCAAGCCCTTCCGGGTCTTGGGCTGTGATCAGCTCAATAGCAGCATCACCCTCAATCTCGCGTGACGCATCACGCAGTTCGCCGTTAATTTTAGCGGCCAGCACTTTCTTCGCCAAGCCCTTAGAGATCGACTTGGCCACCGCCATTGACGTCACACCCGTCTCATAATCGCGGGTATTACCATCAGGAAATGTGATCGTGACCATTGCAGCACTCATCATTGTTAAGTCGCCAGACACCGTATCGCCACGGCGCCCATAAAGGGGGCTTACTAATATGTTCCGGCACATTATCAACCCCGGAAGTTCCAAATGGGTGGCATCGGCATAAACGCGCCAGCGTCATCCACCCCCCGACCCAGAAACCATGGCGCTTTATCGCCTTCATGGAATAATTGGAACAGCTCGGCTCATGCCGACATCGTATACCGAAAAAGTAAAACACTGGCGACAGGGTGAGTTGATAAAGTCTCAGCAATATGAGCGCAGGATATGAAAAAATCGCTTTCACACTTCACACTAGCCTCAACATAAAGTGAAAGCGAGACCCCTTTCGCGCGGTAA
>CAZPLJ010000124.1:0-1843 GCA_964587545.1 uncultured Caulobacterales bacterium | reverse complement strand
TTTTGCTCCTGCGTACACACATAAGTTTATAAGGGAGGCTCATATACTCAATATTAAAGACATTTTAAAAGACCTAAGGCGCAAACGTAAGCCTGAGTAGGCTGCAAAACAAAGGGACGAAAACAAGAGCAACGCGCACAAGAAGAACACGTAGAAGAAGGACGCAGGCAAGAAGATAATACCGGCAAGATAGTCATGAGCACAGCATTGCAAATGAAAAAGCAAGTGAATGACCGCGAAACCGTGGTCGACAAGTTACCCAACTCTTCGTAAGTCTAGAGATGATAAAGGGGAGTAACGCATACTCAGCATTGAAGAGATAATTAAAGCGGCCGCGCGCGACCGCGCTAAAAAGCGCCTCGCGGACCGTCAGGCTGCGACGGCGGCTCGGGAAAAGGCTATCGACAGAGAGAGCTCTGCGCCGGTTCCGAGTGTCCATGTTGAGCGGGTCCAAAACCGGTCTTTTTCGGTGTTTTGGCTCGGGCTTTTAATCTTGGCATATATAGCGTGGAATGTTGGCGCCATTCCCCGGAGTGTTGAGCTAAGCTTGTCGCCGGAGACCGCGACGGTTTCTTATGAGAATAAAATCGTCTGCCACGGCATGCCCTGCCAGATTAATGACCTTCCTCTCAACCCGGGAGAGGTAAAAATCGAGCATGAGGGGTATCTCACAAAATTCATTCCTCTCTTTTCTAATGAGTTTATGTGGAAGGCCCACAGGGACTTACGCATAGAGCTTGTGGCGATCCCAAAAGCTCCCACGCCGCCAAGCTCAGGCCCCTGCGCGGAAACCCTCGAGGACCGGAAACGGGTCGGACATCGCAAAGCCAAATTATGCTTAAAGCCGGAGCTGGAGCGCGTGGACTATGCGGAGTATGGATATTGTGAAATTAAATTTATAGTCTCGGAAATGGGCAAACCTCGCCACATTGTTTTGGAAAGCTGCTCTGATGCCAAACTGATTGATCCGGCTCTCAATTTTATTCAGGGACATCGATATCTGCCCGCGCTTTATTTTGGTCGTCCGATTGAAAGTGCTTTGTTCAAGACGCGCGTCGAATTTAATATTGGTAAACTCAAGGGAAATAGCGTTCGGGAAACCGAAGACCTTAAAAAAATTGATCAAGGCGTCAATGCCTGCGGTGAACGCTTTGCCGATTACGCCAAGATCGGCGATCGCCCCATGAGCATATGTGAAAGCCGCAACCGACATTTAATCCAAAAATATGACGGGGAATGTGATGTTAAGTTCGAGGTTTCCAAACTGGGATATCCGGAAAATTTAACCATCCAATGGTGCACCGAAAACAGATTAAGGCCATTAACCCACCAGATTATCTTTGGGCAACGCTATCGTCCGGCCCTATATGACGGATATCCAATAGGTAAAGAAATGAACGAGACCGTTTATTTTAAAGCCTCCAGACGTGTTCAAAAATCAACTCAAAACGGACGCAGCTCATCAGCACAATGGTCAACACGAAGTTCCGGGTGGGATAAAGACATCGCCGAAGATGGAGGAATTTCTGATAGTGAAGCTTATGTCAAAGACTGTCCCAAAATCGATATCAGTTCATATTATGGATCGGGATATTGTGAGTTCACGTTCGACATCTACATTAATGGTCTTTTTGAAATTCATACCGCCACATGTTCCGACGACCGCGTTGTGCCTAAAGCCAGGCTCGCAATGATGGATTGTCTGGCCTATCCGGCCGTTCGGCGAGGGCGCCCTATTATCTCCGAAAATATCGAACACCGGCTCGATTATTGATTTGATTTACGCGCTTAGAGGTTGGAAAATACTATAAAGGTTTCAAACTATAGAAATCAAAATAAAAAA
>CAZPLJ010000123.1:0-1914 GCA_964587545.1 uncultured Caulobacterales bacterium | reverse complement strand
CTAAGTTTCGCGTCTGTCAATTTCAATTGACGGTCGGTCGGGCGTTTAGGCTTCCGAATATTTCATATACCAGTCGCAAAACTGCGCGCAGAATTTTTCAACCGGAGAGAAGGGGCCCGGCCTATAATATTCGGACTTAGTACCTTGGGTCATCGAATAGCATAGTTCGACGTCTTCTGCATTCGTAACCCTCCAGACATCCGTTAAATGTGCTTTAGTGTAATCTTCGCCTTCAACAGCGTCTTTATGCACGATCCAGCTGGTGTATAGCGTGCAGCGCGTCGCATCGATGGGCAACACCCAATTCGTAGCAATATGATCTGACGTCATATGTATCCAGGCATTTGGATTAAGCCAGATCGAAAGCGTACCTTCATCATAGCCCGTTTCGATATGCGGCCCGATAAGCGTCTTCGATGCGGGTTCTCCATCGAAAGTGATAGACTTAAACCCTTGCGCCAACGGATAACGCGCCACCCGACATTGGTCGGAAACGGTGAAAGCTTGCTCTTTCCATTTCAAACCTTTTTCGTCCCAACGCGTCTGCGCGGCTTCTAATAATGCTTTATATTCTGGCGTCATTGTCCCGTTAAAGCTGGACGCATCAAACAGCTGTAAAAGCTGCTTATGATTTTGTGCGCAATGATTACATTCGCGATTATTAATCATCACAGAAAGCCAACTAGCCTCAACGACTTCGCGTTCATGGTAGGCGAGCTTATAATCGCGTCCTCCTAAGTGAAACACATTCGTATAGGGCGAGATAAGCTCTTCAATAATGTCCAAGTCTTCGCGTGTGGCATTCGGGTTTAGGCAGGCAAAGAGCAGACCTTCGACCTCTTCGACCGCGATTTCATTTAGGAAAATGTCCTTACCGTCAGAGCTGTTTTCAAAACCCTCGGGCATGCCCATGCCTTTAACAAGTTCACCTGTGGCGAGATCAAAAGCCCATTGGTGGTTAGGGCAAATAATGCGTGCGCCGCATTTACCGGTCTCTTTTCTAACGAGCCTTGCGCTTTGATGTGCACATCGATTGGCAAACCCTTTTATGGTGCCATCTGCCCCGTGGACGAGGAAATAGCTCTCACCCAATAAGGTAAACTCAAAATAATTTCTAACTTTTTGTAAGTCGCCGCGCGTGGCCACAAAAACCCATTTGTTATAATGCAGCCGCTTTATTCTATCTTCATCGAAATAGGCATCTCTTGGAAATCCATATCCAGATTTATACGACATAGGAATATTTAATCACGCCTAACTGTCGGGCTTAGTCGGAAGGATGTGGCAAATCATGCCCAAGACAAAATAAATCAACATTTGATTGACAGCGGAAAATTCTTGTAAAATGTAATGCCCGATAAGCAGTGACGCCATAAAGGCATACCAGGCCCAAATGGTAAAACGTTTGAGGGCAACGAAAAGAAGCGCAATTCCAAGCCCAACTTCGATAAATGGGATGAGGCTAAGATAGGTATCATATGTAAAGGCAGGGAAATTGAGCCGGAGATCTTCATTGCCAAAAAGACCCGAATAATAAGCCTTGAACCCCCCGTCGCTGAAAAATTTACTTATGCCGGCTGTTAATAAGATGAGGGCCATAAGCCAACGAGCGACCTTTTCAACCTCTATCAGTTTTTGTTTATCAATCATGTCATCTCACTTTTTGGGTCTCTCAATGTCTTCAGGAAAAAGTAGTTTTATATCCGTCATCAATCCCTGATTGTCTTTACCTCAAGATCAGTCTCAATTGAACAAAAAAATGAGATATTCATGTCTTCCTGAACGGAGATAAGAATTAGCGCCGAGTCCCCCTAAAGGCATAGGTGTAGGTTCTAAGACACATCGGGTCGTCTCCTTCTTTCTCGTCATAGCCCGACTTGATCGGGCTATCCATGGATTACCCGGTCAGGCCGG
>CAZPLJ010000122.1:0-2204 GCA_964587545.1 uncultured Caulobacterales bacterium | reverse complement strand
TTAAACTGTGCGGCGATGCTTTCTTCCACGACGACCTCGTTTCACACCAGTCGACTGGGGTCTTATACCCAGCTCCGCAGGGGGACGGAGGGCGCAGGCGCTTATCGTGAGGATCCGGCCTCAGGGTGGACTGTCACATGGGCCAGTTATCTAAACCCAAGCTTACCCTAAACCTACAATCCGAGCACCGTTTCTTGAACATCAAACCAGATCGCGCGTGACTGTCCCGGCCCAAGAAAACTTATGGTCACATCCCAGCTGTTCTCAAAAGAACGGGTGACTGCAATGTGATGATAGAAACATACACCCGTTTTAGGCATCTAGGATTATTTTTGTGAGGGTTTCGCGTAAGAGATTGAATGCAAAAGATTATTTGATTTTGAGCGCGGCTAGTCCTTAGGAATATTATATCCTCATCCTGAGGACGCCTTGTCCTTCGAGACGCCGCCGCGGTGGCTCCTCAGGATGAGGCTGTCTCGAAGGATGATTGAGGAAATTCGTGATTTAATTTTGGACCAAGCAATGTCTAAGTCCGCTAATCCTCCAAAAGCAGACATTAGAATGTTTGAAAGAATCAGCAGGCAACTGAAATATAGAAACTTTGTGGACCTATATTTTCATG
The DNA here is from genome assembly GCA_964587545.1 of uncultured Caulobacterales bacterium. GTDB lineage: Bacteria > Pseudomonadota > Alphaproteobacteria > Caulobacterales > Maricaulaceae > JACOMS01. The sequence goes on along the minus strand of CAZPLJ010000122.1, from coordinate 1,582 downwards.
TTACCTTTATGATGAATTCAAGATTGATATGGAGACACGGCCGTTAAATGGAATACAGCGTCGAATATAACTCCGCGTTAAGCCTTTTCGATGGTTGGTACTACCCTGTCGGTGGAATAATTATATCTATCATTTTATGGAAAACTTCAGGGTTTCTATATGGCAAAGGACTCCTACACATCCTTAGTGTTTGTCTTGAATGGATAGCCTGTTTTGTAGTATTATTAACGCTTATTATCGGAATCGGTTTTATACAGAAGAACGCGAAACCAGCTTTGGCCTCCATAAGAAACACATGCACAATTATAGAAGGAAAAGTTGAAAAGTTCGGAACTTCCCCAGATGGCGCAACTGAAACATTCACGGTTCAAAACAGACCATTCAAGTTCTCTAAATATAACATAACGGGAGGCCTGAATCGTTCATCTATCCGCGGAGGACCAATCTCCGACGGAATGAAAGTCAGGCTCTGTTATATTAAGGTTCAGGGGCAGAAAAGCCCGATAATCGTGCGTGTTGAAGTTCCTGAAGACAGCGATAAATCTGCCGATAAGCCTAATGTGAATTCTCCGTATCTGTCTGAAGGGCAAAAAAATTGGACAATCACGCCAATTATAGATCATTCCCTCACAAACAATCGCCTTATAAAAGTGCCCCCTTTCGTTCAGGCTGTAGCATATGCGAATGCAATAGCTCGCGTTTGCGAACTTGGTGTTCCTGCCAAAGTAACGATGGACCAGATAACCGGCATGCATAATTATTTATATGAGAGACACAAAGCAGCGGGTAGAAAGCATGATGAACCAGTTTTGGGAGGCCCCATTTCTTATTTGACCGCTTTGAGGGCTACTAATTTAATTAATAGAGATGGATCAGCTGTGAAAAAGGATGCCGAAACACTCTGCACCCAAAAAGTAAAAACTGATTTATTGGATGAATTAAAGACTATTGGTACTGGTGAGCTTGAAAAAGTCGACTTCGTTGCAGCTTATTTAAGTGAATAGATTGCCCCGATGGCCTAATGCCCGCTTCTCCTCAAAAGCAGACGTTAGCGTTTTGTCATACTTCAGCCTGATGTGTTCTCCAAAACAACAAAAGCCCCGCTGATTAGGCGGGGCTTTGTGTATTTCGGTGTTATGGAGGGATGCTTTATTTTTTCCTTTGCGAGGATCACCAAATTTCTGGAAAAACCGGGCGACGACCTACTCTCCCATGCCTTAAGACATAGTACCATCGGCGCTGAGAGGCTTAACGACCGAGTTCGGGATGGGATCGGGTGGGGACCTCTCGCAATAACCACCCGGTTAATGCAGATCATAAAGTTTAAAGTAAAGATATCATTTTTGCTCTTTCGAGCCTGTGCAGTGCCAACATAAATGCTTGAACACTTATGCTGTATGCGGGCGAATTAACCGCCGCGCATGGGCGCCTTGACCTAAAAAAATCAAGCCAATCGAGTTATTAGTACTGGTAAGCTTCACATGTCACCATGCTTCCACACCCAGCCTATCAACGTGGTGGTCTTCCACGACTCTCAAGGGAGTTCTAGTATTGAGGGGGGTTTCCCGCTTAGATGCTTTCA
>CAZPLJ010000121.1:0-2215 GCA_964587545.1 uncultured Caulobacterales bacterium | reverse complement strand
GTATAATCAGAACCGCGAACAAGCCCCAGCTCCGCCAAAGCAATGGTGACTTTCACGCCATTAGGCGTATTGGCGGTGTAGGCTGTAATCATAATCTAAATACTCTCTCGGCTCGCGCTGTATGTCTGGCGCTGAGTGGGGGTTAATTGAGAAACCATACTGAATCCCAGTTGTTGCACAATTATGACCTCATATGCGACGGGAGATATTGGCGTATCCATTGCTCCGCCTTGTCAAAATCAACATCGGTCATCAGCATGGGCGAGATCGTCGTGCTGTGAATTTTGTGCTGTTTGGCTTCATAAAAGGTAATGGCACGATCGTGAAAGTCGACCCGTTTAAAATCGTCCCACCTGTAAAGAACTGAGCTTTCATTACGGTACCAGCCTTCTGTTGTAAATCGGAACACCATCAGCCCGGCTTCGGCATCTTTCAGCATTGAGTTTCTCGAATAATAAGACAATCCAGCTATTAGCAGGAAAATGGCCGCAATAAGATAAAGCGGAATCTCTGAAATGTTCGGACGATGGCTCAACACGATAATGGCGGCAGCGACAGAGAGATTGATTAGGAAACTTCTTTCCATTTTCCGTTTATAACGCAGAGCCACATCGTAATCGGTATATATGCGTAATTCCCGAGCCATATATTATATATGGGTAAGTGAAACTCACTCAATCTCCAACAAATTAATTGCTAGATAGACGATTTACCCCCATCGTCATCACCCGACTTGATCGGGTGATCCATCAATCAATCCACTCCTAAATCTTCTCAACAATCGTTCCAAAAACAGGATGTAAAGGTTTCCAATCCGCATTGGCTTTTTCAATCAAGTCGATTTTCCATTGGCGTTTATATTTTTTGAGGCGTTTTTCACGGTGGATCGCGTCTGTAATTCGGTCATATTCTTCGAAATATACGAGGGTCTTGACGTCATATTTTGACGTGAAACTGTCCGGGTAAACGTCGTTTTCATGTTCCTCTAATCTTTGGGGTAGGTCACTGGTCACGCCAATGTAGAGGGTGCCATAGGGCTTGGACGCAAGTATGTAGACGTGTCCTTTTTTCACCCACTAAGTGTATCTGAATGGATAGCCCGGTCAAGCCGGGCTATGACGGGAAAGGAAGTTTTGCAATTGATTGAAAGCGATTCCCACTGTTACGTTCAGGCTCGTCAGCTATCCCGACGCCCCTTAACCGTCATCACCCGACTTGATCGGGTGATCCATCAATCTATCGGCTCTCTCACCTCTCCGCTCTCGGATATATAAAGCTGGCTGCCGGCTTTTTTGAACTTCTCGCTCATCTCGGCCATGCCTTGTTTGGCGTCAAGCTGTAGGGCGGCCTTTTCATTATCAGAGAGGCCATCCGCATAGTCGCGCACATCTTGGGTGATTTTCATGGAGCAAAATTTCGGCCCGCACATAGAGCAGAAATGCGCCACTTTATGAGCTTCTTTGGGCAGGGTCTGGTCATGGAAATCACGCGCCGTTTCCGGATCAAGGGCGAGGTTAAACTGATCTTCCCAGCGAAACTCAAAGCGGGCGCGAGAGAGAGCGTCATCGCGAATTTGCGCCGCCGGGTGACCTTTGGCCAGATCCGCCGCGTGGGCGGCGAGCTTATAGGTGATCACGCCGACTTTGACATCGTCACGATCAGGCAGGCCCAGATGTTCTTTGGGTGTCACATAGCACAGCATGGCCGTGCCGAACCAGCCAATCATGGCCGCGCCTATGCCCGACGTGATATGGTCATAGCCGGGCGCGATATCGGTCGTGAGCGGGCCGAGCGTATAGAAAGGCGCCTCGCCGCATTCGCGGAGTTGCTTTTCCATATTGACCTTGATCTTATGCATGGGGACGTGGCCGGGGCCTTCAATCATGACCTGACAGCCTTTCTCCCACGCGATTTTGGTGAGCTCGCCCAGCGTTTCCAGCTCGGCAAATTGCGCGGCGTCATTGGCATCAGCAATCGCGCCGGGGCGCAAACCATCGCCGAGCGAGAAGGTCACATCATAGGCACGCATAATGTCACAAATCTCGTCAAAATGGGTGTAGAGGAAGCTCTCTTTGTGATGGGTCAGCATCCATTTCGCCATGATAGACCCGCCGCGCGAGACAATCCCGCAGACGCGGTCGACAGTGAGGTGAATATAGGCCAGACGCACACCCGCATGGATGGTGAAATAATCCACGCCCTGCTCGCATTGCTC
>CAZPLJ010000120.1:0-2396 GCA_964587545.1 uncultured Caulobacterales bacterium | reverse complement strand
TTTTAAGACATTCAAAAAGGAGTAAATATCTCTAACCCGAACCTTAGACGATAATGAGGTTAGGTCCGCTTAACGCCAAAGCGGACCTAATCTCATCTTACAATGAAAGTTTCTTAAGCCGCACTTTCAAACTGGTTCATGGTGTTATGTTCCCCGCCAGCTTTAAGCGCACGTTCACCGCCGGTCATTTCTTTAAAATCATCGCCAAGGTTTGAGCCGACTTCATGTTGATGTTTCACGGCAGAGACATTCGTTCGAATTTCTTCGCGCTGAATATTTTTGACATAGGCAAGCATTTTTTGTTCGCCGAAATAGCCTTCGGAGAGATCATTCATAACCTTGGCCGTTCCATGGAATGAGGGCAGCGTAATCAAATTATGGAACACGCCCGCCTCTCGCGCGATGTCTGTTTGGAACGCTTGCAGCCGTGCATCGGCTTCAATACCGAGAGTGTCTTCATCATAGGCCGCAGACATAAGCTGCGTATTATCAGGATAGTCACCTGCTTGAATTTTGCCGCTATCAATCCAATCTTGGCGCACTTGCTTTCGCAGATTCAACGTCCAGTTAAAAGACGGGCTGTTATTATAAGTGAGCTTGGCATGAGGCGCTTTTTTGCGAATGCGGTCGACCATAGAGGCGATTTGCGCCACATTTGGTGTTGCGGTTTCAATCCACAACAAGTCTGCCCCCCCGTCGTTCAGGCTAGAGATACAATCCTCGACAACGCGGTGTTCGCCTGTATCCGCTTTAAATTTATATAGGCCATTCGGTAAGCGCACGGGCTTTACCAGCTCGCCATCACGATACAAAGCAACATCGCCCTCTGAGAGCGGGTTCAGGTCGGTAACAAGGTCTGTTTCTAGCCACTTATTATATTCATAGGCCGCGTCGCCTATCTCTTTGGACACAGGGATTTTTTGAGTGAGACCTGCCCCAAGGCTATCCGTACGGGCAACGATAACGCCGTCATCTACACCGAGCTCCTCAAAAGCCATGCGGCACGCTCGGAGTTTTTCAACAAAGTCTTCGCGTGGCACGGTGACTTTCCCGTCTTGGTGACCGCATTGTTTAGCATCAGAGACTTGGTTTTCAATTTGGAGACAACACGCCCCTGCTTTGATCATTTCTTTCGCGAGAAGGTAAGTCGCATGGACATTTCCAAAACCTGCATCAATATCAGCAATGATTGGACGCACATAAGTTTCATGATTGTCGATTTTAGCAATAATAGTGTCTTTTTGAGACTGAGATGTCGCCGCCTTAAGCTCTGCGAATAAATCATTCAGCTCAACTTCATCGGCCTGACGGAGCGAGGTATAAATCTCTTTTATGAGGTCAACAACCGATGTCTTTTCATGCATGGACTGATCTGGAAGATGCCCAAAGCGGTTGCGAAGGCCCGCAACCATCCAGCCTGAAAGATATACATAAGAGCCATCGAGCGTTCCTTTCTGGCGTTTAATCGCGCGCATCATTTGCATCGCGTGAAAGCCCGACCAGCACCCCAATGATTGCGTGAACTGGCTCGTATCCTCATCATAACGGGCCATATCAGCACGCATGACTTTGGACATAGCTTTGGCAATCTCCAAATGCGTTTCAAATGTATTTTGTGTCTTTAGTTGCGCGAGGTCCTCGAGGTTTATGCCCGCAGGCGCGCCGCTTGGATAGCGTGTTTGTAGTGTTTTTAATGTGTTTGAATAGGTCATTTATGCCTCCAAGATGGCGTAAGCAGGGATGGTTAGAAACTCGGGCAGGACATCCGCCGTTGCGGTTTGAGTGAAAATGTCGGCGGCTTCAGGGAAGCGCCCAGCTGTAAAACCGTCTTCGCCGAGACTTGCTCTAAGCTCAGCGATTTCTTCGCCGAATATTCGTTCGTAAAGCGTATCGGTAAGAGTTTCTGTACCCCCGCCGCTCATTTCGACTTCGGCGCTATGGGTCAACCATTGCCAAATTTGACTTCTAGAAATTTCCGCTGTCGCTGCATCTTCCATAAGATTATGGATGGGCACTGCGCCTTTGCCGCAAAGCCACGCCGCGATATAGCGAATACCAACTTCGATATTCGTCCGAACGCCAGCTTCGGTAACCGTACCTGTATGCGCTGACAGCATCGCTTCATTTGATATGCGTGGATATTGCCGCTTACTTAGGATTTGATTACTCTTGGGCATATCTGCGTCAAAAGCCTGCATAGCAACATCTACGAGGTCCGGATGAGCAACCCATGTACCATCATGACCGAGGCGCACTTCACGTTGCTTATCTAGGCGGACTTTTTCAAAGGCGGCCTTATTCGCAGATTCGTCATTTTTGACAGGAATTTGTGCCGCCATTCCGCCCATCGCATGGGCGCGGCGTCTATGGCATGTCTCAACGAGGCGCGAGGCATA
>CAZPLJ010000119.1:0-2419 GCA_964587545.1 uncultured Caulobacterales bacterium | reverse complement strand
GCGGATCTGTCACCGAAGCCTATGCCGCCAACGCCAAACGTTTGACAAAACAGGTTAAGTCAGAACAGCGTCAATGCGGCTTTGAGTTGATTGAGTAGAATAAGCCAATGTCTGCTTTGGGGCAGCTGAGAGGCTTAAACCGCCCAAAATAAGCCGCTCGTTGATTACAGCAAGTCCTCATAAAGCCGTATACAATTCTCATAAGCCATAGGCGACAATCTTACGACGCTTACTCGTTGCGCAGATTACTTTTTTAACTGTCTCGCAATCTGAGAGTAGAAGGGTTTTCCAAAGGGCGGACGGAACATGCCGAGCACTTTTTCGCTGCCGAGTTGGGTATAGACCGACCGCTTTTGGCTAAACTCGTCAAACCCCTCGCGCCCGTGATAAGAGCCCATGCCTGAAGGCCCAACCCCGCCAAAGGGTAAGGTCTCTTGGGACACATGAAAGATAACATCGTTAACGGTTACGCCGCCTGATGTCGTGTTAGATAGAATGTGTTCCACCTCGGATTTTTCATCCGAAAATATATATAAGCCAAGCGGGTGGTCATGACGGCTCACATAATCGGTGACGTCGCTGAGGGTTTTGTAGGACTTTACAGGCAGGATAGGTCCGAATATTTCGCTCTTCATAACCTCCATATCATCCGTAGGATTAAGCACCAAAGTGGGGATCATTTTGCGGTGAGGCTGTTGGGAAAAGTTTTCTTCGGCAGGGTTTATCTCAACGATTTGGGCGCCCTTTTTGCGAGCATCGTCCAGATAGCCGTTCAGACGCTCAAAGTGACGCTGATTGACCACCGATGTGTAATCATCATTGTCCTTTAAACTGGGATACATGGTGTGCACCGCTTGTACCGCGTGCTCGACAAATGAGCCTATATCAGCCTCATGCGTAAAGACATAATCGGGGGCAAGGCATATTTGCCCTGCATTCATCATTTTCCCGTTCATAATCCGTGTGGCCGCTTTTTCCATAGCCGCGGCCTTCCCGAGAATGACCGGGGATTTTCCGCCAAGCTCAAGCGTGACGGGGGTTAAATTTTCGGCGGCGGCTTTCATGACCAAACGGCCAATGGACGTAGCCCCCGTGAAAATAATATGATCGAGGGGCTGACTAGCAAAGGCCGCGCCGACTTCGGGGTCGCCGGTAAAGACCGCGATTTCTTCTTCGGAAAAAGACTTGCCGATTAAGCTAGCCATGAGACCAGACGTAGCTTCCGTAAACTCGGAGGGTTTGATCATGACCCGATTGCCCGCCGCTAGGGCGCAGGCAAGCGGACAAAAGACCATGCCAACAGGAAAATTCCACGGCGCCATTATACCGACAGTGCCTTTGGGTGTGGACCTGACTTCTGCCTTAGCCCCGAGCAACCCGAGCGGGAATTCAACGCCGCGTTTATCCGCGCGCATCCAGCTCTTTAAATGTTTACGCGCATGTTTAAGGGCAGACAGGCCTGGCATGATATCGGCAAAATCTGTGAGATCTTTGGACCGATGACCGAAATCCTCAGCTATCGCATCGCGCAACGCGGTTCTATTATCCACAAGCAAAGCAATAGCGCGGTTGATCCGATCGATCCGAATCTGTGCGCTGGGATTACGATCTATGATGTGAGCGGCACGCTGGGCATTAAGTACCCGCGTCATTTCAGAGTGTATCTTGTTAGCTTTAGTCATATGTCTCTCCCCTTTGAGGCCTATAGCTTATTCAGGACACCTAAGTATGCAACGATTTGTTTTAGGATGGAGAGGCTTGCAATATTGCAGGGCCATAGCTTGGTGTAGCGAACCACGCCGAGCCAAGAGTCACGCTTATTTTATAAGCAAAGCTCACACAATTTTCTAAAATGCCCAATATACCTTCTGCATAAGAGCAGACATAAAACGAGCGGCTTAAAATCGCCTCAAGTAAGACACTGAGCTAAGGTCTGGTTTTGAGGTGTGATTTCAATGGGGCGCTATAATTGGTCGCTGCAATATTCCGTCATCCTCAGCCTTCGAGCCGAGGGCCCATCAAGACGCTGCTACCTAGTTTTCGGGATGGATTGTCGGGTCAGGTCCGACAATGACGGATTTTGAAACGTTTAATCCTAACTTATAATCGCGCCCAAAAATATATTCTTGCGTGATTTCAGGGGCTTATCCAAAATCAAAAGAATAATAATCCTAGATGCCCAAAGCTGTGGTAATTTCTTATCATCACATCGCAGTCACCGGCACGAAACAAGGCCAGCTGGGATGTGACCATAAGTTTCTCGGGTCGGGACAGTCAGATGCGCATTGATTTGATCACCCCGGGGACGATGCTCGGATTGTAGGTTTGGGTGGAGGCGAGGTGTCTGGATAACCGGCCACGTTAGCAATGTCTCCCACGGCCGGATCCCTAGATGTGAGCGCCTAAGCCCTCCCGCACC
>CAZPLJ010000118.1:0-2506 GCA_964587545.1 uncultured Caulobacterales bacterium | reverse complement strand
GTCCATCCAGTTGTTGCTCAAGCAGCGCGCGAACTTCTCAATAAATCTGACAATGAGCGCTCGGGAGTCCTTTCAACTGCGATGAGTTTTTTGGGGCTTTACCGAGATACCACTATCGCCCAGGTGACTTCAAAATGCGATTGGCGTATTGATGATTTAATCAATGCCGATAAACCTGTATCGCTGTACTTGGTTGTCCCGCCCTCGGATATTTCACGCACCAAACCATTGGTCCGCTTGATACTAAATCAAATTGGCCGCCGACTCACTGAAAAGCTTTCGTCGCAAGTTAATGGCAGACCTCAACGTCAGCTTCTCCTGATGCTCGATGAGTTTCCAGCTCTTGGCCGTCTAGACTTTTTTGAAACCTCCCTTTCCTTCATGGCGGGCTATGGGTTGCGTTCTTTTCTTATTGCGCAATCGCTTAATCAGATTGAAAAGGCTTACGGTCCTAATAATTCAATTCTCGATAACTGTCATGTGAGGGTGGCTTTCGCGACTAATGACGAGCGCACCGCCAAACGCCTATCAGATGCTATAGGCAGTACAACCGAAATGCGGGCTATGCGTAATTATGCGGGACATCGACTTGCGCCTTGGCTTTCGCATGTGATGGTATCCCGTCAGGAAACAGCACGACAGCTCATAACACCTGGTGAGATCATGCAGCTCCCTCCAGATGAAGAGTTACTTTTAGTCTCCGGCTTTCCGACCATTAGAGCCAAAAAACTCAAATATTATCTTGATAAAAATTTCACAGGCCGTGTTTTAAGTCCGCCGAAACTCTCCCCAGTAAAGGGCGATTACCCCAAACCTATCCCTTGTGAATGGGGTCATAAAACACGGCCTGTGGATGACCGCTTATACCCGACTGAAGATAGCGAACCTACGGAGGTTGGGGGTTCTCAATCCAGTAGTGAACTTAAACAGGAACTTTCCAATCAGTCGAAAGACAAAGAACAATTAAAAGAAAATGACCTGATCAAGGACAAAAGCGAAGAACAGGAAATAATCACTTCAATCAAATTGGGTCAATTTGAACGCCAGACTACCCCTTTGGTTCGCGCGCATGACTTTTCTCGAGGTTCAGAACCGGAAATGGGGATGTAGCATGGAGGATTTATCTCAGCGTATTAGAGGCCGCATCACGGAAGATAACTGGAGAGCCTTGAATTCAGCCTCCAGCCGTAAAGGTAAATCTAGAGACCGTCTAATCAATGCCGCGTTGTCCTGTTATTTCAGTTTTGAACGTGATGACATGAGAGATGCCAGGATCATAACGCGGCTCGATATTATGACGCGGCATTTCCATCAAATCCACCGTGACACCCAGATTTTAATCGAGATGCAGGCTTTGTTTGTCCAATACTTTTTCACACTCGCGCCTCAATATAGTGCGGCTGACCAAGACGCACGAGCTGCTAAGGGTGTTAGCCTTTTAAACGATTTTATCGACGAGTTAAGCAAACGGATGAATGATGGCAGTAAGGCCGTCAAAAAAGCCCTCGATAGAGATGTCAAGATTACCGAAGACGAGTTCTTGACCGATAAAGAAATAGAATATTTCGCCTCCCTTTCATCGAAGAAAAGAGGAGATGCATTTGGCTAATATATCATCTCAAAAATCGAACGTTCGGACCTTGGCTATGCTTCGTACCGCATTAGGCTCGGATATAACATCCGCGCTTGATGATCCGAACGTTATTGAAATCATGGTCAATCCAGATGGTAAGTTATGGCTCGATAAATTAGGCACTGGCCGTTTTGATACGGATAAAATTCTAGCGCCTGATGAAGGTGAACGTGTTGTCCGCCTTGTTGCGAGCCATATCAATCAAGATGTGACGGTAACGTCACCAATTATTAGCGCCGAGCTTCCGGGTAAGGGCGAACGTTTTGAAGGCGTGATGCCGCCCGTGACGACCGCGCCTTGTTTTTCAATCCGCAAAGGGGCTGTCGCTGTGTTTACTTTGGAGGACTATATCAAGGTTGGCACAATGTCTGAGGATCAGGCACAAGCTCTAAAATATGCCGTAACGTCCCGTCAAAATATTCTTATAGTCGGAGGAACATCCAGCGGAAAAACCACGCTTGCGAATGCCTTGCTATCTGAAGTCTCTGATACAGGTGACCGCGTTCTTATTCTCGAAGATACCCGCGAGTTGCAGTGTAAGGCCAAAGATACAGTCGCTATGCGAACCCATGGGAAAAGCGTGACACTAGCAGATCTTTTACGGTCTACTCTGCGGTTACGCCCAGACCGTATAATCGTTGGCGAGGTGCGCGGCCCTGAAGCGCTGGACATGCTTAAGGCCTGGAATACTGGCCACCCTGGCGGCATTGCCACAGTGCATGCCAATTCAGCGAAAGCAGCATTGTCTCGTATAGAACAGCTTATTCTTGAGGGCGTTACCATTGCCCCGCGTGAGCTCATAGCGGAAGCAATAGATATCATCGTCTATATTTCAGGACGCGGAACTCAAAGACGGATTGAAACTATTGCGCG
>CAZPLJ010000117.1:0-2610 GCA_964587545.1 uncultured Caulobacterales bacterium | reverse complement strand
CTGACCACACTAAGTTCCAGCCATTTTCTTTATGGAATATAGATACAGGTTCAGGCTCGGCCGCATTTATTGGCTCCGCAGCACACGCAGATAAAAGGGCGGCTAACAGAGCTAATGAACGTAACATTTTCGTCTCCAGAATAAGCTATTAGCAACGGACCCCGCAGCTTAGAATTTAACCCGCAATCTTGCACCATATGTGCGAGGGACAGAGAAGAAACGCGTATTATCAAACTGCGTGATAATAATCGCCTGCTCTATTTGCTGATTGGTTAAATTACTCATATATCCTTCGAGACGCCATTTTCCATCGCTGCCATGTGAATATCCAGCTCCGGCGTCAATTGTCCAGTAACCATCAACGCGATCATCTAACCGTAAATTAGGGTTATCGGGATTAGAAAAGTCAATTCCGTTAAATATCGTCATATGTTGAGAGGAACGATATCCGAGCGATACAATCCCGTCAAAGCTACCACTATCTACTTCCCAAACTTTTGACAGTGACCCGTTAAACTGAATTTCCGGGGTTCGAATTAAACGATTGCCTTCGATTGATCGATTGACAGCATTTTCAGGATCAACATCTGCTTGGAATCTAGCATCTTGAATTTCCTGAGAATTGACAACTTTGGCTTCAGCCAACCAGAGTAACGTACCGTCTAGCGAGATTTCTCCTGGTAAGTCGATTCCCGCTTCAAATTGCGCGCCGTAAATTTCAGCATCGGAAGCATTAAAAGTGAAAGCAACAACGTTACCGCCAGTACCGGCTTCAAAATCACCTGTATTACCATTTAGAAAGGCCGATATCTGTGCTGTAGAAACCAAGTTCGTGAGCTGGATATCATCGTAATCATAGTAAAAAGCTGAGGCATTAAATTTCGCTCTGTTATCGCCCAGATAAAACTCATTTTTTGAACCCACCTCAAATAATGTGAGCGATTCAGGACCATATGTCGGCGCTGGTGTATCCGTTGTAAATTCAGCTGGTGCACCTCCTGCTGGATTAATCTCAACCAGTCCTCCAACTTCAAGACCTTCGATATTGTCATTAAATCCGCCGGACTTATTTCCTGTGGCAATCAAGCCATACAGTAATTTATCTTCATCGAGATCATATTCCGCGCGAATACGCCAATCTATGAAATCATTGTCTAGCGCCCCGTTTTGTAGCGCAATAGATGACAATTCCGGCACAGCGACCGCGAACGAAACACGGTCCACTAAAGGGGTAAATACGGCGGGATCAAAAACATTAGCCGTTTCTTGCGTAAAACAACTTCCATTTGATGTGCCGTCGAACCCGATTAATCCCTCTGGACATAATGGCCGCTCACCAAATGGAATAGGATCAACAACTTCTCCATTAGCAAAAATATCGTCTAAGCCGTCTCTTGCTCCAAATGTATTCACGCCGTCAAAATAAAAGTTTATAAGCTCTTGAGGCGAGATCGCATTATCACCATCTGTATCCGGGTTAAAAATAGTTCGATCAAATGCAGCAAATTCAAACCCCTCTGTGCCAACTGGAGGCGCAAAACAACACCCAAATCCGTCACCACCGATAATGAATGTTTGACCAAATCGAGCATTCACACCGAAACGTTCCTTATGATCATCCGTGTATCTTAAACCGCCGGATATACGGAAATCTTCACTCACATTATAAGTTGCATCGCCATAAAATGAGAAGCTGTCCGTATCTGTGAACTGATTAAATTCAACACCGAAAAAGAATGGGTTTCGGTCGCCTGTTGTCCCTAAAAATGTCCGTTGGTCTTCCTCGAAATAAAAACCGCCTATGGTCCAATCTAATTTTGAGTCATTGTCAGAGAATAATCTCACTTCATGCACCTGAGACTCAGAATCTGTAATAAAGTTCACACGAGAAAAATTATCAAAATCAAGTGGCCCTAGACTTTCAATAACTCCTTCATAGAAGGGAGTCGCCGGTGTTACAAAGTCATAATCATAAACCAAGTCTCTGTAAGAGCCGATATACTCCGCCTTGAAATCACCAAAGTCATATTCGACATGGCCTTTTAATCCCCAATGCTCCGTGTCTTCTTCAGGAGTAAAGGCACGACCGATAACATCCCGAGGGTTCTCAATATCAGATGGTAAAAGGCCATTCCCCAATGGATTAGCATAGTTGATCCCTGTCCAACCGGACCCTTTTTGCTCAATATAATCAGCAGTTAACGTGACACGTAAATCATTCGTAGGTTCTATCAGGTACGAGGCTCTAAGCCCTAAATCATCCGCGGCTTCAGCAACACCAACGCCTTCATCCTCACAAGTCGGAATATCTACACCTGCGATTTCCGAGCTACATGGTGACACATTATTTGAGAAACTATCGCGTTGAGATTTAAAACCCGCGATGCGTAACGCTGAATTTTCGGTAACCGTTACGTTTGCAACACCTTCAACCCGCCAGTCATTAAAATTCCCATATGATACCTCTAACCCTCCGTCATTATGACCAATTCCCGGCTTCCATGGTATAATGTTTACAGAGCCGGCCGTCGCGTTACGTCCTCGCAAAGTGCCTTGAGGTCCAATATTAACTTCAACACGCTCTATATCGAAAAAGGCTGCACCAAATCC
>CAZPLJ010000116.1:0-2658 GCA_964587545.1 uncultured Caulobacterales bacterium | reverse complement strand
CGCCCATCGCATGGGCGCGGCGTCTATGGCATGTCTCAACGAGGCGCGAGGCATAGGCCGACAGGAAGCCTCTATCCATACCGACTTGCGCACGGTCAGGCAGTAGGAATTCTTTATGGTTTCGCAGCGTTTTTATGTAGCTAAAGATATAATCCCAGCGTCCGCAGTTAAGCCCTGTAATATGGCGACGCAGAACATAAAGGATCTCATCCATTTGAAAAGCTGCGGGCAATGTTTCAATCAGGACAGTCGTTTTAATTGTCCCATTGGGAATATCGCAAACAGCCTGAGAAAAATTAAAAACATCATTCCATAATCGAGCTTCTTGATAGCTCTCAATCTTCGGAAGATAATAAAACGGACCGCGGTGATTATCCGCTAAAAGCTTGCCATTGTGAAAGAAGTGCAAACCAAAATCGACGAGACTGGCCGACATAGGTAGTCCGTCCACCGTAATGTTAGCTTCTTCGAGATGCCAACCGCGCGGACGAACGAGCATCGTCGCCGTCTCTTCACCAAGGCTGTATGATTTTTTTTCGGTCTTGAGTGATAGTGTGCCGCGCGCATAATCGCGCATATTGATTTGCCCCTCTATCATATTCGCGAAGGTAGGACTTGAGGCGTCTTCAAAGTCGGCCATGAACATCTTGGCCCCAGAATTAAGGGCATTTATCATCATTTTCCGGCTCACGGGTCCGGTGATTTCGACACGGCGATCTTTTAATGCTGGGGGACAGGGATCCACCTCCCAGACACTATTCCGAATATGTTTGGTTTCGGCTGGCTGCGTTGGCAATTCACCGTCGTCAAAGCGTTCTTGCTGCAGCCGGCGGTTCTCGAGCAAAATACGCCGTTGCGGCCCAAAACGGCGCTCTAGGTCGGCCAGAAACAACAAGGCATCGGGCGTTAGGACATCTTCATAGCCTCTGACCGTCTGACCGACGACCTTGGCCAAAACCCGATGACGTGAGATTGGTTTATCAGTATTTGTAGCAGTAATATTCACGGCAAACTCCACTATTAAAAGTTACCGCACTATATTTACAAATAAATTTGAATATCTATAAGTAATTGTAAATTATAGGTATTTTTGCAATTCTTGTAATAAGTATTTTGTATAATTTGTAAATGTTGTAAACTATGAGTCAGAAAAAAGAAAAACTACTGATTGGACCACGCCTAAGACGGTTTCGGCAAACCCTCGGGTTGACACAGGCGCGCATGGCTGAAGACCTAGGCATTTCAACATCTTACCTTAATTTGATGGAACGTAATCAACGGGCTCTATCAGCTAAAGTTTTATTAAAAATGGCAGAGGTTTATGATTTTGATATTGGCGATTTTACAGGGGCTGGTGACGCGCACCTTGTCGCCGAAATTTATGAAACACTCCGCGACCCCCTTTTTAAGGGCGAGACAATCTCCAAAAATGAAGCCGAAGACCTCGTCAATATAAGTCCGAATGCGGCAAAAGCTTTGTTAAAACTCTACAGTAAACATAGAGATCTTGCGCGCCGCAATATGGATATGACCTCAGATCGGGACAAAGTTGAACTCCTAGAACAATCTGCAGAGGCCGTAGAAACGGTTCGCAGGTTCATTCACAAACGGAAAAACTTCTTCCCGCGCCTTGACGAAGCCGCAGAAATCCTGGCGCATGAACTCGGACTTACAAAGAGGGAACCGCATGCAGCCCTAACAGAGCGTCTGAAAGAAAAGCATGGGCTCGGTGTCCGAATAGTCCCTATAGATATTATGCCGCAAATGCTGCGCTATTTTGATCGGCACAGTAAACGCATCAATCTCTCAGAACTATTGCGCCAATCCGGACGCCGCTTTCAACTCGCCTTTCAAATTGGGATGCTAGAACATCGGGACCTTATTGATGACATCGTAAAATCAGCCAACCTTCCCGGGCGTGAGGCTGAAGGTTTGATGAGAACATCATTGGCAAATTATTTCGCTGCCGCGACACTCATGCCTTACACACGCTTCTTAAAAGAAGCCGAACGCATTAAGTATGATGTGGACTTACTTGCACATCGTTTTGGAACGAGTTTTGAGCAAACCGCGCACCGCCTAACAACACTCCAAAAACCTGACGCACGCGGCATTCCGTTTTTTTTCGTTCGAATTGATATTGCAGGTAATGTCTCCAAACGTTTCAGTGCAGGACGCTTCCACTTCTCTCAATTTGGAGGCGCCTGCCCTCTGTGGAATATTCACGAATGCTTTCAAACTCCCGGTACAACGATTAGTCAAATGATACAGATGCCAGATGAGACGACTTATTTTTCTATCGCGAAAATGATTAGCCGTGCTGATGGAACCTTTAATGCGCCTGCGCAAAAGCTCGCGATCGGGCTAGGCTGCGATATCGCCTATGCGCCGCGCCTCACCTACGCGCAGCAATTCAACTTGGAAAATCCTAAGCCGACCCCCATCGGCATTAATTGCTACCTTTGCGAAAGACAGCATTGCCGACAGCGAGCTCACGCTCCACTAAATAAGACACTAAGTTTTGATGAACGTGCGCGGGGAGTTTCAATATTCAGATTTGCAGATGAGTAAAGATTTATAGCGATTACTCCCCTTAACTGTATAATCTCTAATGCTTATTTTAGGAGCTTTGTGGTGCTATAATCATAATCCTCTGAG
>CAZPLJ010000115.1:0-2741 GCA_964587545.1 uncultured Caulobacterales bacterium | reverse complement strand
AGCGTGGAGCGGCGGCTACCGGGAGCCATAGCGAACGTTCATCAGCATTTCCCCCGGTCGCCGGGGTCTTCGGCTGCTAATCACTAAGCAAGGAAATTGCTTCGGCTATCTCGTCAATGGACGTTGGCAAGTCTGCGGGAAGAGGAGAAAGCCGCTGAAGCCGAATAGACGACGACCCGTGGCGAAGGTCTGAGAGGCCAGTTTCCGCCAAGACGTTGGCGAACTCAGTTAGGCGCAGGGATTTCGAACTCTTGGCCGCTTGTCAGATCGCGGAGAATTGTTACCTCATCGGGAACGCTGAAAAGCGGGAGTATTTCAGCGCAGGCGTCACCGCCGCTGAGGGGAGTGCTGAACGCTTGGATTTGGACGATGACGGTATCTCCCACGACTTCGATCTCCTGCGCTGGTCGAGGGCTTCCATTGCATGAATCAACCCCGACCTCTACGGCTACATCGGAACGGCTTACATCGAATACCTCAACGTTTCCGAGCCAAGCTCCACCGCCGACAGTGAGCCAGAGGAAAAACCCCGCAGCCGGGATCGCCAATAGAAGTACGCCAACACCAATCGCTATTCGCTTCGCCATGCTCTTCATCATGTCACTTCTACGATTCGACGCGCCGTCTGGTTCCCGATGCTTCAGCCAGAGTCGAGTTTCACGGGTCGTAGCCGAACTCGAATCACGGGGACTGGTCGCTCGAAGTGGAGATCCAGAGGACAGCCGAGCTGTACTTGTCGCGATCTTGGATGACGGGGTCGAGTTATTCAAGATCGCTCATGATCCACACCTTGACGACCTTGACGAACTTCTCTTTTCACGTCTCAGCGACGAAGAGATCTACCAACTCGGTGCAATCTGCGAGAAAGTGCTCGGTCGCTCAGTCATAGGCAAGGCCGCTGATCCGGCACAGGGAGATGCGGTGCTTCCACACCATGAAAGCTCTGGTTAGCGCTTGACCGTCATGTCCTATCGGCAGTAATCGTTTAGGTCTGCGTACGCATCGACGAGACGTTCGAGAAAGTTCCTTAAACGTCCCAAACACGTGATGTTGCCAGGCTTGCGCTGGTGACCCAGACCCATCGGTAACGCGCTCACCCGAAGATGAGCGCCTGAGCGCCGTTGCATTGCGCTTGCCCGGTGATCGAACGAGGAGTGGTTGCGCCTATGGGAAGCTCTATTTCGATACTGATCTCTTCACACTGAGCACCGCCGAGAGTGCCCGAGTCGGCCGAAACAACGTAGGAAAGAGCGTCGTCGTATTGGAGGTTGACCATCGCGCGTATCGGCGCTGATCCTAGTGATGCTGCGAATCCGAGAATGCCTTCCTCGGTGACGAAGTAGGAAGTGTCGTCTATGACGAGTTCTGTCGAAACTGTTTCCGGAGGGGCGCCATTGATGGCAACGGTCAAGTCGATCGGAATGGCCGTCGGTAGGCCGGCTGATGCGTCGATCTCGGTGGCGGTAAGCGGGGTCCGGGGAATGACAACGTTTGAGGAGGTACAGCTTGCTAAGACGAAGTCGGCGAAGGAGATGTCCCAGCGGCAGGCTTCGGTGCCTCCGTCAAGCCCGAAGGAGACCTGTTCTTCGAGGTCTGCGTTGAGGATCGCGATGAACCCGTTGTTCGCCACGGCCACTCGGCCATCGTCAAATCTTGCGAATCCAGAGACTTCGAGGCTTGCGCCATTCGATTGGTAGACGCAGTCACCACTGCAGGTCAATCCAGGGAAGTCAGACGTCGCTGCCGCGCTTATCTCGCCGGTCGAGCCTTCGATGAGTACGCGTTCGCCCTGATTCCATTCGGTCAGAGCGTTATCAGCTGACTGGACCTGCGGCTCGCTCGGTCGGTCAAACAAGTACGAGTGTGCCCCTATCGAATTTGTGAATCAAGAATCGGGAGGACACACGAACCTCGTCACGTACCGGATGAACATGATGACTGGAGACTCAGGCGCGGGTATGCATTGGGGAGAAACGATCGATGGGCTCCACGTTCGTCGCTGGAACCCCATCAACTCAAGCATCACAGACCGTGGATTCATGCACACAGCAGAGGATGTTCGTGATGACCTCCGAGGCACCTTCGATTACAACTGTTGGCACAACGGTCAAACAAACCGCCATCGCAGCGACTGGCTCGCAACATGCCCTACCATTGACAGGTAGCAGCGCCGCTCGACGAGGTCTACATCATCATCGATTCAATCAGGGCACGAGGAGCATCATGCGGCGAGACCTCCCAAACGACGCACCAGAGACGCCCGCGGCATCCGGCAATCCGCTCTTGTGCGGGCCGGATGTTCGCGCTTGGTTGACATCAACGTGATTCCACTACTTCCACGCTGCTACCGGTGGGTGGAAAGGTGGCCCGGTTAAATACCGTCACACCAATTTCCTCGAGCTGATTGGTTGTTTGCGCGACATCAGAGTCGATGCAGCGCTGAATCGCCTCGTGCGCACGGTCTCCGATCTCTATCGCGAGTGTTTCGCCGCTGTGGTGTCCGCCGCTTCCCTCTATGACGCCTCCTGATCTGACACGTTCAGAGCCAATGATGATTTCTTCGCTCTGGGCGTCCCAGCGTGTGCCCGCTGGGAATACCACGGGGGTGGCTCGTTCGCCGTCTGCGCTCAAAAGGAACACACAGTCATCTTCAATAAGTACGGTGCTGATAACTAGGGCGGCATTTGCTCCGCCACCGAAGCTACGTGGTGACGTGACCACTGGGCCGTCGACGCCCCCAC
>CAZPLJ010000114.1:0-2771 GCA_964587545.1 uncultured Caulobacterales bacterium | reverse complement strand
CAACACAAATTTCCTATAATAAACTAATATTTGTCGAATACTTAGCGCTATTCTTTTAAAGGAATGGCGCGAGTGACGGGACTCATAATTATTTATTTTATATAATTATTACAATAGCTTAGCAATTTTTTCGGCGATTATATACTTAAGAAAGCAAAATATGGCGGTTTCAGGAGGAGATAAAAAAAACGGTAAAGATAACAGCGAGTTAGTTGATGCCTTTTACGCTTGGCGGGCTGATAACTTAGATGCTCTAGAGTTAGGCGGTCATGGCAACTTAGCTGATTTGCTGGACATGCTTCGCGAGGCGTCAAAATAGGTCTTTATGTCTTCATCTGGGATGCCAAGTAATTTTTGGATTTTTAAACACGTTTTTGAGACTTTTCGAGCGTGTTCATAAAGCTCATTTGGAGTGAACTCGTAGACTTTATGGACAAATCTGTCGGCTGAATCTCGGCGATTAAATTTTATCGCCTCGCCAGTTTTTAGGGTGAGGTAGCTGTGAACCAGCGTGTTTCGCTTTGCGACTTCGGATATGTCTCTCAGTAACGGGAGTGCCTCGTGCTTTTGGTCGATTGAGTTCAACAAGGATTTGGCAATGCTAATTTTTCGCGTAAACGAAATGCCATGTAACAGTAGGTTTGCATGCTCAAAGTCAAGATTGCATAACCTTGCTATTCCGATTTCCAATACATGATCAAAGGATGACCATGTCATATGGAAAGCGCCAAGCGCACTTGCCCCCTTGTTCATTATTTCATAGTTTTCTTCCATGACAAAAGACTCCAATTTTCAAAAGACGCTTAAGCGGATGCTCAAAACGCCGCCTAAGAAGAATAAAACCCTAAAGCAGCAAGCCGAACAGGGCGAGTCGAAAACAAACAACGATGGCGATAAGTGAGCTTACCTTCCTTTCTAGGGCTGGCGCTAATGATTATGGGAGGGATTCAAATGCACCCCTCTATTCGCCGTAGAGCCGCACAGAGAGGCCTTAGCAAGTCAATCGTAGTCACGTTTATATTTGTAGTTATTGGCTTTGTGAGTTTTGTAAATGAAGATGTGAATAAATTTTATTGAAATCTATAGGTGTGCTGTGCCATTAGCGCCAAATGGCAAGAATACCAAAACTGGAACTTGGCGACATGCCAATCCAAGAAATCAATCAGGCGCTAACCGAGTTAGCCCCGTTGATAGCTGGGCCTGTCGTGATGTCAGCTGGAGCGCAAATTCATGCGTCCACACGGCACCCGCGAGATTATGCTAGATGTTTGCCTCACATTGGAACGGTTGTTTCGACACCAGACTTTATAGGCAATGATATTAGAAATCCTGGAAAGATAGAATTAATTAAACGTGTTCCTACTGCGAATGTTAGAATACTTGTGGCAGTTAAAATCACTAAAGATCGAAACAACGAATATAACGTTCTTTCGTTCTACCCCGTTAACGAACGAAAAATTATTAATAGAATAAGAAGAGGTTTTTTGTATCCTGTATAAACTAAAAACGACCCACTAAGGGGCCGCTTTTGTCTGTAAATTTAGTCAGGTAGGGTGCTAAATCCCTACATCTCTTTCCCTTGCGGGTACTGTACCACAAAAACCGCAGTTAAGGTGGTGTGTGAGGAAGCCGTTCTCACCTCTAATTCAATTTACTGACTATATGTAGCTCCATAAATGGAAAAGGACAACTAAAAAACATAGTTAATAATTTTTATTACACCCTATACGTTTGTTTTTAAACACAATTTTTTATTTGACATTTTCGCGTCTGTTCTACCTATGTTCGCATTGGTGCCTTTATAACATTACCAGAACATTAATTCGCAGGCCAGTTCCACGTATTTACAAAAGGATTGATTCTACGCTGCTTTAGTAGTCCGCCGATATGTCAGGCGCTTGCCTGAGATACCACGTAAGGCCGCGTCACGACGCTCATTGTCGTTGTCGTTGCGGTGATTGTAACGGAAGTTAAATTCGGTGACGTAACGCTGTAAGTGTTGCTCGCCGCAATGCTGATATACACCGCGCATACCGCGCTTAAATATGGAGTAATAGCCTTCTAGGGTGTTTGTATAAACATCGCCTCGGACATATTCATTACGGTTGTGACGGACGCTTTGATGGCTCTGAAATTCATAGCCAACTTTGATATACATTTTGTGTTCGTCAGTCATAAGGCGAGAGGCATCCTGGTCGTGTTTGGAATAAGATACCTGATGGTATCCGTTCTGAACTGCTTGAGATGGCGCTTGATATACCTGAACCGGCCTGTTGAAGGCAATATCTCCGTCAGCAGTGACGCCGCATACTTGAAAAATGTTCTTGGCTAAATCTAATCCGATTGTGGTAATATGCATTTGGGTGGCTCCTATTGTCCGTAGTTTCTGATGGGACTGCAGTATGGCGCATTGCGACGCCGGGACAGGAGCCATCCACCCCATCTTACTTGGAGCGATTTTAAGCCGCTCAGTGGTATCCACGCGGCTTGGCAACTCCGCTTTTCGCCTTAGAAGCCGCCTAGCCCAATAATAGCTACCAGCCGAAGATTCTATTGTTATTTATGAAAACGACGCTCTCAAAATCAATGACAATAAATAGAAAACAGGCTCACGATTATAACGACTTCACATATCCAAAAGTCAGGACCAAAAAATCAAGCCAAGTAATCAGGCTCATACATCATAGCTTTAATCTGAGCCTCTAGGTCATCAGGTCTTTCTAATTGCGCTAACCCTGTTGCGTAAGCTTTCTCGGCCACGGCCACGGCGA
>CAZPLJ010000113.1:0-3145 GCA_964587545.1 uncultured Caulobacterales bacterium | reverse complement strand
CACATACGCCGGACTGCATTGGATCAAATCGGTGGCTGGGATAGCTGGAATGTGACAGAAGACGCCGATATAAGCTTTCGCTTATATGCTTTACATTGGCAACTTGGCTATATTGACCTGCCGACCCATGAAGAGGCTGTTTCGAAACTTATTCCTTGGATGAAGCAACGTTCCCGCTGGATGAAAGGCTATATGCAGACCTGGCTTGTCCATATGAGCCAGCCTTGGCGCCCGTTTGGAATGGCAGCTTTTCGGCGTCTATTCACCCTTAATATCACGCTGGGTTTTACCCTGCTGGCAGGTTTTTTCTATGCCCCCGGATTCCTATTTACACTTTGTGCCGGGGTCTTTGGTTTTATGAAACTTTCTGCCCTTCATATCGTTATATTCTTTATCACGACTCTCCTATTTAGCTATTCTATCGGTATTACCATCGGGGCGGTTGGAGCGACACGGCTGGGAGAGGATGCGCTTATACTCTCGAGTGTTTGGATGCCGCTATATTGGCTGCTGCTTTGCCCGGCGACGCTATATGCGCTGTGGGAATTATGGCGCACGCCTTTTTTCTGGCATAAGACCGAGCATGGTGTTAGGGCGCTCTCAGTATAAATTCGCCCGCTGATATGACCCCATCACAAGACATGTTTTTCACCGTTACAGGCTTGCTCTTTTGCCTCGCTATTGCCTTTGCTTGTTATAAAAAGCATTTGAAGAAAACAAATAACTATAAAGCGCCGATTGTTCCGTGGATTATTATAAGCATTGCCTTTCTCTCAACCGGCTTCATGTTGCTCGTCCACCTCGTTAATCTCTTTGGATTTGAGACGGGCAATCGATAAGCTCATTTTTTGGGAAACCATGGAATAAAGCTTGAGGTCACCCGGATATATTCCGCATAGGCCGGACGGGTTTTTAATTTACGTTCCAATAAATCGCGCCCTGATATCCGAGTGAGAAATATTGTCATAATAATAGGCGCAAATATTGTCACCCACCCCCATGGCGCTTGGCAGGCGACCAGCCAGATGCCCCACCACATGAGGGCATTTCCGAAATAATTGGGATGGCGCGTATATTTCCATAAGCCCGTACTCAACACAGGCTTATCCTCATAAGGTCCGTCATAATTCTTGTTGGACCTCATGAATTTCGTGAGTTGCCAATCGCCGACAGCCTCGAAGAGAAAACCAATGAGCCAGAGGCATGCGCCAATGACTGCCAATGCTCCGATATCGACAGACCCATATATTTCGGGAGGGAAATCGCATGGAGGAACAGCGCAATTTACCTGCGCATATTTATGGCCCATGGCCACTCCCACCCAAACAGGGGCAGACACAATCAGGATGAGCAGTCCTTGCCCGAGGAAAATCGTAAAAAACGCCCGCCTGCGCCACGCCATCTCACTCATGCCTTTTTTCTCGGATCGTCGTCTCATCGCGACATAGCGCGGATCCTCTCCATGCCCCAGATTACGCTTGGCGAGATATAGAGACAGACGCACAGCCCAGATGATCGGCAGCAAACCCAAGAGCCAAATATACGGTGTTCGTAAGGGAGACAGCAACTGGCATATCGTGGCCACAACCCCAAATCCTGCGCCCCAGAAAATATCGATAATACTGGCATCACGCATTTTAAGCGAAATCAGCCAAAGGGGCACGAGACAACATATTAAAGCCGCCGCGCTAAATCCCAAATTCGTCCAAACCATATTAATCCCTATCAGAATTCACGCTTATTCTTCGCTATCACTTTTCGTTAGCTGCTTGATGACGACCTCATGCTGCGGAAATTCCCCAAGCATCGCCGCGCGACCTGCTAGCTCAAAGCTGTCAAACTCAAAGCCTGGAGACACAGTGCATCCCACCAGCGCATATCCTTCGGGTTTATCGACGCTGGAGCCAAACCAAACATTTGCAGGCACAACGGCTTGGAATTGTTGCCCGCCGTCAATATCGGGCCCGATGGACATAGTGGCATAGTCACCAGAGCCGTCTATGATATGAACCGTTAACGGATCACCCGCATAAAAATGCCACATCTCTTCTGCGTCGATGCGGTGAAAATTTGAGACATTTTCCGCGGTCAGCAGAAAATAAATCCCCGTTGCCACAGAGCGCCCGTCATACTGAACATCTGAGCGAAACGTCTCTTTATACCATCCACCTTCGGGATGGGGGGTGAGACCCAGCTGGTCAATCCAATATTGCGCTGTTTTTGCTAAAGGCATGGCTCCTTTTAGCCTTCATCCGGCCCGGATGTCACCATACTAAATCCCCAAGTGATAGGCAGGATTGGCTCGGGGCGAGAGCCAATCCTGCAAGTACACAAAATATCAAAGGGGGGATATTTGTGTGTGATCTCCTGAGGGGGCAAGAGATGAATTCTTTAAACCCAATAACGCAAACACATACAATCAAACTCGCCGTGATAATTGCGTGATAAAGATTTGATCGGCCGCTATTGGATGGCCCAAACACTAAGTCAGGCGCGGACCAGGGCGAGGTTGACATATTTTCTTACCCGCTCACTCCCGCGCAGGCGGGAGTCCAGACTGGATCCCCGTCTTCACGGGGATGAGCGGAAAGGACTAAAGCCACTACTCCGGCCGTGTGACAATAAATAAGCCCACAGGAACAAGCACCAATATCTGAATAATCCAGACAAGTCGCGGCGCGCCAAAGATAACCGACAGCGCCACGATCACCCCCATAGAGATAAGCGCCATCATCTTGGCTTTACGGCCAATCGCGCCGCGGGCCTGCCAGTCTTTAATGACCGGGCCAAAGACGCGGTGCCCCATCAGCCATCCATGCAGGCGAGGGGAGGAGCGGGCAAAGGCATAAGCCGCTATGATCAGAAAAATCGTTGTCGGCAGGAGCGGCAGGACAACCCCGATCGCCCCCAGCGCTACACAGGCTAGACCCAGCGTGAGCCAGGCGGCGCGGCTGACGCGATTACGACCAGTTATGTCGGGGGGTGGGGGCAAAATGTCTCTTTCGTTTCTGTCGGCTTTTCTTTTGGTGGAATTGTTATAGACCAGAAAAATGGCCGATGGGATCAAATTTACGCCGAGACAATGGATTAAGACGCTCAAAGCGCGCAAGAAAGAGCTGTTCTGGCTCTGGATTGCCTATCAGTC
>CAZPLJ010000112.1:0-3151 GCA_964587545.1 uncultured Caulobacterales bacterium | reverse complement strand
GGCAGGTCTTTTTGCGGGGTCTCAAGTTCGCCAATAATATAGGTGGCGGCGTTCCAACCCGTGTAAGAAAAACTGACATAAATCAGGGAGACGGCAAAGGCGCTGCTGGTCATGGTGCCAAAATCCGATGCCTTAGGGGTGAATGACATGGGTTGCGGTTCGGGAGCCAACATGAGCGCGGCCCCGCAAAAAATCAGGATAAGCACGATCTTAAGGATTGTGCTAGTGATTTGCAGACCACCACTTTCGATATGACGACGCCCATGGAAAAATGTGACGAACAATACCAGACCCACAGCCAGAGGCTTGATCCAGTCATCCGACATGCCCGGCAAGGCTTTGGAGGTGAAGATACCAAAGGCCATAGAAACGGCGGCAATGGGCGCGGCAAAGCCAATCGTGGCCGATACCCAACCGGATATAAATCCTGCTATCGGGTGATAAATCCGTCCCAAGAAATTATACTCACCGCCAGAGCGCGGCATGCTCGCGCCAAGCTCAGCATAGCTGGCCGCCCCGCACAGCGCCATAATGCCGCCTATGACCCATAGCATTAAGAGCGGGAAGCCGTCCGTTATGCTCTCCAATTGGAAGCCAAGCGAGGTGAACACCCCGATGCCAATCATGTTGGCGATAATGACGGCAACGGCGGCACGAGGGGAATAAAAGCTTTTCATGGAAGACTGTTATCACAGTCTTATATCAAGGATAGAATTTATTGTAAAAAGTCTTAGCGCGCAGGAGAATAACGGGTGAGCTCTTTGCGTTTCACCCAACGTTTCCAATAGGCATCATAGGGGTGAACATATTCCGTTGGGCCGCTCTGGGCGATGAGTGGGCGGCCGTCATTGTGCCAACCAAAAATCCCGCCTTCCAGATTGACCACATTCGCTGCGCCGTCTGCCATCAGCCTGTCCTTAACGCGGCTGGCGAGATCGGTAGAGCGCTTCCCAACAGAGCAATACACAATCAGGGTTTTACCGCTGA
Organism: uncultured Caulobacterales bacterium; assembly: GCA_964587545.1. GTDB lineage: Bacteria > Pseudomonadota > Alphaproteobacteria > Caulobacterales > Maricaulaceae > JACOMS01. The sequence continues at coordinate 2,164 of CAZPLJ010000112.1, read as the reverse complement.
GATCTTTGGGAAGTTGTGACACTAAATCCGCAGATGTAATATCCGGATCAATCCGCAGGGCGCCCTCAAGGTGACTGACGGCATACTCGTCGCTCTCACGGATATCTAAAAGGATGACGTCATCTATCCATTGTGTCGCTAAATCTTCGCGGGAGATATGGGTCACATTGCTATAATCTGTGAGAATATCCTGTTGTATCTGTCTCAAATCGGCGGGGCGTTCTAACCAATAAACACTGGCTGTGCCCATCGTGAATAGAGACAATAAAATAAACATCCATCTCATATGGGCAGCTTAGCTATGTCCTTTAAACACAGTGTCTTCCATTCGGCTCACATAGGCCGACAGGGTGGGTGAGTTTTTGATATAGGCCTGAATGGGCGTCGGAAACATCTCAGAAGCCATGCCGTAAAGGAAGGCAAAGACGGTGCAGTCAATCTCAGTTGGGCTGTCGCCCAATATATAATTTTTATCACCCAAGATAGTTTCCACCGTTTTCACATCGGTCAGGCCGAGCTCATATATTTCGGCATCAGTATGATTGGTCATGCCTTGGGCTTTAGCACCCTTGGCGACGCCTTTGGCGATCATGCGGAAAATCGTCATTCTGAGGAATGCCGGAATGTCTGTGAAAAATGTATCGGCGATCATTTTGTGATGATCCTCTTTCACCCAGCGCGGATAAATCATGCCAGCCCAATAGGTGCGCTCCTCCAACATCACCCGTAGGGCATGAGCGGTCGCGAGTTGCTCAGACGTTAGGCCCTCAGACAGCGGGTCTCCATATTTGGATTTAAGATGCTGGATGATAAAATGTGAATCGCCAATCAGCTCACCCTCATCGCTAATGTAGGGAATTTTGCCCTTGGGCGCTTTGCGCGGATCGCCTTGAACGGTTTCGGTAAAATCAATGCCGGTGAGGCGCATATAGGCCATGACTTTGAGCACAAATGGCCCGGTTTCACGCAAGTCAAAGCCCGGACCGAATTTATATAATATGATCAAGGGGGCGCCTTCTCCATTTGTATGGTCCATCCATATCACATTATTGGTTTCAAAGCCAAGCTCGGTGACGTTATCCGATACGGGCCGGCATATCTTCTATTCCTATTCGGTTGGCGAGGATAGCTCTATGCCATGGCTCATATAGATATCATCATAGCGTAAGCCCCCATTGCCGTAAGGGTCTTTTTTGGGGCCGGTGTTGCAATTTGTGAGAAAATAGATGAGGGGCTGTTCGCGTTTCATGCGGAAATCGGCTCCGGTAAAAACCTGTGTTTGATCGGCAAACTCGCCCCCGCGCAGATAGACATCATAGACTTGCCCGCCGTCGCTCACCGCGCGGTTATCCACGACATACCAGAGCTCATACCATGTATCAGGCGCAAGTGGGCGGGCGCTCTCATCTGTTTCGGGGTTTCGGATTTTGCTATAACCTTTCCCGCTTCGTACCATTAAGGTGCCATCATTTTTAAACCCGTTAGACTCTCTTTTGTCGGTCACCCTTATTGAAGGCTCAAAGGCATTATAGTCATGTTCGTCAATGCCGCCCGGTCCTAGGTTTGAGAGACCAAAGACGTGGTTATTGGGGAAATATTCAACATTAATACGGGTGTAGAATGTCGCCGTTTCTCCCAGCGCTACGGGCCGGGGGAGTTTCATATAGCTGAGCGCTTTGCGGTTACCGACTATGCCTTTTGCGGCGGGTTTTTTGATCAGATAGTGATTGCCCGGCTCTTTGCGGATTTCCGTAACTTGGGGATTGTCGATACGCGGGTCGGTATCATTGCGGGTATCACGTAATGTCCAATCCGCCATAGCCTCCGCGTTTTCGAAATCCGATATCTTTATCCAATTGGAAGACGTGTCCGCTCCGCTACAGGCGGTCAGGGTGAGGAAGATAATTAGTGAAAGCTGTTTAAGGGATCTCATGGAATATATATATCCGACAACAGCTGGTGCCACAACACATCCCGTCATTGTGTAGTCCTCACACTGAGCCTGACGAAGGGTCCGCAATCTACCCTCTCCTGCGGGGAGAGGGTGCCCCATAGGGACGGGAGAGGGGTTCGATAGTCAAAAGAGTTATTCGGTGGTTCAGTTTCGATCCCCTCATCCGGCACTTCGTGCCACCTTCTCCCCACGGGAGAAGGCACGGACGCA
>CAZPLJ010000111.1:0-3303 GCA_964587545.1 uncultured Caulobacterales bacterium | reverse complement strand
CCCCGACCCCTTGATTCGTAGTCAAGTACTCTATCCAGCTGAGCTACCGGTGCGGGTGCATTCATGTGAATGCGAAAGCGTGTTTAAGCCCAAATAGCTTATATCCGCAAGTGTTTTTTATTTGGTTAAATCAGCTCAATTTTTTTTCATAGTAACGCAGGCTCACATCATATTGGGGATAATCCTCCTCACCCATAACTTTAAAACCCAAAGCTAGATGAAAGCCGTGTGAGCCGGGGTTGTCCGGCTTGGTATTCACATCACAAACCAAGCTGGAATAGCCGTTTGATCGCGCGAATTCTTCTACATCCCTATAGAGTTGGCGGCCATAGCCTCGGCCCTGAACAGAGGCATCTATAATCACCCGTTCAATATAAAAAAAGTTTTCAGCATGGCGGTTTAGCCACATCAAATTTTTATGATCGGGATAATTCGCATCATGGGGATAGCCGATCAATATGCCCCTGGCGTCCTCTATTTGGCGCGCATAGCTGGCAATAGACAGAATATATTGAAGCCTATCTCGATCCAAAGGCGAGAGCCAATGAACAAACTCCTGATTGATCGTCAATATTTGATCATAGTGACCGGGAGTTATGTCACCGATCATTGCGCTGCTAGATAAACGGCTTTTGCTATCGAGCGAGCCACACAGCGCGCAGCCGCCGCTCCTAATTCGGATAAGCTAACAGGGCCATCACAGGGGAGATCTCCAGTTGAAAGCGCGAAAATTGTGTCGCCGTCAAGCGGCGTATGGGCGGGCCGCACCGCCATAGCGATACCGTCTTGGGCCATAATGGCGAGGCGTTTTAGCTGTTTTTGGGACAAGGCGGCATTCGTTGCCACAGCGCCGATAATGGTAGATTGCCCGGCCGCCTTTAAAAATTCAAGTTTTGTGTCTTTGGCGGGTTCCAATTGATAGTTTTGTGGTGGTTTTTGGCCCCCCAATTCCCCGTCAATTTCATAGGCCCACGCCCAGGGAAGCTTTGTGCCCGGCATATAAGGAGACCCGACGGGATTAGCGGCAATAATCGCACCTATCACTATCTCTCCTACTTTTTCCGACGCGCTCCCAAGCCCACCGGCATAAAGTCCCGCCATAGCCCCGTAACCTGCTCCATACTTACCCTGTTCCATAGTTTCCTTGGCCATTTCACAGGCGCTGATCCCCAATGCGTGAAATGGCGGCGAGAGGCCCCAATTTTTATCCCCGCCATTGGCGTTATCAAACAAGATAGCGCTGGGTACGATGGGCGACACAGGTACAGCTTCGGGACCCGCTTTATATCCAATGCGTTTTTTCCCAAGCCAAGACGTTACTCCGTCGGCTGCCGCCAAGCCGTAAACCGACCCGCCGGATAAAACGACAGCGTGAACCCTCTCAATCAGCCCCCCATCTTGCAAGGCAGAAATTTCTCGCGTTCCGGGTCCACCGCCGCGCACATCAACAGCACATCTTGCTGGAACATCCGGCAAGATGACCGTCACGCCAGTTTTTACTTTAGGATCATTGGCTTGACCTATTTTTAGACCGCCGACGTCCAAAATAGAGTTTGTTTGGCCAGTTTTTATGCTCATGACTTGCCTGTGGCTCTGGGTTGTTTATGCTAACCTATCCTCTGGAGCCTTATACATGAAAGCTTTTTCTTACCTCTTATTGGGAACCGCACTGACTGTGAGCGCTTGTAAGGTGCAACCCGATAGCTCGGTGAACACCGAGAACGCTATTATTGCACAGAATGAAGCTATGGTCGTAGCGGCTAATCCTCATGCTGTTGACGCCGGAATTGAGGTATTACGCGCCGGGGGCTCAGCCGTAGATGCGGCTATAGCCGTGCAAGTCGTGCTGGGTCTAGTTGAGCCGCAAAGCTCTGGTCTGGGCGGCGGCGCCTTCATGCTTGTCTATGATAATAAAAGCGGGGATGTCTGGGCCTATAATGGGCGTGAAACCGCGCCAGAAAATATTACGCAAAAGCTGTTTTACGGGGAGGACGGCGAACCTTATCGCTATTTTGAAGGTATAAAATCCGGGCGCTCAACAGGGGTACCCGGTGCGGTAGCGATGTTAGACCAAGCCCATAATGATTATGGCAAACTGGACTGGGGCGACGTGCATTTCAAGGCCGGTATCGAGCTGGCAACTAAAGGATTTGCGATTAGTCCGCGCCTAGCCGATCTTTTAGCGAGAATGTCGAGATATGGTCTTAGCCAACATGGAGCGACCCGGGATTATTTCTACCAAGACGACGGAAAGACCCCATGGCCGGAAGGACATATCTTAAAAAATTCTAATTATGCCAATACCTTAAAGGCATTGTCGGCGGAACCGCTAGCGTTATTAAAACCGCCCATTTCGACCAATATTATCTCAACTGTCCAGGAAGAGCCGCGCCCGGGGACGCTATCCCAAGGCGATATGGACAGCTATAAAACATTGAAAACGCCAGCACTCTGTTCGCCTTATCGACAATATAAAATCTGCGGGCCGCAACCTCCCGCCTCTGGCGGTGTAGCCGTGCAGTCCATTCTGGGTCAATTACAGCATTTCGATATGAAAGCCTTAGGTCCAACCATAGACGGATGGCATGTCTTTATCGAAGCTAGCTTTCAAGCCTATGCAGATCGCAATAAATATGTCGCTGATCCAGACTTCGTTCCGGTCAACACTGACGCGCTTTTAAATCCCGAATATCTAAAATCACGCGCCGGTGCGATTTCGCTTGAGACGGCGCAAAAAGAGATCACAGCGGGCACACCTTATCCTTATCCGCTGGGTAAAGACGCGACACCCGACAATCCCGGCACATCTCATTTTACGGTGATGGACAAAGACGGGCTAGTCGTCTCCATGACAACCACCGTTGAAGGCCCATTTGGGAGCGGTCGCATGGTCGACGGCTTTTTTCTGAATAACCAGCTGACAGATTTCTCGTTTAGAACCCATGACGAGGACGGTCTGGCGATTGCCAATGCACCCGCCCCGAAAAAGCGCCCTCGGTCATCCATGGGCCCAACCATTGTTTTTGATGAAAATGGAGACTTTCTATTTTCAACCGGATCGCCGGGTGGAAATTCAATTATCGCCTATATTGCCAAATCAATTGTGGGCGTTCTTGACTGGGGTCTCTCCCCTCAAGACGCCGTCGAGCTTCCAAATGTTATTGCCCGTCGCGGACGCGTAAGGCTTGAAGCCAAAGGCCTAATCGACGAGGAGACAAATGAACCCGTCCGAGCCGGTCCCGCCGCCGAATTTGGCATGTCTGCCGATATCGTGGCTGGACTCGAAGCACTTGGCCATACCGT
>CAZPLJ010000110.1:0-3418 GCA_964587545.1 uncultured Caulobacterales bacterium | reverse complement strand
CTGCTCCCGCATGAATTTCATAGTTCGACTGAGGGGCAGGTTTTGACTGTATTATCGTTCCGGCAATTTGCCAAAGTGGCTGAGCCAAGTAGACCGCACAACATATCCCGCCGGCCTAATAATATTCGGATGCCTCTTTTATCGAGATAGCCATCCGCCATCGACCGGTAATGTTATGCCTTGAACATAATCTGACGCGTTTGAGGCCAAAAAGACAATCGCGCCGCCAAGGTCTGATGGCTGTCCCCATCTTCCGCTTGGGATACGTCCGAGTATTTCCGCATTGCGTTTTTCATCGGCTTGAAGTGCGGCTGTATTATTGGTTCGAAAATAGCCCGGCGCAATCGCGTTGACATTTACACCATGCTTTGCCCATTCATTTGCCAATGCCTTTGTCAGGCCTCCCACGGCGCTTTTTGAGGCCGTATAAGACGGAACGCGAATGCCACCCTGAAAGGTTAGCATGGAGGCGATATTGACGATCTTCCCAGGTTTTTTCTCAACAACCAAATGCCGAGCGAAAGCTTGCGATAAGAAAAACAAGGTACGCAGATTTACATTTATAACCGAGTCCCATTCATCGACTGTGAAATCAATAGCGTCATTGCGTGTGATGATGCCCGCATTATTGATGAGGATATCGACGCGACCCAACGCTGCATGCGCGTCCGACACGACCTCGGCGACGCTATTGGCATTGCTAAGATCTGTTATAATGGAATGGGTTCGTACGCCTTTAATATCAGATAATTGGTCGAGCGTCTCACTAGGATCTGTTCGTCCGATCAGGACAATATCGGCCCCCGCGTGTGCTAGCGCCAATGCCATACCTTGTCCGAGACCTGTATTGGCTCCGGTGACCAGCGCGACTTTTCCGCTTAAGTCAAACATTATTGGTGATAAGTCCTATTAAACAAAATTCCCTCCGTTATGATTATTGGTTCTACGATATAACAAAATAGACGCAGAGCTAGTTAATGTCGACATGAAAGACGTTATGTCGTTTTATGATTATCAATTTGCGCTGGCGACCTAACGGCATCAGGATTCGATTTTGAAAACCCACAAGATGCCAATGGAGTATGAGTTATAGTTCACGGCTTTGAACGATCATCTTGCTTGAGTCGTGATGCTAAAATGTTGCATGACAGCGGAGCATTTTTTTGCTCTATAGCCCTATATGTCTTATTCTGAAGAAACCGCCTTAAAAGCCCTATCCGATGTTCGCGATCCGCGCACAGGTCGGGATATTGTGAGCGCTGGTATGTTGGGCGATTTGTCATTTAGAGACGGAAAACTTCGCGCCCTCTTAAAAGTCGATCCGAAAATGGCAGAGTTGTATGAAAAAGTTCGGGCCGCGGCCGAAGCCGCCTTAGATAGGGTCGACGGGGTCGAAAAAGCCACCGTCATTCTCACGGCGCATAAAGCCGCGCCCCAAGTCGGCAAAGCCAAATCTCAGCAAAGCCGTAATCCACATCAGGCGCGCCGCCCGCAAGGCTATCAGGGGGACGCCTTTGTCGATCATGTTATTGCGATTAGTTCCGCCAAGGGGGGCGTCGGCAAATCGACTGTGGCCGCAAATCTCGCTGTGGCTTTGGCCAAGTCAGGCAAAAAAGTAGGTCTACTCGATGCCGATATTCACGGGCCCAGCATTCCTATTCTTTTTGGGCAGCGCTCAGGGCGCGCCAAAGGGATTGAGGTTAAGGGGCGGCAACTTATTGAGCCTTTGGAGGGCTTTGGGGTTAAGCTTATGTCTATCGGCTTCCTGACAGAAAATGACGGGCCGATTGTCTGGCGCGGGCCGATGGTACAAGGCGCTATTTCGCGCATGTTATGGGATGTGGATTGGGGGACGCTTGATTATCTCTTTATCGACATGCCACCAGGCACGGGTGACCCGCAATTGGGACTAGCCCAAGATATCAAACCCAAAGGCGCGATCATCGTGTCCACCCCGCAGGATTTGGCATTAGCCGACGCGCGCAAAGGTGTGGCTATGTTTGGCAAGGTCGATATTCCTGTCTTGGGACTGGTTGAGAATATGAGTATTTTTGTCTGTCCGGATTGTGGGAGCTCGCATCATATTTTTGGTGCTGACGGCGCCAAAGACGAAGCCAAAAAACTCGGCGTGCCTTTTCTAGGCGCCGCGCCTCTAACGATGGCGTTGCGGGAGTCCGGTGATGAGGGTGTACCGATCGCCTCTAAAGAGGGCGAAGATATATTTTCCGGCATTGGGCAGGCGCTTGACGGGCTTTTAAAATAGCGCTCCTTTAATGCCATCCAAGATAAATTGCGCCGCCAAGGTTGCAAGCAAAACCCCGAGCATGCGGGTAAGCACATCGGTGAAGCTTTTGCCCATCAGCTTTAATAGAGGCCCCGCAATAAGCAGGCCTAAAAGTGTAGTGACTAAAACCGCGACAAGAGCCGCCAAGACAGACAATTCTTCAGATACGCTATTGGTTTCGGTCATCAAAAGCAAAAGCGACGCCATTGTGCCGGGACCTGCAATCATAGGAATGCCCATCGGAAAGACTGAAATATCTTCCGGGTCTTCGACGGTCTCTAAGGCTTCTTCGGCGCGGGTTTCGCGTTTTTCCGTGCGTTTTTCGAAAACCATATTCAGGCCAATCATGAAAAGCATAATGCCGCCCGCGATACGAAGCGCGTCGAGACTTATGCCAAGCTTGGCAAAAATAAACTCGCCGCCATAGGCAAAGCCAAACAAAATAATGGATGCTATGAAAACGGACTTCACCGCCATGACATTTTGATGTTTGCGCGTTGTCCCATGCGTAAGCGTTGCGAAAATCGGTGCACATCCTGGTGGGTCGATAATCACAAACAATACCGCAAAGGCGGAGAGGAATAATTCCAGATCAAACATGCGCGCGCGTATATAGACATAGGAATTCTTGTCGACACATATTTTAGTTTTTTATTTTGGCGCGTTTCAACTTTTCTATTTCCAAATGTAGTTTCTCTAAGAATTTGGATCGGTCCTTATGGGTAAAGGGTGGCGGGCCGCCAATATTGGGCATATTGGCTCCGGCGCGCAGATCAGCCGTAATGGCACGGATTGCGATAGCGGCACCGATACTGTCCGGGGTAAAAGCTTTGCCAGTGGAGGCCAGAACAATCGTATCTTTCTTTAGGCATCTTTCTGCTAGCAATATATCGGAGGTAATGACGATGGAGCGCTCATCCGTATTCTTGACGATATAGTCATCGGCGGCATCAAAACTGTCGCTGACTACGACGGCTGCGATTAGCGGTTCACGCGGGACACGCAGGAAACTGTTACTCACGACTTGGACAGGGATATTGTGACGGCGGGCCACTTTATAGGTCTCCTCGCGTACAGGGCAGGCATCGGCATCAATGAATATTTTGAAAGCAGTCATAGAGTCCCTATATAAGC
>CAZPLJ010000109.1:1875-4150 GCA_964587545.1 uncultured Caulobacterales bacterium | reverse complement strand
TAAAACAAGCCCTTATAAAAAAGCGTAAGAAAAATAATCCTGAACACCCCAAACCGCCCTTATATTCAACTCGTTTCTTCCTGACAGGGACTGACAAGCGCGCGTTGGTTTGTTGATCAGGGAGACGATGTTTGGATTGGAGGTTTGAGATGAAAAGAAATGTTTGGATAACCAGTTTCTTTAGCAACACTGCTCAAGGCCGGATCCTCATGGTAAGTGCCAACGCCCCCCTGCCCCCTCAGGGACCGGAGTTAGCTCCGATGACTGGTGTTAAATATGGTCGCCGTGAAATAAAGCATCGCCGTGTGGTGAATAGGCCACAAAACATAGATAAACTTGGTATTCCAGTGGCCTGCTAGCCACACGGGACGTCCCATTTATTTTAAGGGCGCGCCGCCGCCCTAGCGCCAACCCGGCGCGCGGTTTGGTGACTACTTAGATGAGTCACAGAACGTTATGTCATGCCCTCTCCCATGGGGAGAGGGTGCCCAGCCGGGGCGGGAGAGGGGCTCGACCCTTGACATGAGAACACCTCATCCGGCGCTTCGCGCCACCTTCTCCTCAAAGGAGAAGGATTTACCAACAGCAATATTTCGAAAGGATCCCATTATGGCCCGTATCAAAACCCGTAAAAAAACCCGCGCAGACTTACACGCGGAAAATACAAAACTCAAAGCCGAGGTGACGCGTCTCAAGGCCTTAAAAGAACCCAGGCCTCCCAGCGAGGCGGAATTGAACGCCCGCCGTGAGCGCCTCATCGCGGAGCTATGCGGGATCGCCAATAGCTTCACCGTGGATGATTATGATCCGGTGAAACTGGCCCGCGTCATTGAGGAAGAAAAGCGTGAGATGGGATGGCATGGTGATGACGGGTCTGAGACCCCGTCTTGGGCCATTACGCCTTCACCGCCTGATCACGGAAATTCGATTTGATTGTCATTGAAGTGAATGTCAGAGCAGCCCAAACAGGAGTTACCCCCATGCTATTAAATTCCCCCATGCTAAAAAAATCCAAGTCATCAAAATCTAAGCGCTCCATTTCGCTTTTATCATTGCTGGCGCTCTCAGCGGCCACCATTGTGAATTGTTCCGCGCAAACGCAGAGTAATCCGCAAGTGGCGGACCGGCAAGTCGCGACCGTTCAGACGGCATCAGCGGAGGCGAGCACAGCGGCACCTGCAACGCAGGCGGCCAGCCCGCTGATTGTGGCCGAGCTATTTACCTCGCAAAGTTGTTCAAGCTGTCCGCCGGCTGAGGATTTATTCGCGGAGCTATCCGAGATTGACAATATGCTGACGCTGGAGTGGCACGTCGATTATTGGGATGATCTGGTCCATGGCGGGTCACGCTGGAAAGACCGTTACTCCAACGCCGACTATACGGAGCGCCAGCGCGCCTATAATCGCACCATACGCGGCAAGAGTGGCGTTTACACCCCGCAGGCCGTCGTTAATGGCCGGCTTGAAGGTGTGGGCTCCCGCCCGCTAGAGGTGGCCAAGCTGGTTCAAAACGCGCCCGATCTCACCCTGCCTGTCAGTATCAGCAATAACCGCGTCACAGTGGGCGCGGCGGATGCGGAGCTGGATGTGTTATTTGTGCGCTTGCTGAAATCCCACAAAACGGATGTGAAAGGCGGCGAGAATAAAGGCAGACTCTTACATGGCAAAAACATTGTGCTCGAAGCGAAAGCCCTAGGCCGTACGGGCGCAAGCTCCGCCCAGTTTACGTTGCCGAGCGTCGGTAGCAACGAAACTTGCGCTGTTATTGTTCAAGACCTTGCCTATAAGCTAGCACCTGTGGTAGGAGCGGCTAAGTGTGGGACGTAATTCATCCAATCGAATTTAATATGATTTAAGCATTATCTAGATCTTAGTGGTCTAGATTTTGGGGTCGGGATTTACCTCGTCTGGCCCTCGTCCTAAGCCACTCTCAATTTTGAGGGTGGCTTTTCTTTTGAGGCGCGGAAAACGGCGGACATAAAAAAAGCGCGGGCTTAAACCCACGCTCAATAAGACCGTATAAGTCTGTTTAAGGGCTAGCCGCGCGGGACATAATTCCCTGTGATCATGCAGGTCCCATCAGGTTGAGCTGTTGTGCCAGACGGACAAGCAATCGCCGGAGCCGCTGTTGACGTCGTGGCAGACCCATGCGTTGTGGTTGTTGCCGTTGAGCCAGACCCATGTGTTGTGGTCGTCGTGGTCGTTGTCGCACCAGATCCATAACTCGTCGCCGAGCCGGTTTCTTTTTTCATCATGGTGTCGGCTTTTTCCATCAT
>CAZPLJ010000109.1:0-1775 GCA_964587545.1 uncultured Caulobacterales bacterium | reverse complement strand
GCTTTTTCCATCATGGTGTCTTTGGCGTCCGTGCCAGAGCCATATGTCGTTCCGGAGCCTGTGGCTTTTTCCATCATCGCATCGCCCTTGGCCATAACTTTTTCTTTCGCCATTTCCATAGCCGCATCTTCAGCAGACTTGCCTTCAATAACCATTTTCTTGGCCATTTCCATTTTGTCTTCGGTAGCAACATCGCCCATAGCATCTTTCGCCATTTCCATAGCTTTGTCTTTGGCCATTTCAGTGCCTTTTTCAACAACAGCATCTTTCGCCGCTGTACCGGAACCGTATTGGGCGTGTGCAATACCAGCTGTGCCAAGCATCAAACTGGCGACAATAAGTGTTTTTGTGAATTTCATAAAATCCTCTTTTGTTAACAAAGGCCCTTATGCATGATTGCATTCGGTCTACAATATAACACTTCCTAACATTCTCGTGAGGAAATGGATAAAAACTAGTGTAACTTTCCAGAGTTAAAGGATTGTTGACTTAGGTCATGCCGTGCAATTTTTTATCATTACACTTAATCGCTCACTAACTTCCTCAACTTCCTCTGGGCCAAGGTGTACCAAAACGGTGGGCGTAATATTTGCCGATATCCCGGGCATTATTGATAAAGTGATGACCCCGGTAACGCATAATCCCGCACTTATCATATTGCGGGCTTTCCTTATGCAGGAGCAATGTCGGGCAGTTTTGGTTTTTATCACCCAGCAGCGCGCTCATGGCTGCGCGGGGCTTAGCTATCGGCATATAGTTTATTATCAGGCTCTCTTTGATGGCGGGAAACCAACTCAGCAGGCCCCAAATTTCCGCGCATTCCGGGCAATATTCGCGGCGCTCATTATCTTGGAATCCAGGCGGCAGGAGAAATAATATATCGTGTGTCATGTTTTTGGGAGCAAATAAGGTTGGAGTAAGTCTAGCATGGCTTTGGGGGCGCGTTTGGGGCGACCCTCAGGCGTTATTGAGGCGGCTTCGCTATGGGCTGTGACCAACAGCTCATCGCCTCTGTAAGCCGCTTGCGAGACGGTGAGGCGCGCGCCTTTGAAAATATCATAGGTGGTGATGATTCTGAGGTGATCATCAATGCGGGCGGGTTTTTTATAATCCAGATTTATTTTGCGGATGACAAAGGCTATCGGATCTTCCGCATCCCAGAGCTCGGCATGTTTGAGGCCAACAAGCCGGAAAAAGCTCGACCGCGCCCGTTCAAAAAAGCGCAGATAATTGGCATAATAAACCACACCGGTGAAATCCGTATTATGTTGATATCTACATAAAGGGTATAATGTTAGCCTCTGCATTATGTTAATAACCAAAATTATCCCCAATAAAGTCAATGGTTTAATTGAACCAAACTAACATAATATACCACCCAAACTTCACACTCAATAAATAGTTGTTTTTAGTATAACAACCACCGCAATCATCTGGGGCGTAAAATGAATTTAAAGGGTCGGTGTATGGGTTTAGCATTAATTTTATGTCTGGCTTTAGCTTTATCAGGGTGTAGCAGAAGTAACAGTTCATCAAATACTCTAGCTCCTCCAGTCCAACAAAACTCTCCACCAACCTATTCGGGGCAAAAAACCTTTACGATTGATGAAAACACAACTTTCGAATTCGATATCGATACTAACTCCAGCTGACTTGACCGAATATTCCATCTTTGACTGACTCAACAGTCCAGCAAAACCTGACATTAGCTATGCGGCTTAAATCGCCTGCGGTTTCAATCGGTCATCGCAACACATTGTCCGAACCGCTCGGCC
>CAZPLJ010000108.1:2365-4267 GCA_964587545.1 uncultured Caulobacterales bacterium | reverse complement strand
GAAAGATAAAGGTCGCTATGGTGATGGACGGGGCCTTAACCTTGTCGTGACTAAGAGCGGTACAAAGCAGTGGGTACTTAGGGTTATGGTACATGGGAGGCGTAGAGAAATCGGGCTGGGCGGGTATCCAGATGTTTCCCTTGCTCAAGCTAGGGCCAAAAGAGAGAACATGAGGGCGCAAATTAAAGATGGAAAAGACCCGCTGGAAATAAGAAGATCAGAAAAGGCAATCCCAAGTTTCAAGGATGCAGCTTTAATCGTTCATGAAATTAATAAACCTACATGGAGCAATAAAAAGGCGGCTGCCCAATGGTTGTCCTCGCTTGAGGCTTATGCTTTTCCCAAAATAGGCAATATGCAGGTTAACGAAATTAGACCAAGTCACATTCTTTCCGTTTTAGAGCCGATATGGACGGAGAAACATGAAACGGCCAATCGCGTAAGACAAAGGATGTCAAAGGTCTTTGATTGGGCTAAGACCAAAGAATATTTGGCATTCTCAAATCCCGTATCAGGTATAAAAGAAGGACTTCCAAGAGTTAAATCTAAACCTAAACATTTCGCGGCGATGGATTACAACAGCATCGCGGATTTTATAGAAGAACTCAAAGATAGCTCCCAAAGTTTGAATGTTAAACTTGCGCTGGAATTTCTTATACTAACCAGTGTTAGGTCAGGTGAGCTTAGATTTGCTGAGTGGAGCGAAATTAATTTTAAAGAAAGCAGATGGGAAATTCCAGCCGCCAGAATGAAGGTAAAGGATGTGGGAGACCACCATATTCCTCTTACTAAGCGCTCATTGGCAATATTAAAAGAGATGAAGCCTATATCTGGAAGAAGTCCTTATATTTTTCCTAGTTCACAAAATTGGAGGAAACCAATGTCAGATGCTACCTTGACTAAGGCGTTGAGGAGAATGGGATACACTGAAACTGTGCATGGTTTTCGTTCAACTTTCAGGGATTGGTGCTCTGAGACCAAAAACTATCCTAATGATATTGTTGAAATGTGCCTTGCACATCAGAATCCAAATAAGGTTGAGGCCGCATACAAGCGCGGAAAATTATTTGAAAAACGCATTGAGGTTATGACAGAGTGGGCATGGTACTGCGACAGTAAGAAAAACTGAGTTTTTTTATTAAAGTTCCGTAATAATTCTGCAATGCGATTTTTTCAAAACATAAAAAACAATAACCAAAACACCGCTAAAAACGGAATAATTTCCCAAAAAGTGCAAAAAAATTGGAATAAATATTATTATATATAAAATAATAAGCAAATTATATTATAATATATAAAAATTTTAGAATCTTCCACCACGCCCGTTTGACATATCCATAAGGGGCCCCTTTATTGAGGGCATGAATGAAATTAGATCAAACCCAGCCCAAATAGACCGCCTCCTTCGCCTCAAGGACGTCATTGGCGACAAAGGTTTGATTCCTGTGAGCAGGAGCACTTGGTATGTGGGCATGGAGAAGGGCATCTATCCGCAACCCGTGCGGCTGGGGCCGAACACGGTCGCGTGGCGGCTTTCAGAAATTCTCAAAATCGTCGAAAAAGGAATTCCCGATGAATAATCTGCACGAGCTTATTGACATAAAAATGCATGCAAAAGGGACTTCAATCGAGGAGAAGACTTTGATCGCGATGCTTCAAATTCACTTGAGTGAAGAGGAAATGACGCCCCATTCTACCGTCGAACAAATTAAAGCAAGCCTCAGTCGTTTTCGCTTCAAATATAATGATAAAGATTCCGATACGGAAAATACCAAAAATCTCAAAAGGCAGAAGCGCGAAATTATTAGCACATTTTACCTTGAGGTTTCATAGCCAGAGATTTGCAACACTGCCAGACGCACCGCCGGACTTCTTTAGATATAGGTGCAGCATTTCATGAAA
>CAZPLJ010000108.1:0-2265 GCA_964587545.1 uncultured Caulobacterales bacterium | reverse complement strand
AGATATAGGTGCAGCATTTCATGAAAAGATAATCAATAATATACGAGATAAAAAAACCTTTGCCGCAGACATTTTACATAACAGCCCGAAAGGCTCAGAAAATATACAACGCCGTTGATTATGCGGAATACAAAGGAGAGCGACTTTCACATTTTATAGTCATAAATTTGGACATTGATGTTACCCAAAATGACCACAATCAATTCCGCACTATAAGAAATTATCACACGGCGTGGCGTCGAAGCTGGATTAGAAGGTTAAGGGCTATAGGCGCACCTGAATTTGGTTCTAACTATGTTTATAGTTTGGAAAATCCACGTGGAGACAATCTCCACGTCAACTGGATGGTCTATGTTCCAAACCTTCTGCGTATTAACTTTCAGCATAATCTCGAGCAGTGGATACAGGCCACAGTAAACAACTTTGACAATGCCCGTACATTTAGCTGCAGTCTGATTAATCCAGAAGCGTATAAGTCCACCGCAAATTACATGCTTAAGGGCCTGCATCCAGATGACGCTGCAAAATATTATATATCAAATATATGCGCCCCTCAGGGCCTTATAAATGGCCAGAGAGCGGGTTTTAGCAACAACCTAGGCCCAAGCGCAATTAGAGGCGATGACGGCTTTGACGCAACAGAATACCGACAGGCGAGGCGACGGCGCTATCGCAAGCTCTTTGCCGCTTGAAGATCAAAATCTTACAAACAAATTTATTTATTAAAATGGAGAATTAAATGGCGAAAAAATCGTTTGACATACCTAAATACCGAGAATTTCAGATTCAAAACGGAGGTAGAAAGTTTGGCAAACTTAGACTCAAAGCCAACAAAATACTCTGGCGACCTAAAGGAAAGCACAAAGAATGGTATTCAATAGAGTTAGAAGATTTTGTGACAATTATAGAGAAAAAGGGGCATTTGCAAAGGCATTAAGAATTCAATAAGGTAAAAATTCATGGGATTCAAAACAATAGTATTTGATGGCTACCTAACTATAACTCATATGGGCAACGCTGAAGACGCCGTCGATTTTTCAACCTATGCACTTGAGGGTGTGGATAGTAATGACGATGGGTTTCACGTTCAGCGATTTATCTTAAAACAATCGGAGCTAGGCAACGTAGTGCGTTATGACATAAGTTCAAAACAGATGTGGACGGAACCTCAAACCAAAGAAGCCTCTGAAAAGATTAGTGCGGCCCGTGTAGCTCCCCCCTATTTGATCAAAAAAAATCAGCTATAGAATTTAATAGGCAATAAAATCCAACTCAAATTCCCCCCATGTTTTCATGAGGATTGGCAATACTTGCTTCCTTGTATTTATCCAAACTTTTGAACCCAGCTTCTGATAACCACGCAATTTCGCATTTTTAAAATATAAAAAAGCAAATTTCAGCTGCCGATTATTAGGGAACAAATAAGTCGAAATGCATGCTCTATGGCGGTGGAAAAAAGGGAGAAGAGGCAATATTATAAAAAAGGAGCTGAGGCCTTAGAAATATGAGATTTATATATAGGTTAGGTTTTTAAGCGAAAACTTGAGCGTCTTACTTTGGGCGCTTCCCGCCTCTGGCATCAGAGGCTTAGATGAGGCGATTTTAAGACTCTGAAGAGACGTTAGCCCTTCAGCGAAACTGTGTCCCACGAAAAGTCTACGAGTGCCTCACTTTGCTGCCAAAGGTTTAGCGCATCTGCTTCATTCAGCGCTTTTTCCGAAACCTGCGCATCTCCGACCGGACCCCGAGTGTCTCCCATTCCGGTTGGCCCGTAATAGGCGCCTTGTAGATATGTCGGGACTGGTGGGACACTTCCTGTAAAATTCAATTTTGCAGGAGGGTTTCATGAACACAGCAGACGAAAGAGAGATCAAACGTAAATTAAAAGTGCTGCGCCACGCCGAGCAAAGCGGTAATACGGCTAAAACATGTCGGTATTTTGGCGTGAGCCGGTCGACATTCTATCGATGGCAACGCCGTTACAATAAATCGGGTGAAGCCGGGCTTAAAAACGAGAAACCCATACCGATAAATCCAGCCAATAAAACGCCGGATGAAGTTGAAGAAAAAGTACTTTACTTACGGAAAAAATATCACCTCGGACCTATCCGGATTGTTTGGTATTTGGCCCGGTATCACGGCATCAGAATCTCAGATGCAAGTGTCTACCGGATCCTCAAACGCAATGGCGTAAGCCGCTTGCCGCGCGGTCTTTTGGGAAGGCAACTATGGCAGCGGAGCGTGTCTATTCACCAAGCGGCTAGA
>CAZPLJ010000107.1:0-4281 GCA_964587545.1 uncultured Caulobacterales bacterium | reverse complement strand
GCGTTTTAAGCCGCTCGCTTAATGTCCGAACCATTCCAAAAAGCAAACATAATAATGACAGGTTGGATGGCCCCAATAGGAAGTCAGCCGCCTGTTAAAACGCCGTTTGAAAGGCTTTGATAAAGCGGTCCAAGTCTGAATCAGGCAGATGATTGATACCGGCTGCGGCTGAGCGGCCTCCGCCTGTTTCAAATTGCAAAACCAAAGTATCAGCACCTGTCCGGTTAGATATTGGCGCGCGGACGCTTACGACATAGCCGCCGGATTTATTTGTGAGGATAGCGTGGGCGCGGTTGGGGTATTCTTGCGCAAGGAGATTGCCATAAACCCCTGAGACGCGTCTTGAGCTGGCGGCGTCCGGCAGTGCGAGGACAAGGCCTTTATCGGTTTCGTCGATAACGCGGGCATTTTCGGCATCCGAAATATCAGACTCATATCCATTATCGAGGCGGTCAAAAATTTCTTTTCCGCCGTCGAGAAACGCCATGGGTGTGTCATAATTTGATAGATGTTTATAAAGATCAGCCGGATGGAAATGGAGGTCGTCCACGCTCGCCCCGTAACCATTATAATTTACCAAAATTCCCAGACGCTCGAGCTTGTTAAGCGGTAGATCAAAACCTTCAGCTTTGCGTTTGGCAAGCTTGGGGAAATTATCGCCAAAGGCGGCTGTCACGGCCCACGCCCGATATTCTCCGGCCAAGCAGGCATCAATGAGCATAGCCGTACACATTTCCGGAGAGGTATCGATCACTGAGGTTAAGTTTTCATGCTCAGGAATATCGCCGGGATTATGATGATCCGCGTAAAAAACCTGCGCGCCGGATTTTAAGATACGTCTTAAGTCATCCGCGTTAGAGCGCATAGAAATGTCAAGAACCGTGACATGATCACCTGACGTGGTATTGACCCGGTCGAGCAGATTAATGTTGCGTTTGCGGCCTGTGACGAGTGTGGTCTTTCGCGGCTCAGCCAAACGCAGCTGAACCAGAGAGAGGATGCCGTCAGCATCCCCGTTAAAGACGTCATAATCAGTCATTAATTTTTGGCCTGATGGTCGAGGATCTTCTGTATGGTATCAGCTTTTAGATCATCGACACTGGCGTCTAGTCCCATATTATTGGCGAGCGCAACAACGTCTTTTTCGAGCATTTTTCCGAGCTGGCCTTTTGTATAATTTGTGGGCTTGGCGTCAAATTCGCCGCTTGAGAGATAGCCTTTATCTTCCAGATATTTCACGATCAGGTTGGCCGATTCTTCTGCGGACATATCAACGGTCTTTAGATGAATTTCCGCGTTTTCCGGGGCTTCATAAGGGCTATCAATCCCGGTGAAGTTTTTAATCTCACCCGTACGGGCTTTGGCGTAAAGCCCTTTGACATCACGGCTTTCACAGACATCAATGGGTGTATCGACGAAGATCTCGATAAATTCGCCGTCTTCCATCAGAATACGCGCCATTTGACGCTCGCTCTTAAACGGAGAGATGAAAGACGTTAACGTGATAAGACCGCTATCGACCATCAGCTTGGCAACCTCACCGATACGGCGGATATTTTCCACCCGGTCAGCCTGGGTAAATCCAAGATCCTTATTCAGGCCGTGACGGACATTGTCACCATCCAGCGTGAAGGTATGACGACCCAGGTCGAGCAGCTTTTTCTCCACTAGATTGGCAATGGTAGACTTTCCGCAACCGGACAGACCTGTGAACCAGAGAATGGCTGGTTTTTGGTTTTTCTGCTCGGCGCGCGCCTCTTTATTGACATCCATATCCTGCCAGACGACATTCTTGGCGCGACGTAGCGCAAAGTCGAGCATGCCCACACCAATGGTGGTGTTTTTCTGACGATCAATAACGATGAAACTACCTGTGTGGCGGTTATCGATATATTTGTCATAGGCGATAGGGCGAGACAGCGAAAGCTGACAGGCGCCGACCTCATTAAGGCCCAAGACTTTACCGGCTTCTTCGGAGAGGTCGTTGACATTGACCAAATGCTTCAAGGTCGAAATGGTGCCGGGCACGGTCTTATTGTTAAATTTAAACAGATATTGGCGACCGGGATACATTTCGCCTTCATCCATCCAGAGAATATGAGCTTGGAATTGATCGGCTTGCTCAATGGGGTCATCTTTGTGGCAGATCACATCACCACGGGATATATCAATCTCGTCTTTGAGTGTGAGCGTAATGGCCTGATCTTCTCGGGCAATATCAAGCTCCCCATCATAGGTGACGATGGATTTCACAGTGGAGCGTTTCCCAGATGGAATAACGATAATTTCTTCGCCCACTTTAATCGTACCGGAAGCAACTGTTCCGGCAAAGCCGCGGAAATCAAGGTTCGGGCGGTTCACCCACTGAACAGGCAAACGAAATGGCTCATCCAGCGTATCTGTGTCAACATCCACATCTTCGAGATATTCCAACAAGGCCGGCCCTTTATACCACGCCGCTTTGTCTGATTTCTCGGTAACATTGTCGCCGTCCAGCGCTGACATCGGAATACAGGTGATCTCATCAAAGTTTAGGCTTTTGGCGAACTCACGGAAGTCAACTTCAATGTCGTTAAACACCTTTTGGTCAAAGCCGTTTAAGTCCATTTTATTGACCGCGACGACAACTTTTTTAATCCCCAATAGAGAGGTAATATAGGCGTGGCGGCGGGTCTGGACTTGGACGCCGTAACGGCAATCTATCAACAGGATCGCCACATCAGCGGTCGAGGCGCCGGTCGCCATGTTACGCGTATATTGTTCATGACCGGGCGTATCAGCAACGATAAATTTACGTTTGTCGGTTGAGAAGAAGCGGTAGGCCACATCAATGGTGATGCCCTGTTCGCGTTCCGCCGCAAGGCCGTCCACGAGAAGCGCCAGATCGACCTTGTCGCCTTGGGTTCCGGATTTCTTACTGTCTTTTTCAATGGCAGCGAGCTGATCTTCATAGATAAGCTTACTGTCATAAAGAAGCCGTCCGATGAGGGTTGATTTCCCGTCATCCACAGAGCCGCAGGTAATAAATCTCAGGAAGCTCTTATTTTCCTGAGCTTTCAAATAGCCAATAATGTCTTTGGCAATGAGTTCGTCTTGGTGGGACATTAGAAATACCCCTCTTCTTTTTTCTGTTCCATGGAGGCGCCGGCGTCTTTATCAATCACGCGGCCTTGGCGCTCAGAGGTTGTGGTTAGGAGCATTTCCTGAATAACTTCGGGCAGGGTGGTCGCTTCCGATTCAACCGCGCCGGTGAGCGGGTAACAGCCTAGCGTCCGGAAACGTACCATTTTCTCAACGGGTTTTTTGCCAAGCTTATCTAATGGCACGCGGTCATCATCGACCAAAATCTCGATACCGTCATGCTCAATCACCGGACGTTTTGCCGATAAATATAGGCTCGGGATTTGGATATTTTCTTTGTAAATATACTGCCAGATATCAAGCTCCGTCCAGTTGGACAGCGGGAAGACCCGCATGCTCTCGCCCTTATGGACGCGTGTGTTGTAAATATTCCAGAGCTCCGGGCGCTGGTTTTTCGCGTCCCATCTATGCTGCTCTGTGCGGAAAGAGAAGATGCGCTCTTTGGCGCGTGATTTTTCCTCATCGCGTCGCGCGCCCCCAAAGGCGGCGTCAAATTTATACTTATCTAAAGCCTGTTTGAGGCCCTGCGTCTTCATGATATCGGTATGCACAGCCGAGCCATGGCTAAACGGGCCTACATTTTGGTCGACACCCTCTTGATTGATATGGACAATCAGCTCCATGCCGACTTCTTTGGCACGGCGATTACGAAACTCGATCATCTCGCGAAACTTCCATGTCGTATCGACATGCATGAGCGGAAATGGCGGCGGCGAGGGGTAAAAGGCTTTCTCGGCCAAATGCAACATGACCGAACTATCCTTACCCACGGAATAGAGCATGACCGGATTGTCCGACTGCGCGGCCACTTCCCGCATAATATGAATGCTCTCGGCTTCCAAGCGGTCGAGATGGGTCATATCCAGATTGGGGCCGCTGGCAGCGGCTTCGAGATCGGCGAGTTTCGCCATAGCTGTCTCCAATGTTTTAAGGGTGAGCTGGCCGCCGTCCTGAAGGCGGGACAGGCCCTTGCCATCATTGAGCAGCTTGCGCGACACGGTCGACAGGCTTTGTCCGCTATCTTGCGAAAAAGCCACCGCCCGGGTCAGAAAATCCGTGATTAATGTCATGACAGTGGGATATATCCCACCTTTCAGAGAGTCAAGTCATTTGTGGGATATTTCCCACATTATAGTGCAA
>CAZPLJ010000106.1:0-4476 GCA_964587545.1 uncultured Caulobacterales bacterium | reverse complement strand
CTACACGCCAAAAATTTTAGTAGGCTAGAAAATCTGTGCATAACTAGAAATTTTTTGATATTTTAGTGTCACCTGTGGGGGCTTAGCGGACGAAAGAGGTGTTGGGCACAAAAAGTGAACATGAGCCCTTGTAATAACATTACCTACTACCCATTTTATGGTGATGAAGGAAAAAACTATCGAACACGGGCAAGCAGTCGCATGCCAAACTGAGGCGGCTTGCCAAGGGTCGCCTATAGCTAAAGTAGCCCGTGGAAAGTTATCAAAGGCAAAGACACTTATCGTTTTCGTGCGTGCTGCTGCGCGCTGTGAGTTTCGCGGATGTAACAAATCTCTGCTAGAACATGAAATCAGCAAACGTCCTGGCAATTTCTCACAAAAAGCTCATATAGTGGCCTTTAGTGAAGACGGACCGCGTGGTCAGGACGGTAAACGGCCTCTGAACATTGACGATTTGGATAATCTGAGTCTGCTATGTGGAGGGTGTCATAAAGAGATAGACGACAATCCGCTTTACTATACGCGCGCAGATCTTGAGGCGATGTTTGATGAGCATCGCAACCGTATCGAAACTGTCTTGAATACCGCGCCAGAAAACCAGTCTCACATCATTATGATGACTGCGCCAATTGGTAAATTCCAGGTGGCTATTCCGCGCGGCGATACATTTACGGCTATGCGCCCTCGCAATCCTGCAACAGGGAATGTTACCAAGATCGACCTGACAAATTTTCGCGGCGCTGATGAGGATGCAGATTTCATGGCCGCTAGCCGAACATTGATTGATCAGAAACTCTCCGAGGCACTCGCCGAAGAAGGCCCAGCTAATCAAGCGGGGCACATGTCGGTCTTCGCTTTCGGGCCTATCCCGCTCCTAATGTATCTTGGCGCGCGCCTCGGCGATAAAGTCGCTGTTGATCTGTTCCAGCGTCACCGCGATACAGAAAACTGGATATGGAAAGATGAGGTTGACTTTGAGCCTGTAAAATACGGATACGAGCTAACCCATGATAAAGGCCCTGATGCGCCGATTGGCATTTTGCTTTCGCTTAGCGGCAAAATAGATTTGGCCACGATCCCGGAAGATGTTGTGGCAACGCATACATTATATGAGATCACGCTGGACGGTCAGGCGCCGACACCAACATTCCTTAATTGCAAGCGAGACCTGACCGCGTTTCGTAAAATCTGGCATGACTTGCAGGCTGAGATCGCCGCCCGTCACGGCGATGCAAAACCTTTATCACTGTTTCCAGCTATTCCCACGCCGATTGCTGTGGTGTGCGGTCGCGACCGCTTACCCAAGGCAAGACCGCCTTTGATTATTTATGACAATGACCGCACGCTCGGCGGTTTTCACAAACTTATGGAGATTGAAATATGAGCCGCACTGACGATTTATACGCCTTGTTAGAAGATCAACACATCGCGCAAGATAGCGATGAGATGCAAGAAATGCGAGAGCACCGCGCTGCAATCGAAGGCATCATCAATGAGGCCTTTCCATCCACTAATAAAACCATCAAATATGGCGGGTCAAAAGCCAAAAACACGATGATCTTGGAAAGCTATGACCTTGATATGATCGTCTATGCGCATGATGGCGAGAACGGGCTTGGCGAGACGCTTGAAAAAATTTATGACAATATCGCGGGGGCGCTGGAAGACGATTATCATGTCGAGCGTAAGAATTGCGCTTTGCGGCTTTCCTCGCGCTCCAGCGACACCGAAACAGATGATTTGCATATTGATGTCGTCCCGGGACGATATATTGATGACACACGTGACGACGCTTATCTCTATCAAAATGAGGGAGATAAGGAACGCCTGAAAACCAATCTTGATACGCATATTGATCACATCAAGAATAGTGGCGTCACAGATGCGTTGAAGCTGTTAAAGCTGATGCGGGTTCGCCACGACATTGATGTAAAACAGTTTGCGCTGGATTTGCTTGGTGTAGATTTGCTCGACGGCAAAAGCGGGTTATCGCTGGATGGTCAACTGACACATGTTCTGACCGCCATAACCGAGAGTGACACGCCGCTGAAAATTGAAGATCCAGCAAATCCGCAGGGCAATGATCTAAGCAACTATCTCACCGATGCTATCTGGAGCGATTTGAAACAAACGGCTTCTACCATGCTGGTAGAAGCTGAAGCTAGTAGCTGGGGTGCAGCTTACGGCGAAGCAGACGTTTTTGACAGCGCACCCGCGATTATTGTTACTGAAGCTGTAGAGGCTGTTGATGTCCCGACGCAGCCATGGGCGCTCTAAGCGCCGCCCGCCTTGGTGGGTCCTATATCCTCAGAGCTATGATGAGCTGATATTAGCCTTATCCGCGCAACCGCAATTGCGGCTGACAGAGATGGCTGGCAAACAGATTATTCGCGGCCGTTTCAATGTCATAGTAGACGGTAAGCGTTTTGACGGCTTCCGTGTACGGATTGAGTTGCCTGAAACTTATCCGCGTGCATTACCCATTCTATTTTTGACCGAAAACCGTATTCCGCATATTCCAGACAGGCACGTCAATTCTAAAAAAGGCGATACCTGTCTTTATGTCCCAGAGGAATGGCTGGCCATTCGTCCAGACACGACCTTTGCACAATGGCTCCAACTTCCGGTCCGAAATTATTTTCTGGCGCAACGCTATTTTGAAGAACATGGCTGCTTCCCGCCAAACGGTGAGCGTCAACATTATGCGGCTGGTATGATCGACGCTTATGCAGAGGTGCTTGAGACGAGCACTGACATCAAAAAAATGCACTATTTGCTGCGTGTTTTAGCGGCCAAAAATTCAAAGGGGCATTGGCAATGTCCATGTGGTTCGCAACGAATTATTCGCAAATGTTGCCGCGATATTATCCATATTAAACGAGAAACGCTTAACCGGAAAACGGCCCGCCTGATGCTTAAGAAGCTCAAAGAACATATCGAGAGTAAGAAACCAAAATAGTTTCGAACCCAATGTCTGCAATGGGGATTAAAATCCCTTCCAGTCCGAACTTTGTTTTCATAAAAAAACTCTTGAAACTGTTTCATATCAGAACGGATGGACTTTATTTGCAAGGCGTGATAATACACTTTTAAGGTGAGGGGCTGGCGTACAGATAAAGAACCGAATAAAACCCTTCGTCTGAATAGACATTGTAAATCACTAAAATTTATTTGGGGCAAGAAATGGTTCAGTATTCCTCTATTCGATATTGGAAAAATTCTAAACGCAAAGTCCGTACAATTGATGGATTGTTGCGCTTAAGAAAGGCACTTTACACTGAGGTTAAACGTAAGCGCGATCAGGGGTCTATCCTATTGGCAAGTTGGAATCTCCGTGATTTCGATAGCAATAAACTGGGCAGTGGTCCCCGATTGGAAGAGAGTTATATCTATATGGCTGAGATTATCTCAGCATTCGATCTAGTTGCGCTGCAAGAAGTTAATCGTGATTTGACTCCACTCAAACATCTGATGCGGATTTTGGGACGCAAGGATTGGGATTACATTGTTACTGACACGACTGAAGGCACTAGTGGCAATCAAGAGCGCATGGCCTATGTTTATAATACGCACAAGATAAGTTTTGGCCATATGGCCGGAGAGGTTGTCTTGCCCGGCATAGACACTCGCCAGTTTGCCCGAACACCATTTCTGGCATCATTTCAAGCCGGCTGGTTTAAGTTTAATCTGTGTACGGTTCATATGTATTTTGGCTCCGGCAGCGCGGGCATAAAGCGCCGAACAAAAGAGATCGATGATTTGGCAGAGTTTGTGTCCAGCCGGCAAGACAAAGAAGGCGGAGAAGATTACATCCTCTTGGGGGATTTCAATATTAAATCTGCTGATCATGAAACCATGCAAGCCCTTCTGAAATATGACTTCACTATGCACGAAGATATCATGGACATTGGAACGACGTTGAAGGGTGAAAACCCGTATGATCAGATTGCCATGAAAATCAAAAACGGGATGTTTGAGCTTCGTGATGCCGGTATGTTTAACTTTGAAGATTACGTATTACGAGATGAGGATCATCAGGAATTTTATTATGCTGAGGATATGACCGAGCCTGAAGAGGGATTGATCACAGAAGTAAAAGAAAAAAAATATATTGATGGACTAAAAAAAACGCGGCGTGCAGCACTCGTTCGCAGAATGCAAACAATAGCAAAAAGAGAAAAAGGGCGCGATTTAACCGAGGCTGAAAAAGACGAGATAAAGACAGCCCAGATAGATGAAGCACTATACTGGAACGAACAGAAGACAAAGGATGCAATCGAAAAGTATTATAAAACCGTCTGGCGCAGTTTCCAACTTTCTGACCATAAACCTATTTGGGTGGAGTTAAAGGTCGATTTCACTAATGATTATTTGGATAGCTTGAGGCCGCAAAAAGAACCTCTTGCTGATTTTACATAAAGTGTTGTCATGACAAAACCCAGAAATATCGTGATTTGTCTGGACGGCACTGGAAAT
>CAZPLJ010000105.1:0-4605 GCA_964587545.1 uncultured Caulobacterales bacterium | reverse complement strand
ATCCTTGCGGGTGGCTTGGGTGGGGGAGAGGGATGGTAACAGCGGCCCGGACTTATTTGGAGAAATATTATGACGACAACCGGGCTAAATAGAAGAGACTACTTAGATGAGTCTTAGAACAATACCGCATAGCCTAAATTTCGTGGTGGATGAATTTGCATTGTCGGCCCAAGATAATTATGGCTACCCTCAGAGTTGGCTTCATTTTTTTGAAATAACTAAACTCGCAAAACCGGAATAGTCGTCTAGACAAACAAATGAGTTAAATATGGCATTAGGCAAACAGGATAAATCAGATTTAATTCTCGCGATTGATCAAGGCACAACCAGTTCGCGGACCCTTGTCTTTAATTCTCATGGCGTCGTTTTATTCACGGCCCAAGAAGAGTTTCCGCAAATTTATCCTGAGGATGGGTGGGTCGAACATGACCCAGAAGCCATTTGGCAATCGACATTATCGACACTCAAACAAGCCTACCAATTTGCGCAGGATAGCGACGGCGAAATCGCCGGAATTGGCATCACCAATCAACGCGAAACGACACTCATCTGGGATAGAGATAGCGGCAGACCGATTTATAATGCGATCGTCTGGCAAGACAGGCGCACCGCCGACATTTGTCGGGATATAAAAACCCGTTATGATGAAAGGACGCTCGCCTCAAAAACCGGATTGCTTCTTGATCCCTATTTTTCCTCGACAAAGGCGGCTTGGATTTTAGATCATGTCGCGGGTGCGCGAGACCGGGCCGCAAAAGGCGAATTAGCGTTTGGCACGGTGGATAGCTTCCTGATTTACCGTCTGACAGCGGGGGCATCACACGCAACAGATGCGACAAATGCCAGTCGCACCAATCTGTTTAACATTCACAATTCCGATTGGGATGAGGACTTATTAGAGCTATTTAATGTGCCTGCCTCTATTCTTCCCGAGGTCAAAAATTGCGCAGATCATTACGGTATGACAGACGAGTCATTACTGGGCGAAAGTCTCCCCATACTCGGCGTTGCCGGCGATCAACAGGCGGCCGCCATTGGCCAAGCCTGTTTTGACACAGGCGATATTAAGAGCACCTATGGCACGGGATGTTTTGTTATTTTAAATACGGGCGAGACATGCGTGCCCTCCAGCAACCGTCTTTTGTCAACTGTTTGCTACCGCTTAAACGGCAAAACCACATATGCTCTTGAGGGATCTATCTTCATTGCGGGCGCGGCCGTGCAATGGCTAAGAGACGGGATTAACATTATTGAAGATGCCGCCGAAACAGAATCCATCGCATCAAGCTTAGAGCATAATCACGGGGTATATCTGGTGCCCGCCTTTACGGGGTTAGGCGCGCCGCATTGGGCGCCGGATGCGCGCGGCGGTCTATTTGGAATTACACGAGACACAACAAGAGAACATATTGTGCGCGCCACACTTGAAAGCGTGTGTTACCAGACCTTTGATCTCTTCGAAGCCATGGCGGCAGACGGGGTTCGTCCTACCTCCCTTCGCGTTGATGGCGGGATGGTGCATAATAATTGGGTTGTTCAGTTTTTATCAGATATTCTGACTATTCCGGTAGAGCGACCCAAGGTTTTAGAAACAACAGCTTTGGGAGTTGCCTATCTCGTGGGCTTAGAGGCCGGCATTTATAGGTCTTTGAAAGATATATCTAAGAACTGGCAGAGCGAGAGCAAATTTTCACCAAATATGCCAAGCGACGCTCGAGAGGAGGTTTTATCAGACTGGAATAACGCCGTTGCGAAAGTGCTAAGTTAGATTACTCCTTGGCCTCAATCAATTTGACCTGCTTGGCCTTACAGATTTCGCGCATCTCCACATTTGGCGCCTTATCAGTGACAAACATATCGATATCTTCCAGATTACCCATGCGATGCGTGGCCTTCATGCCGAACTTTTGCTCATCGGCCACAAGGATGGTAACATTGGATTGATTGATAATGATCTTGGCCATTTTTACTTCATCAATGCTGTAGCAATATAAATCACCGTCATCAGAGATCGCGCCAATACCAATAACACTATAGTCAATTCTAATGTTGCTGATCAAATCAATCGCGCGCGGGTCGAGCATGCCGCCATCTTCTGGCCGTATCGTGCCGCCACAGAGTTGAATTTCAGAAGTGAGATTATTCAACAATAGAAAGGCAATATTTAAATTATTGGTCACGAATTGCATGTTTTCATGATTGATCATGTTACGCGCTACAGCCTCAGTACTGGTCCCCAGACTGAGGAAAATGGACTTTTCGCTCGGAATAAGATTAGCAGTCGTTGATCCGATGGATTGTTTTTCCATCGCCTGCGTCGCTTGCCGTTGGGAATAAGGCAGGTTTTGCTGAGGCCCAGTCTCGGAATCAGGCGATCTGGCGCCGCCATGGATCTGCCGCACCAGCCCGTAGCTTTCTAATTCTTTAAAATCCCGGCGAATAGTTTGCGTGGTTTTAGAGAAGTAGCGAGCCATCTCATCAGTCGCCGTGAAACCGGATTGGGAAATCATCTTTAATATCTCGGTTTGTCGTGGATTAGGCTGAAATGACACGATTAGACCTTCTGACTTAACTTAAACCTATAGCATGCAACTCGTGCTAAACACAAAATGTTACAAAAACGCCAAATTTGTTTTATATTCCACATTTTAGACTTGCAAGCCCCTTACATTTGTTGTTTCAACAACATTATTAGTCTTTTTGCAACATGGAATTCTAAAATGACCACAAAAATAGCAATCAATGGATTTGGCCGAATTGGACGTATGGTTCTGCGCGCTCTTGTGGAAAGCGGGCGTAAGGACCTCGAAATCGTTGCGATAAATGACTTGGCCGATGCTAAAAGATTAGCCCATTTGTTGAAATATGACAGTGTACATGGCCGCTTCCCCGGCGACATTTCTGCAACCGATGAGGCCATCATTGTCAATGGCAAGACAATCCCCTCCTACAAGCAGCGCAATCCGGAAGACTTGCCATGGGGTGAACTCAATGTTGACATTGTGATGGAATGTTCCGGCTTTTTCTTGACCCAAGATTTATCCGGCAAACATATTATGGCGGGTGCCAAACGCGTCTTGATGTCGGCACCAAGCAAAGACAGCACAAAAACCGTTGTTTACGGTGTAAATGATAACATTATAGATGCCAGTGATGTATTTGTGTCTAACGCGTCCTGCACCACCAATGCTCTCGCTCCTGTTGCGGCAATCCTTCACAAGCTTTACGGTATAAAAAGCGGCCTTATGACGTCAATTCACGCCTATACGGGCGACCAGAGCCTGCATGATGGTATCCACCCCAAAATTAATCGTGGCCGTGCTGGCGCCGTATCTATGGTACCGACAACCACGGGGGCAGCGAAAGCCATTAGCAAAGTCGTTCCCGAGCTAGAAGGAAAACTTGATGGCATGGCGGTTCGCGTACCGGTACCGAATGTGTCTATGATTGATCTCAGCATCGTCACAGAAAAAGAGGCGAATGTTGTAGATATCAACGCCGCCTTCAAATCTGCGAGCCAAAATGAGCTTAAAGGCGTTTTGGGCTATGTCGATGAGCAACTCGTCTCAACGGATTTCAACCATGACATCCACTCTACCAGCGTGATTGAAGATCAAACCTGTGTAAATCAAGGGCATCTTGTCCGTGTGATGGCTTGGTATGATAATGAATGGGGCTTTTCCAATCGAATGCTAGACACCGCCACAGTTATCTCGAAATTCCTCTAGGAGACTGACTCAGCGTCACCGATTTACTGATAATCTAAGCCCGCCTTTGCTTCGTAAGGGCGGTTATTTCACGGATATTTTGATCAGGTTTTATCTACTTACCAGCTGTTAGGTTTGCGCTATAACCCATCAGGCATGCCCTTTACACTCCACACAACCGACCTCTCGCCTTTCGGACAGAGAGCCAAACTCGCCTTACACGTAAAAGGCTTAATAAAAGAAACTGAACTCGAAGATACATTTGGTGGAACAGATGCCCTAGGCGCACTAGCCCCAATGCGTCAGATCCCAATCTTGGTACATAAAGGTCGCGCAATTCCCGAATCCCAAGTGATTGTGGAATATTTGGAGGACCTTTATCCGAACCCATCTTTGCTGCCTGAGTTAGGGAAAGACCGCGCAATCGCCCGCCTCCTTGCCCGCATAGCAGACCTCTATATTGCACCACATTTGCTAACCTTGATCATCGCCATGCGAACACCGGATGAAAAGAGCAAAATCTTGGCTGGCTGGGAAAAACTTGGTAGAGGCCTGGCCTATACCGAACAATATTTAATGGATGACCGACCCTATGCGGCAGGTGGCTTTATTTCTATTGCTGACATCGCTTTAGCGCCGTTTTTATTTTATGTTCCACGCATGCGTGAATACCATCACCTTCCTCTTCTTGCCTCGGAACCAGTCAAATGCAAAGCCTATCTAAAAGCAATCGCGCCTGATCCGCATATAGTTAAGGCCTTTTCAGAGATGGAGTGTGCTTTTGATAAGCGTGTCAAATTGCTTAAAGGTATTTGATAAGCGGCACTTCTAAATATTTTCGACCAACACAAATTTCCTATAATAAACTAATATTTGTCGAATACTTAGCGCTATTCTT
>CAZPLJ010000104.1:0-4938 GCA_964587545.1 uncultured Caulobacterales bacterium | reverse complement strand
GAAACCTCACGCAAGGTTCGCATTGATTATCAAACAAGCCCGGAAGCGGAAGGGCTGCAATGGCTTTCACCTGAACAGACGCAAGGTAAAAAACATCCTTATTTGTTTTCACAAAACCAACCTATTCACGCACGCACCATGGCCCCGGTTCAGGACACACCCGCTGTTCGCATGACCTATACGGCGACCTTGCGTACGCCGCCCGAGTTAATCGCGCTAATGAGTGCCATCCAAGACCCCTATACGCCGCGCGACGGGGAGTATGAATTTGATATGCCCCAGCCTATCCCGGCTTATTTGCTGGCGATTGCGGCAGGCGACATAAAATTCAAAGCCATTAATGATACCATCGGCGTCTATGCCGAGGAATATATCCTCGACGCAGCGGCGGAAGAGTTTTCTGAAACGCCGCAAATGGAAATCGAGAACGAGGCGCTCTACGGCCCCTATCGATGGGGGCGTTACGATATGATCGTCCTACCGCCAAGCTTTCCCTTCGGCGGTATGGAAAACCCGATCCTGTCCTTCCTCACGCCAACACTCGTGGCGGGTGACAAATCCTTGACCAATGTTGTCGCCCATGAGCTTGCTCATAGCTGGTCGGGAAATCTTGTGACTAACGCCAGCTGGCGCGATGCCTGGCTCAATGAAGGTGTAACTTCCTATGTGGAGAACCGCATCATGGAGAGGCTTTACGGCGAGGAGCGCGCCGTGATGGAACAGGCACTTGATATGGCGGGGCTTAAACGCGCGATAGCCAGCGCCAAGTCTCCGGAATATACCCATCTGAAATTCCCCCTTAGCATGAGCCATCCTGATGATGCCTTTACAAGCGTGTCTTACATTAAGGGTGCGAATTTCCTTTTCTTCTTGGAAGACCGTTTCGGACGTGATGTATTTGATCCGGTACTCAAAGAATATTTCGACACTTATGCCTTTCAAAGCGTGACCACAGAAGAGTTTCTGAAATTTATGCATGAGCGCCTTGATCCGATTGATCCGGATGCGGTCACAACAGAGGAAGTCAACGCTTGGGTTTATGGCCCCGGCCTACCCGACACAGCTCGCAACCCTGTCTCAGATGCTTTCACCAATGTTGACAGTTTGCGCGAGCGATGGAGCGCCGGAGAATTAGCAGCCCGAGATATACCCACAGCGAGTTGGTCGACGCATGAATGGTTGCGGTTTTTGAATAATTTGCCAGACGGAATGACGGCTGAACAACTGGCCGAGTTGGATAACGCCTTTAGCCTAACGGGTACACAGAATGCTGAGACCGCCTTTGCGTGGTATATGCAGGCCATTCGCTTTAAATATGAAGAGCCGTTTCCAGATTTAGAAAATTTCCTCATGACAGTTGGACGCGGCAAATTTATTTACCGCCTATATGCAGCACTTGACGCAGCTGGTTTGGAGCATTGGGATTATTGGGTCGCGGATATTTATGAAGCCGCCCGCCCCGGCTATCATCCTATCGCGCAACGCCGTATTGATGACATTTTAGCGAGCAAGTAAACTGGTAGGTGACGCCGCTGTCTGTTTTATGATAGAGTGACAAAAAAATTTGGAGACCCGACATGAAGAAGCTTATTTTGACGTTACCCTTGGCGTTGGCACTGCTAGCTTGTAGCGCCGCGGAATCAACCACTAAGGATGCCACTGCATCGGCTCAGGATGCGGCAACGAAAGTTGTGAGTTATGTGGCGCCTAGCGATTTGCCGGAAAAACTCGCAGAGGCAGACGCTGGGAATTATAGCTTGGATAAAGCCCATGCGTTTTTGACGACCTATATCAGTCATGGTGGTCTGTCTAAATATAAGATGGATTTCACGGATATTGATGCCAAGATGGCATTCGACCCAAATGACGCTAGCGCCACATCTATTTCCTTCACCGTAAACCCTCTCAGTATTACCACACATTATCCCGGCGATTACAAACGCGGTCACGCCAAAACCCCATATGCTACATGGGATGAACATCTCGCAAAAGACGCGCGCTATCTCAATGGTGATCAGTTTCCAGCCATCACTTTCACATCTACCAGCGTTAAACGCACGAGCGATTATGAAGCTGAAGTCACAGGCGACTTAGCTTTTTTAGGTGTAACAAAGCCCGTCACCTTTGAAGTCGAATATAACGGTGTCGGCAATAAGCCCTGGTTCGGCGAACGCGATATTATCGGGTTTAACGCTAAAGCGAAAATCAAACGCGAAGATTTTGGCATGACGAAAGCACCAAAAAGTATTGGCAACACGGTCAAAATTGAATTCACCGGTGAGTTCCTCCAAGACGCTAACTAAGCAAAGGCGCTATTCAGCTGTCGCCATGACCCTGCATGGGTTATGGCGGTGCTTATTCTTTTCATGATTTGGCTTGGCCATAACATGCATAATCACGAGGTGCGCTTTCAGCTCCATAAATCCATCGGTATCACGCTCTTAGTATTGACCATCGCACGTATCGTCTGGCGACTTTATAACAAACCACCCCCACTTCCCAATGACGTAAACCCTATAGAGACGAAGCTTTCCAAATTTGTACAGTTTGAGTTTACGCCTTTGTTGGCTATTCCTCTTGGGCGCTGGATCATGGTGCCGTCTCGCCTTTTGCGGTTCCGACGGTTCTATTTGAGCTGATCAGTTGGCAAAGCTTACCTTTGGCTCGTAATGAAGACGTTTATAAACGTCTGGCCTTCCTGCATGGCAAGGGGGCCACAATAGGCTTTTAAGCTTGTTGTTCTTACATGTAGCTGGAGCCATCAAACATCAAATTGGACCTGAAACGGGCGTTTTGAACCGCATGTTTCCAGATCAAAATACTGACGCCTCTCATAAACCCAAAGGCCTCGTCCCCACCCTTTTAACATCGATTGGGTCTTTCTGGCAGTCGCCGCCATTCCTCTGTTTTCGCAAAATGGACCTTTGGCTGCGCCTGACAATTCCGTTGCTGATAGAATTAAACCCAATTGGGTAATTGCCGATAACCAGAAGGCTATCAATTTTAAGTTTTCCCATGACGGCGGCGACTATTCAGGTCAATTTGATATCTGGAACGCTCAAATCGAATTTTACGAGGATGATCTCGCTAAATCCCGTGTGCGTGTTGAGGTTGATCTTAGCCGTGCCATTACGGGCAAAAAACTATATGATGATAGCCTGAGAGCATCTGAGTGGTTTGATGTGAAAACTAACCCCATTGCTCTTGTTAATCTGGAAAATTTCAAACTAGATCCGACACGTGACGACTATACCGCGAATGCCACATTAGAGTTGAAAGGCATCACAGTCACAGCTCCCTTTACATTTAACCTCAAAATAAATGCCGATCAGGCCATAATGAACGGCGCAACCACCCTGTCCCGTAAAACCCTCAATCTTGGACAGGATTCTGATCCGGATGCAGACTGGGTCAGCGAGGATGTAGCTGTCAATGTGGCCTTAAGCGCGACACGGATCAAATAGCAAACCAAAGGGTTGGTTTTTAACTCCAACCGGGGATTGTAACCCTCTAATGCCGTCACCCCACCTGTACGCGGTTGGCCAGAAACAGGCCGAGGATATAGGCCGTAAACATCAAAAGGGTTTGTAGTCCCATGAGAAAGGCCCCGTCCAAAATCATGTTAGGTTGACCGACCGTGGCCTGTTCTTTGGCCTGGATGCGTCGCGCCGACATAAACAAAAATGTCGAGACAAGGGCGCAGATTAAAATCGCGATGGGATGCAGCGGTTTATAGCCCCCATAAAAAGCGACAAGAATGATAAGATAGCCAAGATATTGCATATTTAGTCTGCACTAAGATTTCCAAAGAACTAGCCAAGAATATAAAGTGATACAATAAAAAGTATATGTATTAATGCGATGTATAAGATTAACATTGCTAGCTTCACCATATTATTTGGTTACACGCATTTTCCCATGCATCACTGAACGCTAATCGAAATAAGAGCTATAGGGATTAAGACGTAAGTTGGAATCAAAAAATATCCGAGAATTCCAGAGACAAAATAGAACCACATATTCCTTAAAGGAAATTTCATTTTCGAGCGGTCCCCCGCCCCTTCACCAAGGCTTTGATGATACCGCGAAATGTCCGCACTTCTTGGGCGCTCATTTTGGCGCGAGTAAAAGGCGCGCGGATGTTTTGGCTCATCAGGGGTTTCTTTTCCGGCGGATGAAAAAAGCCTGCCGTGTCCAGCTCATCTTCCAAATGTTCATACATGCGGATCAAATCTTCCCGCGGGGCGGGCTCAGAACCAACATCCTCAAATAGCGCGGGCGGTTCTGTGCTCTCAGAGGATTTCCAGATATAGCCAAAGACAACAACAGCCTGTGCGAGGTTAAGTGAATGAAAGGCGGGATTGATCGGATATGTCAGAATGGCATCCGCGAGCACAACATCAGAATTTTTAAGCCCGGCTTTTTCCGCGCCGAACATAATCCCGGCCCCTTTGCCATGGGCGTGAAGATTGACCCCGACATCGCCGGTTCCAATGACTGGTATTTCAAGCTCCCGACGCCTGGCGGTTGCCGCCAATAGATAGTTGAGATCGGTCACTGCCTCCTTGGTCGTGTCAAAAACTTTAGCCTTTTCCAAAACCGATATCGCGCCCGCCGCTGTGGCTTCCGCCGACGAATTGGGCCAGCCATCACGCGGGGCCACCAAACGCAAATCCGTCAGTCCAAAATTCAGCATTGCTCTGGCGGCTGCGCCGATATTTTCACCGAGCTGGGGGTTTACCAAAATCACGGCAGGGCCAGCGAGCTGGCTTTCCACCACCCGTCCTAACTGATCCTTTACATCTCCACCCATATTAGCCCTTCACGAATCTTGCCAGCGATGATACCCCACAAAGCAAATCTCACTGACTTACAGAGGCTTGTATGGCTAAAATCAAGGTAAATAATCCAGTCGTCAACATGAATGGGGATGAGATG
>CAZPLJ010000103.1:0-5235 GCA_964587545.1 uncultured Caulobacterales bacterium | reverse complement strand
ACGGTCCATGCCCGGCTTACGCGGAAAACCCGCCGTGATGATGCAAACATCTGCGTCTTTAATATCGGCATAATCATTCGTACCGCGAAGATGACTGTCTTTACCAAACACGGGTGAGGCTTCGCATAAATCAAGCGCCTTACCTTTGGCTGTGCCTTCAAAAATATCAAAAAGGACAACATCGCCTAATTCTTCTCTAGCTGCGATATGAGCCAAAGTTCCGCCAATCATTCCAGCGCCGATTAGAGCAATTTTCTTGCGAGCCATTATAATCTCCTAGGGGTTTGTGATTTGTCAGACTCATAAACCTGCAACGCATCGCTTGCAATCACTGTTTGGAACAATTTATGAGATTTAATTTTCCGAATATCCGTATGTATCTTGGTAAATAAGGTCTTCCGTGAACCCTGCATGCCACTTCGCCAATTTCGGGGCACGCTCTTGCCAGTCGAGATGCCCACCACGAAAACTCATATAATCGAGCGCACATATGATTGAGAGATTGCCATATGTCCAAGGCTCGCCCAACCAATCTGAAATTTGCTCTAGGGTTGCTACAGCATTCACCATAGCCGCTTCATGGCGCGCGATCATTTCATCCCAATGTAGTTCTTTCGGGCGCACCGTCTCGTAACGGTAATTATAAACCGCATCAGATAGGCCGTCGCCTAGCGCGTGCTGCCAAAGATTGATGAACCGTTGATGTTTATCACTCGGTAGGATCGGGGTTTCGCTTAGGTTATCCAGATATTCACAGACGACCGGACTATCGAAAAGAAATTGCCCGGGCTGCCATTCTAAAGCGGGGATTTTCCCAAGCGGATTAGCTCCACTGGTATAACCATTGGCACCATCTTTAGTCGGGATAGTTTCTTCGACCTCAATTCCGTGAAGCCTGGCCAAGATCATCGCCTTGCGCGCGAAGGGCGATATCGGATGGCAATAGAGTTTCATTAAACCTTCGCGGGCTCGATCGTCACGCTAATCCCGCAGCCACAGGCATCAGTCTGGTTTGGGTTTCTGAACTTGAAACCGGACTCGAGGATGCTTTCTTCATAATCAATCTCGGAGCCAAGAATAAACAAGACGGCCTTGGCATCGACGACGATCTGAACGTCCTTGTCGTCAACAACCTCGTCAAACTTGGCGATTTCCGAAACATAATCCATGTCATATTCCATGCCCGCACAGCCGCCATTCTTGACGCCGACGCGTAGGAAACCTTTTTCGCGCTCAGATAAAATCTCTTTGACCCGCGCCGCAGCCGCGTCTGTCAGGGTCACTAATTTAGGTCTAGGTCTGGCCATCTCTGGCTCCTTATAACATATTCAGTTCAAGCTTGGCTTCCTCGGACATCCGATCCATCGTCCACGGTGGATCAAAGGTCATTTCAACCTCGACACGGCGCACGCCCTCTACGAGCGCACAGGCCTCGCGTACCCATTCGGGCATCTCGCCGGCCACAGGACAGCCCGGTGCCGTCAGAGTCATTTGTACTTTGAGCGTCCGGTCATCTTCAAGCTCGACTTTGTAAATTAGGCCCAGCTCATAGATATCTGTTGGGATCTCAGGGTCATAAACCGTCTTGAGCTGAGTGATGACTTCCCGTGTAATACGGTCTAATTCCAAATCCGTGGGCGGCTCAATGGGCGCATCAGATACATCAATCACGTCGCGCGCAGAATCGGTTCCTGCGGGCTCTTCAGCCTTCAGGCCGGGTATCTGCGCATTGGCTAGCGCTTCGGCTTGTCGTTGTCTGTCAGTCATCTCGTCCATCAGTCTACCATATAATCATCATTGTCACGATAAAAAGGTCACACATTTTTTTACGCCTTCAATGAGGCGCTCGGCCTCTTCCAGCGTATTGTAAATACCAAAGCTCGCTCTAGCCGTAGAGTGAATATCCAAACGCTCCATCAAAGGCTGAGCGCAATGCTGCCCGGCGCGCACGGCGATGCCGTATTTATCGAGTATTTGTGCCACATCATGTGCATGTGCGCCTTCCAGATTAAAGGAGAGCACACTCCCTTTTCCGGGCGCATCCCCCACAAGACGAAAGCTGTTAATATCCCGCAGACCATCAAGGGCGTGATGATAAACGGCCATTTCATGTAAATGCACATCTTCATGTTTATATTGTGTAAGCCAATCTATTGCCGCGCCTAGGCCTATGGCTTCGATGATGGGCGGAGTTCCGGCTTCGAATTTGTGCGGCGGATCATTATAAGTGACGTGGGTTTCATAGACGTCTTCAATCATCTCGCCTCCGCCATTAAATGGCTGCAACATCTCAAGCATCTCAGTCGTGCCGTAAAGCGCGCCGATACCGTTGGGGCCGTAAATCTTATGGCCCGTGATACAGTAGAGATCGACCCCGATGTCACTGACATCAACAGAGAGATGCACGGCGGCCTGCGAGCCGTCTGCCATGACAATCGCGCCTGCTCCCTTGGCCCATTTCGCCATCTCTTTAATTGGGTTCACAGTGCCGAGCACATTGGACATATGCGAAATCGAAACAATCTTGGTCTTGGCCGAGAGCATTGACTTATAGGCATCCAGATCAAGCGTCCCGTCATCAAGGACAGGCACAAATTTCACCACCGAGCCTTTGCGTTCTCGGAGGAAATGCCACGGCACAATATTGGAGTGATGCTCCATTTGCGTAACAATAATCTCATCGCCCGGCTCAATCATGTGGGAGAGACCATAGGCGACCAGATTTATCGCCTCTGTCGCGCCGCGCGTGAACACAATATTCTCTGGCTTGGGCGCGCCCAAAAATTTCGCGATTTTGGCGCGCGCGCCTTCATATTTTTCCGTGCTTTCATTGGCCATCGTATGCAGGCCGCGATGCACATTGGCATAAGAGCTACTCATCTGCTCGGTCATGACATCAATGACGGCTTGCGGGACTTGCGCGCTCGCCGCATTATCCAGATAGGCTAGCTGATGACCGTTTATTTCACGAGATAAGATCGGAAACTGCGCGCGGATGGCGGTTATGTCGAAGGGTTGGCTCATCCTTTGAACCTAAAATAGAAATATACCACTGCCGCAATGAGGATCAAAATCGAAAACACTTTACGGCTCATTGCGAACAATTGATTGTCAGGATTTGATCTCGCTAAGAATCCTATGATTAAGTTCGAAATAACTAGACCAAGGATCAATATAGCCAAGTTATTGGTCACGATAACCACTCCCGAACTTTGCCCAAAATAGTTTCGCGCATATCCTCATCGTCCAATTCGTCAAACACTTCCGCGAGAAACGCTTCGGTCAGCATGGCTCTCGCCTGCGCCACCGGGATACCGCGCTGGCGCATATAAAATAGCGCGCTCTCATCTAAGGCCCCTATCGTATTACCATGCGCGCAGGCCACATCATCTGCGTAAATCTCAAGCTCGGGCTTGGCGCGGACCTCCGCCCGATCAGATAACATCAACGCATCATGGCGCATTTCAGCATCCGTAAGTTGCGCATCCTTATGGACATGGAACTTGCCTTGAAAAACTCCGCGCGACTGATCGGTGACAACGCCCTTGACGGATTGGCGTATGGTACAATCCGGATGTTTCAGATCAATATGGC
Organism: uncultured Caulobacterales bacterium; assembly: GCA_964587545.1. Taxonomy (GTDB): domain Bacteria; phylum Pseudomonadota; class Alphaproteobacteria; order Caulobacterales; family Maricaulaceae; genus JACOMS01. The sequence continues at coordinate 1,641 of CAZPLJ010000103.1, read as the reverse complement.
TGGTCATGTCGCAATGGCGTTTATCATTTAAGAGATAGGCTCCATTAATATTGGCCTCAATCCCCTTGCCTTCCCCGTAAAGCCGTGTCTCAATACGGGCAAGCGCTCCTCCAAATGAGAGCGTATATTGCTCAAGCTGAGCATCTTTTTCTGCCGCAACACAGGCTGTTGCGATACGGACCATTGTTTCGGGATCGTCTTGCAAAATGATACGCGTAAGCTTTGCACCCGCTGAGAGATGAATTTGCATATCCAGATTGACGAAGCCTTTATCTTGACCTCGATGATGTTCAATCAGGGTGGCGGATGAACCTGCGCCCATAAACAGCAAGACACGTCCATGTCCGCGTCCTATCTCTGATAATATGATAGGCTCGCTCGCTTCAAATCCTTCAGCGATACCAATCGTGAGAGACTGCTCGCTAATTTGTGCGGCCATCGCCGCCATCGGCGTGTTGGATTGGGCTGGTGTTTTTGCAAGGCCTATGTCCACGCCCTCAGGGGCGTCGACTTTAGGGGTTAGGGTCGCGGATAGGCCCGCCTGTTTGTCAACGGCGCGGCTAACATCCGTCCATTTCCAAGCTTCCATGCGCCGATGGGGTAGTTGTTTCACCAAAGCCTCTGTCATTGCGGCCCCACCAACAACACTTTTGACGGTGTGTCTGTTCTTGTTCTGTGACGTTGACCCGCTGGCACACGCAAAACATCTCCGGCTTTTAAAGGATGACTGCCCTCCCCGTCATAGTCCATCGTTAACGCACCTTCGAGAATAACGAAGACCTCATCCACATCATGCGCGTGAAAAGGATAGTCACCGTCCAGCTTACAAACTTTGACGCCCGTCTCACCAGCCAATGTAATCGGCACAGCCATCGCTGTCTCCGAAGACATCAATATCTGATTTATGTTCATGACATCCTTCATACCTTCTCCCCGGGGAGAAGGTGGCCCGCAGGGCCGGATGAGGGGTTCGATCGGAAAAAGCCGATCCCCTCTCCCACCGCTTCGCGGCACCCTCTCCCTACGGGAGAGGGGTTCATAGACTGGTTAAGCGGCATATTTATCATAGCCTTCTTTTTCCAACATCTTGGCGAAATCGGCATCCCCGCTGGCCGCGATTTTACCACCTGCCAACACATGGACTTTGTCCGGCACGATGTAATCCAGCAGGCGCTGATAGTGGGTGATAACCAACATGCCGCGGTCTTTCCCTCGCAGTTTATTGACCCCGTCCGCCACAATGCGCAGCGCGTCGACGTCCAGACCGCTATCCGTTTCATCCATGACAATAAAGCTCGGCTCCAGCATCATCATCTGGAAGATTTCCATGCGCTTTTTCTCACCACCGGAAAAGCCGACATTTAAAGGCCGCTTGAGCATGTCCGGTTTAATTTTGAGCTCTTTGGCGAGCGCCCGCGCTGTCTTGAGAAACTCGGGCGCGCCCATCTCGTCTTCGCCGCGGGCTTTGCGTTGCGCATTGAGCGCGGTTTTAAGGAACGTCATGGTCGGCACACCCGGGATTTCCAGCGGATATTGAAAGGACAGGAACACGCCCTTGGCGGCACGCTCTTCAGGCTCCATCTCAAGCAAGTCTTCGCCCAGATAGGTCACCGACCCGTCGGTCACATCATAGCCCTCACG
>CAZPLJ010000102.1:0-5281 GCA_964587545.1 uncultured Caulobacterales bacterium | reverse complement strand
TGGGTTGGCCTCCATATCTTATTTGGCGCAACCCGCAAACAAAGAAGGAGACGACCAGATGCGTCTTGGTACAATGCCCTATACCCGAACCGTCATTGCCGGTTTTATACCGCAATCCAAAAATGGATTACCGCCACAGGGGCGGTAATGACGAAGGAAAAGGGAGACGCAGATGCGTCTCGGAATAATGGCTTATGACTTAAACGGCGGCCTTAAGAGCATCGACAAGATCAGTTTTTTCCCAGCTAAATCCGCCGTCACTATCAGGCGTACGGCCAAAGTGACCATAGGCCGCCGTACGCGCGTAAATTGCCTGATTGAGATTAAGATGAGAGCGAATACCATAAGGTGTCAGATCCATAATCTTTGGAAGGGCTTTTTCAATCTTATCGGCAAGAGCCGCATTTTCATCACCCAAATCAACATAGACGGATGTCGGCTCGGCCACACCAATGGCGTATGAGAGCTGAATATTACACCACGGCGCTAAACCTGCCGCGACAATATTCTTGGCCAAGTAACGAGACGCATAAGCCGCCGAACGGTCAACCTTTGTCGGATCTTTACCTGAGAAAGCCCCACCGCCGTGAGGCGCAGCGCCGCCGTAGGTATCAACAATGATTTTACGGCCCGTCAGACCTGCATCCCCGTCAGGGCCACCAATGACAAAATTACCTGTTGGGTTGATGTGCCAGATCGTGTCGTCTGTAATCCATCCATCTGGCATAACCTCAAAAATATAAGGCTTAACAATATCTGCAATATCCGACGGAGATAAGCCATCAGCATGTTGAGTAGAGAGAACAATCGCTGAGGCTCCTACAGGCTTGCCATTTTCATAGCGAATAGAGACTTGTGACTTAGCATCTGGCTCTAAGCCTTTTTCCGTCCCTGAGTGGCGGACTTCAGCAAGGCGCTCCAATATTTTGTGGCTGTAATAGATAGGCGACGGCATAAGCGCATCATCAACTTCATCACAGGCATAACCAAACATAATGCCCTGGTCACCAGCACCTTGCGCTTTGTGGGTCCCTGTGCCTTCATCCACACCCGCAGCGATGTCTACAGATTGGGCGTGAAGCAGAACTTGAACATCCGCATGCGCGTGATGGAACCCGGACTGTTCATAACCAATATCCTTGATCGCTGCGCGCGCAACGGCTTCGACTTCGTCTTTGGACACATTCTGGCCACGCGTTTCGCCTGCAATAACGACTTTATTAGTTGTCGTTAGCGTTTCAGCGGCAACACGCACATCCCATGGATCCATGCCGGCTGCGATAGAGTTTCGAAAATATAGATCAACGATTTCATCAGAAATGCGGTCTGATACTTTGTCTGGATGTCCTTCAGAGACAGATTCAGATGTAAAATAATAGCTTTGACGGCTCATGTCAGTCTCCTAGTAACGGTAATGTTCAGGCTTGTAAGGGCCTTCAGGTTTAACGCCGATATATTCAGCTTGCTCATTGCTCATTTCAGTGAGCTTCACGCCGATCTTATCGAGATGTAGTCTGGCGACTTTCTCATCCAACTGCTTCGGCAACATATAGACTTCCTTTGCATATTGCTTTGTTGAAGCTTTGCTATCTTCCCAAAGTTCGATCTGGGCTAGCACCTGGTTTGTGAAAGAGGCTGACATCACAAATGATGGGTGACCTGTCGCATTACCCAAGTTCAAAAGACGACCTTCTGATAGAAGAATCATGCGATTACCCTTAGGGAAGGTGATCATGTCTACCTGATCTTTAATATTGGTCCATTCAAAATTCTTCAATGACGCCACTTGGATTTCATTGTCGAAGTGACCAATATTACCGACGATCGCCATGTCTTTCATGTCGCGCATATGCTCAAGACGAATAACATCTTTATTGCCCGTCGTTGTGATGAAGATATCCGCGTCTGTCACAGTGTCTTCAAGAGTTGTGACTTCAAAGCCGTCCATGGCGGCTTGAAGCGCGCAAATTGGATCAACTTCTGTGACTTTTACACGAGCCCCTGCTCCGCGAAGAGACGCCGCAGATCCTTTGCCGACATCGCCGTAACCTAGGACAACAGCCGTTTTACCCGCCATCATCGTATCTGTTGCGCGACGAATTCCGTCCACGAGCGATTCCTTACAGCCATATTTATTGTCAAACTTGGACTTGGTTACACTGTCATTCACATTGATAGCCGGGAAAGGTAGGAGACCTTTTTCCTGCAGTTCATAAAGACGGTGGACACCTGTTGTTGTCTCCTCAGACACACCTACGATCTGCTCGCGCATCTTCGTAAACCAGCCAGGGCTTTCTGCCATACGCTTTTTGATTTGGGCGAAAATGACGGCTTCTTCTTCAGAACCTGGCTCGCCTTCGATAAGGTGGGCTTCCCCGTTTTCAACGCGAGAGCCTAGAATAACATAAAGCGTCGCATCGCCACCATCATCAAGAATTATATTTGGACCTTCAGGGAAAAGGAAAGATTTATCCAGATAATCCCAATGCTCCTCAAGGGTCTGACCTTTAACGGCGAAGACCGGAATGCCTGCTTCAGCGATAGCCGCCGCCGCATGATCTTGGGTTGAGAAAATATTACAAGAGGCCCAACGCACTTCTGCACCGAGCTCAGCCAGCGTCTCAATCAAGACACCTGTCTGAATGGTCATATGAAGGGATCCGACAATGCGAGCACCTTTTAGAGGTTTGCTTTCTCCAAATTCCTCACGACAGGCCATCAAGCCCGGCATTTCTGTTTCAGCAATATCCAATTCCTTGCGGCCGAAATCTGCAAGGGCGATGTCTTTTACGGCGTAATCTTTTGCGCTCATGTTAAAACCTTAGTTATGGCAGGCATCTGCCGTTAAATCGGACGTTCCTATAGGGAGGAATCTTGGCCAGGTCAATAAACATATAAAGATTTTTTTATATCTTTATATGTTAAGCCATTTGCAAGTATGGCGGCAGCTCTGTAAAGGGCAAAGGTGTCTCATGATACTGCAAATATCCCCCGCGTTAGCGTCATCATCGTCAATTATAATGGCGGCGAGTGGCTCACGAAATCTGTTCAAAGTCTTCAAACGCAAACCGTCACAGGTTTTGAATGTTTTATCGTCGATAACGGATCAACTGATGGGTCTCTAGAGACGTTACCGAAACTTGATGACCGGTTTGAAATTATTGAAACCGGCGAAAACATGGGTTTTGCGGCTGGCAATAATTTAGCCGCGAGAAAAGCCAATGCGGATTGGCTCGCGCTACTTAATCCTGATGCTTTTGCACATCCCAATTGGCTAGAAGAACTCCTTTCTACTCCAGGACTTGCTACTCTGGGACTTGGCGGTCCCGTGACTATGGTAGGGTCTCGGCAAAATATGGCCTTAGAAGCTGACACGCTGGATGGCTTGGGCGATTTTTATCATGTCACGGGCCTGGCCTGGAGAGCGGCCTGTGGACACCAGATCTATGACGGCATCCAACCTTATCATGAAGCCTTTGGCCCTTGCGGAGCCGCCGCCCTTTATCACCGCGAGACATTTTTGCGTCTGGGTGGATTTGATGAGGCCTTCTTTTGTTATCACGAAGATGTCGACGTCGCCTACCGTATGCGCCTCGACGGCGGCATTTGCATCCAAAACAACAAAGCCATAGTCGATCACGTCAGTTCCGGCATCTCGGGACGCGCGTCTGAATTTGCGGTCTATCACGGAACCCGCAACCGAATTTGGACCTTCATGAAAAACACGCCAGCTCTGATGAAGCTATTTAACCTCCCCGCGCATATTCTCATGAACCTCGCAGTTTTATGCTGGTCCATCTTTCGTCCCGGCCGTTTCGGTCCGACATTTCGCGGCATAAAGGACGGGTTCTTCAAAAGACCTCGGTCAACAAAACCCGAACGCAAAATACCCTTAAGACAAATAAATTCTGCAATCGCTTGGTGGCCTTTGACAGTTATAAAGCGTAACATCCCAAATATTATGACCCTGCCAGAATCCACATGGAAACATCATGAGTGATCATCTTAAAGTCGCCCGCCGGGTTCTCGACATAGAAACCAAGGCCCTGCAACAATTATCGGCCTCCTTATCCGATAGCTTTGTAGATACCGTTGAGCGATTAAAATCCATCACAGGCCGGATCATTCTGGTCGGCGTCGGCAAGAGCGGACATGTCGCGCGCAAAATTGCGGCCACATTATCCTCCACAGGCAGTGCCGCCCTTTATGTCCACCCCACGGAAGCCAGCCATGGCGATATGGGCATGATCTCCCCCGATGACGCAGTTCTCGCCCTGTCGCGCTCGGGCGAAACCAAAGAGCTGGCCGACGTGATCGGATATTGCCGGCGCTTTGATGTGCTGCTCATCGCTATGACGGCCAAGCCTGAGAGCGCCTTGGGCCGGGCCGCCAATCACATTTTGACCCTGCCTGATGCCCCCGAAGCTTGCGCGGAGACACGCGCCCCGACAACCTCCACCACTTTGCAGATCGCCCTCGGTGATGCGCTTGCTGTTGCGCTTTTGGAGGCCAAAGGATTCACAGCCTCAGATTTTAAGACCTATCATCCCGGCGGAGCTCTGGGAGCCTCGCTCGCCACTATCGCGGATGTCATGCATAGCGGCAACGCCCTCCCCCTTACCTCACCGGATACGGACATGACTGAGGCGTTAAAAGTCATGAGCGAAAAAGGATTTGGTTGTGTCGGCATAATCGAAAAAGACAAACTTATTGGCATCATCACAGATGGTGACATCCGCCGAAACTTATCAGATTCTCTGGGCCCAAAACCGGCGAGTGCCATCATGACAAAAAATCCTAAGACGGCCACCCAAGACGAACTCGCCGCAGATGTCCTAAGACGTATGACGGGCGGCCCCCATAAAATCATGCAAATGTTTGTCCTTGAGAATGACCGTCCCGTCGGCCTTGTCCATCTCCATGACTTTTTACGCGTGGGGCTTATGTAATGGCACTTCTCGACACACCCATTTGTGACTTTGGCTGGAAAGCCCCGGACTTTACCTTGAGCGACCCGAACGGCAAATCCCACACCCTGTCGGAATATCTTTCGGAAAAAGGCCTGTTGATCATGTTTATCTGTAATCACTGCCCTTATGTGATTGCGGTGGCCGAGCGCCTCGCCAAAGACATGGACGCCTTGAAGTCGGAAGGCTTTGGCGTGCTGGCCGTCATGTCCAATGATTATAACCGCGTCCCCGCGGATAGCCCCGATAATATGTTGAAATTCGCAAACCAATACGGCTTTAACTTTCCTTATCTGGTCGATGAAGACCAGTCG
>CAZPLJ010000101.1:0-5445 GCA_964587545.1 uncultured Caulobacterales bacterium | reverse complement strand
GTCGAAGAAGCGACAGCAGTGTTAAGCGGGGTTGTTTATCTTGACACCAATGGAAACAATGTACCGGATACTGACGAAACCGTATTCGATGGATGGATTGTTAAAGTCTTCGACGACAGAGGCGACCTAGTAGCCGAAGTTGTCACGGATGAAAATGGTTTCTACGAAACGGAGCTTCCTATTGGCGAATTCACTATCGATTTCTGCAACCCAGTCAACGGTTCTGTCTACAGCTCTGCAACCGTAGATCTAGGCGCTAGCAGCCTTGGTGTTGATGGCGCGCCTCAAGCTGTTGTCAACTTACCAATTGATCCTTCTGGTGTTGTGTATGACTCGATCTCTCGCCAACCTGTTGGCAATGTCCTCTTGACATTTGTCGACACGCAAGGCGTAGCATTGCCGGACGTCTGCTTTATTGACCCAAGTCAACAAAACCAGATCACTGGCCCAGATGGCAACTATCGCTTTGATATTGTTCCAGGTGCGGACCCAGCCTGTCCGACTACTCAAACCAATTACTCTATTGTGTTTGATGCACCTGCGTCTCATCTTGATACAAACTCCACTATTATCGGTGTAGAACCGGGTTTCTTCTCTGCTCCTGCAGGAAACGGGCCATTCTTAGTACAAGCTCAGGATAATGCTCCGCAAGACGCTGAAGACACAACTTATTATCTGAGTTTCACTCTAGGGTCCGGTTCACGTGACATAATCAACAACCACATCCCGATTGATCCATTTGCAGTGGCTCGCTCTTCTTTGGATGTCACAAAGGTCACACCTCAGAGAAATGTCAGATTTGGTGACATTGTTCCTTACACAATTACCGTCACAAATACTGAAGACTTCCCCCGATTGGATGTTGATCTAATCGACTTCACACCTCCTGGTTTCAGATTCGTTGAAGACACATCGATAGTAGATGGCGTTGAAATTGATCCGGTCATTTCCGGTCGCGAATTAGTCATCGAGGATGAAGACTTCGCACCAGGTGAGACCAAGACATGGACCATGATGCTCGTCGTCGGAGCTGGTGTCTCTGAAGGGAACTACACAAACCAAGCTTTTGCACGTGATTCTCTAGGCAATGAAATTTCCGACCGAGCTCAAGCTATCGTAAGGATTGTTCCAGATCCTCTTTTCGATTGCTCCGAGTTAATCGGTAAGGTCTTCGATGACCGCAACGCAAATGGATATCAAGATGAAGGCGAGTTAGGAATTGCTGGTGTTCGTCTAGCGACCGCCAAAGGTCTCTTGGTTACGACAGACGAACATGGACGCTACCACATTGCTTGTGCGGCTGTACCTAATGGTCAAATCGGATCAAACTTCATCTTGAAGGTTGACGAAAACACGCTTCCAACAGGTTATGATGTGAGCACTGAAAACCCACGCGTCGTGAGATTGACCCGTGGTAAGCTCTCGAAAGCTAACTTTGGAGCAACCTTAGAAAATTCAATCACTCTGGATGTTTCTTCAGCGGCATTCATACCTGGCACAACGACACTTCAGCCAGCCTATGCCGCTCAGTTAGGTCCGATGATCGAACATCTCAGATCAAACAAATCATCTCTAATCATAAACTATGTGGGCTCATCTAATTTAGATGGAGCGCAAATGAATGACCTAGTCGCTCAAGTTAGACAGCTTTGGGAAGTCTATGGCGGTGATTATATTTTAAACATTGAACGTAAATTTATCAGGACGAGCATTGCTAAAAACGTCCATGGAAATGGAGGGGAGTAGTCCAATGGCCATTTCTTTATTCAAAAAAACATTGATCACAGCATCTACAATCGCATTAACAACATCTTTTGCACATGCACAAACTCTCGAGACTGGGACACTAGACTTCGAAACTTTTGCACCGGCTCCTGCATTTTCATGGGGACCAACCAGCCAAGACTATGAAGCTGATTATGCCCTTGCTCAAGCTGAAGTCCAATTGAGAAATGACGGGTTATCCTATGAGCCGCAACTCAATGTCTCGGTCAATAATGGCAGTGTAACGGCAGATCGCTCTAAACCACTTAACTTCCAAGCGTTTTGGAATTACGGAGCCTTTATACATGCGGCTGAAGTTCGTATCTTCGAAGTCAGCGATAATGTGAGATCGGAACCACTTCAAGTCATACCTCTTGGCCAGTCTCAAAATGGTTTTGTCCAAGATATAAATGTACTTCCAGAAGCGATCATATATGTCTTGCGTGTATATGATGCTGAGGGACGCTATGATGAGACAGAAGCTAAACCTCTAACGCTTGTTAATGATTATATCGGCGGAGACATTGATGTCATAAATCCTGACCCGCTCATTGGCTATGGCATTGACCGGACTGCCAAACGCAACATCCTTGTTAGAGGTTCCAGCGTAACTGTCTCCGGACGTAATATGCTCCCTAGCGATAAAGTAACCGTTAGAGGTCAATCTGTACCGATTGACTCAAATGGCAAATATGTCATGCAAACAATTCTTCCGTTTGGCCAGCACACGGTAGACGTAAATATTCAGCGTAATGGGCAACAAGCCACCATCCACCGCGATGTATTCTTGGACAACTCAGAATTTTTCTACGTCTCTATTGGTGATGTCACGCTAGGTACCGCTGGAACGGCAGGACCAGCTGAATTACTCGCCGAACAAGATGAAGATTTTGATGATGCACGCCTGACTGGGCGGGGCGCCATGTATCTAAAAGGGCACGTGAATGGTGAATATATCGTCACGGGTGCCATAGATACGGGCGAAGAACGTCTACAAGACATCTTCAGAAACCTTGATCAGAAAGATCCGCGTCAGCTACTCAGACGTCTAGATTCCGATCGGTTTTATCCTGTTTACGGCGACGACAGTACAACTGTCGAAGATGCGCCAACACAAGGACGTTTCTTTTTCCGCATAGAGAAAGATCATAGTCACTTAATGTGGGGTAATTTCGCAACACAGATTACGAGTACTGAATTTGCTCACCTTGACCGAGGACTATATGGTGCCATCGGTGACTATAATAGCCAGGCGGTTACGAGTTTTGGCGAACGCAAAACACAAGTCACAGGCTTTGCCGCAGATCCGGGCACAATACCGGCTCGTGAAGAATATCGGGGAACTGGTGGATCGCTTTACTTCTTAAATCGTCAAGATTTATCTATCGGTTCCGAGCGGGTTCGCGTCGAAATCCGGGATAAGGTTTCGGGTCTAGTCGTAGAATCCCGAGAACTTAGACCTCAGGAAGACTATGATGTCGACTATGTGCAAGGTCGTATTTTGTTGAGTGATCCGTTGCAGTCCACAACCTTTGACAATCAAGTCGTAAGAGATGGGGCCCTATCAGGAAACGACGTATTCTTAGTCGTGAGATATGAATACACGCCCACTCTATCAGATGTCGACGGTTATACTCTGGGGGGTCGCGCGACGCATTGGGCAGGAGATCATCTTCGTCTAGGTGTGACGGCTCAAACGGAAACAACAGATGCCGCAGATCAAAACTTGATCGGTGCGGATGCGGTCCTGCGTCACTCTGAAGGTACATATATTAAAGGTGAAATCGCTCAAACAGACGGAGCTGGATTTGCTCAAACTCGTTCAACAGATGGGGGCTTCCTTTTCGAAGAAGTTCCAGCTCAGGGTGTCAACAACGTCAAGGCCCAAGCCTACCGGATTGAAGCTGCTGCTGAACTTGAAGAATTTACCGGGCTTAAAGGTCAACTACGGGGTTATTACGACCTCCAGGAAGACGGATTTTCCGGCGCTAACCGACTGGTTGCCGGTGAGGTTGAACGCTTCGGAGCAGGTTTCACAACCAATGTGGGTGACCGCAGTCAGGTAAACTTCCAATATGACGAAGTGATATCAAATTTACGAGGATCCAACCGAGCGATCTACGCTGATGTTGACTATGATATCAATAGTGACCTGAATGCAACTTTAGCAATCAGACACGACGAAAGATCAATGTCACCGACAGCGTTTACGGCCCAACAAAGCTATGGCCAACGCACAGATTTATCTTTGCAGGTCGATGCCAGACTGAACGATCGTGCTTCAATCTTTGGCTTCGGGCAGGCAACACTGGATAATGATCCTATGCGTCAAGATAATAGTCGTGCCGGCATCGGCGGCAATTTCAAACTCAATGAACGCATCACGGTCAATGGCGAAGTTTCCACAGGTGACGGTGGATTAGGAGCTAATGCACAAGCCAGCTTCCAACGCAGCGATAACTCAAGATATTATCTCGGATATGCATTATCCACTGACCGCACCGATACAGGGTTTGCGACATCAGGACAATCTCTATCCAACTTTGGTACGCTCACCTTTGGTGCAAACACACGCTTCAATGAGAGTTTGAGCGTTTATGGTGAAGAGCGTCTTGGGTTTGGACGAGATCAAAGATCCTTTACACATGCCTATGGATTGACCTTTAATCCATCAGAAATTTGGAGCCTAGGCGCTAGCATTGAAAATGGTCAGATCGAAGACGATGTAAACGGTACTTTTGATCGTACGGCCCTCGCCTTCTCTGCGGCTCGCGCTACAGAGGATATGAGGTTAGCTTCTAGCCTAGAGGCTCGGTTTGAAGACGGAGACGTCGCAGGTCAAAGTCGTGATCGCACAACATGGTTGATGCGTAACACAGTCTCCTATGACGCCAATGAAGATTGGGAAATGTTAGGTCGTTTTAACTTTGCTATCTCAGAAAGCGATCAAGCAGATTTCCTTGATGCCGACTTTATCGAAGGTGTCGTAGGCGCTGCCTATCGTCCAGTGGATAATGACCGTTTCAACGGGTTGCTTAAATATACTTATTTCGAAGATCTATCTCCGGCACAACAGATTTCGTCTAATAATCAAATTGAGCTCGCTCGCCAGAAAAGCCAAATCTTTAGTATTGATGGCATATATGACGTGACAGAAAAGCTCTCTCTTGGTGGCAAGTATGGTTTCCGTTCTGGAGAGGTCGCTCTTGACCGAACCTCAGATGATTTTGTGGAAAGTGACGCTCATATTGCGATCGTCAGAGCAGACTATCATGTCGTAAAAGAATGGGATGTATTGCTCGAAGGTCGGATGTTGTCTTCATCATTAGCCGATAATGCCCAATACGGCGCTTTAGCCGGTGTTTACCGACATATCGGTGATAATGCCAAATTGGGTGTCGGTTATAACTTCTCAAAATTCTCGGATGACCTGACAGATTTTGAAGATGATAATGACGGGTTCTTTATAAACCTCGTTGGTAAATTCTAACCAGATTTACTCACGTCTAAACTAGCAAATATTATGCCAAACGCCTCGGTTTCCGGGGCGTTTTTTTTGCTTCATAAATCTATTCGACATGCACAAATATTAAAACGATTGTTTTAAATATTAGCCACTCCTTAACCATAATGTAGCATATAACCTTACGTATTATATCCTTGGGTGGGGCTCAATGAATC
>CAZPLJ010000100.1:0-5568 GCA_964587545.1 uncultured Caulobacterales bacterium | reverse complement strand
CCTGAACCTGTATCTATATTCCATAAAGAAAATGGCTGGAACTTAGTGTGGTCAGATGAATTTCACGGCTCCGAAATTGATACATCAAAATGGACCCATGAGATTGATTGTTGGGGGGGCGGAAATGAGGAGCGTCAATGTTATACAGATGAGCCGGATAATTCCTTTGTGGAAAATGGCTTTTTATACATCAACGCCCTCATTGATCCCACAACAGGCTATGCTTTAACTGAAAAGCTTCGCGTGACCGAGGAAGATAAAGTTGCGACAACGCGAAAACCGTTTTCATCAGCTCGCTTAAATACGAAGGGTAAAGCAGATTGGACATATGGTCGTTTTGAAGTCCGTGCCAAAATGCCCACAGGCCAAGGTATGTGGCCAGCCATCTGGATGTTACCGACTGAGGAACATTATGGGGGCTGGGCGGCTTCTGGTGAAATTGATATTGTGGAAGCTGTTAATCAAGGCGCAAAATGCAAAAAATGTGAGGGTGGTATTGAGAACCGAATTTATGGGACAATTCACTATGGCTGGGAATGGCCTCACAACAAATATAAAGGTGAAGAAACTGTGTTAATGCCAACTCCTGACGGGTTTCATGTCTACGCGGTTGAATGGGAGGATGGAGAAATTCGGTGGTTTGTTGATGGTCGACATTATTCGACTTTAACGTCCAAGGATTGGACAACGAAAAGCCTATTTGGTGGAAAGAAAAATAATTCGGCACCTTTTGATCGACCATTTCATATCATAATGAATGTCGCAGTCGGTGGACACCTCGCGGAAGACAAAAATGAGGGCGGCGTTGACTTAAAAAACTTCCCTAAATCCATGATCGTCGATTGGGTGCGTGTCTATCAACAAGATGATAGCGCTAAATAAGTCGCCATGTCTTCAAGCCCCACTTCCACGACTCGACCCGAGGATAAAGTTCCCTTCATACATATGCTGGCATATGGCTCAGGGGCTTTTGTAAATAATCTCTTGTCGGGTGCCATCGGGGCATTAATGGCCATTCTGAATCTAGGTTTGGGCATGAACCCGGCCCTTGTTGGTTTATTAGCTTCGATACCAAGGCTTTTTGATGCTTTTACCGACCCACTTATTGGTTATGCGTCTGACAATACACAAACCCGTTGGGGGCGCCGCAGACCATATATTTTTATAGGCGCAATCCTTGTTGGCTTATGTTTTATGGCCCTCTGGCAATTACCAGCCGGTCAAAGTGAGAGCTTTTATTTTTGGTATTTTTTAATCGGGTCATTGTTTTTCTTTTTAGCTTACACAATTTTTATAACACCATGGGTGGCCTTGGGCTACGAACTGACGCCTGATTATAATGAACGCACAAAACTGATGGGCACTCAAAATTTTATTGGCCAGATAGCTTATTTTATTCCGCCCTGGTTGTTGCTTCTGACTCAGAATGAGAGATTTTTTAGTGATATGCGGGAGGGAGCTGCAGGCGTCTCTATCGGTATTGGTTTTATCGTTATTTTATTTGGACTCGTTCCAGCTATCATTTTGCGGGAACGTTCTATTCAAAACGTCACTTCGACGGCGATAGAGAAAAAATCAATAGGCGAAACGATTTCCGTTAATTTTAAGAAGTTCATACAGGGCTTTGTCCAAACATTACGCTTTAGACCGTTTCTCAAGCTTTGCTTGGCGACTTTTCTAATTTTCAATGGGTTTATATTGATCGCGGCTTTTCAAACCTATGTGGCAATCTATTATCTCTATGATGGCGATAAAGTCGAAGGCGCTAAGATAATGGGATATATTGGGACTATAACCACCTTCGCGACATTCGGTGTAATTGCCTTCGTCACATGGCTAGCAACCAAGGTTGGAAAGATAAGAGCTTTTACCATTGCGACGACAATTTCAATTTTTGGGTATCTGCTAAAATGGCCTTGCTATAATCCGGAAATGCCCTTGTTGATTTTAATTCCGGCGCCACTGCTGGCATTTAGCCTTGGTGGATTGTTTACCCTGATGCCGGCCATGATTGCTGATGTTGTGGACTTGGATGAATTGGAAACGGGCGAGCGTCGTGAGGGCATGTTTGGCTCGATTTTTTGGTGGGTTGTCAAGCTAGGTTTAACGGCTGCTTTGGCAGGGGGTGGCTTCTTACTTAATGCCACAGGATTTGATGTGGCGCTTGACGGAGACCAATCAGACAAAACTTTGTTTTTACTGCGTGTCTTCGATGTATTTATACCCGCGCTTGCGTCGGTCATTGCCATAATTGCCGTGGCATCATTTGGAATGAGCCCCGAAAAAGCCGCCGGTGTTAGAGAAGAACTAGAACGACGACGCGGCGTTCTCCAAACTCAAATGGCTGGATAGATTGATGGGGAAGTTGGAATTATCTGAACCTGATAAGGATCATTTAGCCTCAAGTCCTGGTTGCCTTTATGAGGCGAGAATACAAGATTTGTTGTTAAAGATGACATTAGCTGAAAAAATTGGTCAGCTAAATCAGGTAAATTTTGATGGTGCCGAGTTAGATTCAAAATTGAAATCTGAAATACGGGAAGGCCGGGTTGGATCGGTACTTAATCAGGTAAATAAGAATGTTATTAGCGAAATCCAAAAAGTCGCCATCAAAGAGTCTAGGCTTGGTATACCGCTTCTCATCGGACGCGATGTTATTCATGGATTTAGTTACATCTCCCCCATTCCCTTGGGGCAAGCTGCGAGCTTCAACCCTGAGATTGTTCAGCAATGTGCACGTCTATCTGCAGTTGAAGCCCGTCAATGTGGAATAAATTGGGCGTTTTCTCCCATGATAGATGTCTCAAGAGATCCAAGATGGGGGCGGATTGCAGAAAGTTTCGGCGAAGATCCACTCCTAAATGCGCTTTTAGGCGTAGCGATGATTCAGGGATTTCAAGGATCTGTCTTATCCCCGGACTCGCTGATGGCGGCGTGTGCGAAACATTTTGTTGGTTACGGAGCGTCGGAAGGCGGTAGGGATTATAACACCACCAACATCGCAAGTAATGAACTTAACAATATATACCTCCCTCCCTTCAAGGCCGCAGTTGAGGCAGGTGTTGCAAGCCTAATGACATCATTCAGCGATTTAGATGGCATTCCTGCGACTGCGAATGATAACATTTTGAGTGATATTTTACGCGATAACTGGAACTATGAAGGCGTCGTACTAAGTGACTGGGCGGCCATTGAGCAATTAGTTACACATGGTATCGCCGAAAACAATAAAGCGGCTGCGTCGCTCGCTATGCAAGCGGGGGTAGACATGGATATGGAAAGTCATGCTTATAGCCAGTACTTAGAAGACCTTATAGAAGAAGGTATTTTAACACTTGGACATATCGATAAGGCCGTTGGAAATATTTTAAGTTTAAAATTCAAACTCGGACTGTTTGAAACAACATTAAATTCCACAACACTAACGAGTGATCAGAGCATTCGAGACACTCTAAAAACTGCGGCAGCCCAAAGTTTAGTTTTATTGAAAAATAAAGAAAAACTACTCCCTCTAAACCCGGACAATATTCGCCGTGTGTCCTTGATTGGGCCAATGATTGATGCACCCTATGAACAATTAGGAACTTGGATATTTGACGGAAATTCCAATTTAACAATTACGCCTCTCATGGCGGCGCAGTCATTCTTTGGCGATATGAAAAAGGTCCACGGCGATCCAGCTATGGACAATACACGTTCAAATGAAACAGCGTCTTTTTCTAAGGTTGCTCAAGACGCGAAGGCGTCTGATGCAATTATTCTATGTTTGGGTGAAGAGGCTATTTTATCAGGGGAAGCGCATTCCCGCGCAAATATCAGACTGCCGGGTGCTCAAGAAGCTCTTATCAACGCCTTACACAAGACTGGGAAACCTCTCATAGCCGTTATTATGGCGGGACGGCCTATCGTATTATCATCGGTGCTTGATAAGCTAGATGCGGTCATTTTTGCATGGCACCCCGGAACAATGGGCGGAGAGGCCATCATAGATTTAATCATGGGCCGCGCAGTGCCGTCTGGTAAATTGCCTGTCACGTTTCCAAAATCCGTTGGGCAGATACCGATATATTATAATCACAAAAACACCGGCCGTCCGGCTGACCCTGATCGCATCTTACATATTGATGATATCGAGGCCGGGGCATCTCAAACATCTTTTGGCATGACAAGTTTTTATCTTGATGACGGGTATCAACCCGCGTTCCCATTCGGCTTTGGCTTATCGTATACTAATTTCGAATACTCGGATGTGCGATTGTCAAAATCGAAACTTGTTCCAGGCGAAACCTTAACGGTAAGTGTCACCCTAACAAACAAGGGCAATATGCCGGGTATCGAAACAGTGCAGTTATATATTAGAGATCTTGTCGCGAGCCTAACTCGACCCGTAAAAGAGCTTAAAACCTTTGAACGTATTCATCTTGATCCCCAGGAAAGTAAGGTCGTGAAATTTAAAATCAATGAGGAAACCCTCGCCTTCTATCAGCGCGATAGCTCTTTTGGTGCAGAGCCCGGGCGCTTTCATATATGGGTTGGCCCGGATTCTAGCACTTCAAATAGAGCTGAATTTGATTATACTGTTAACAGTGTTGACCTAGATAAGCCGTAAAATGTCCAAAATTGTGGTAGGTGATATCGGCGGAACCAACGCAAGATTTGGATTAGCTTACGTCGATTCCGAAGAGACTGTAATCATCGAAAATTACGAGAAGTACTCATGTGATGATTTTGAAGATTTCAAAGGTCTATTTGATAAATACCTACGGAGTATAGATAAAGCCTTCGGTGGAGTATGTTTAGCGGTCGCCGGACCGAAGAAAGATAACGCCATTAAGCTTACCAATCGCAATTGGAAAATTTCTGAAGCCGAGGTTATCAATCAATCTGGTGTTGAATCAGTTCATATATGTAATGACTTTGTCGCTATGGCCAGATCGATCCCTGAAATGTCTGAGCACGATTTTCGAGTTCTACATGATGGTATCGCTCAACATAATGAACCCATTCTGGTCGCCGGAGCCGGAACAGGTTTTGGTGTGAGCTACTTAGTTCCGACAATGACTGGGTGGAGAGTACAAAACACAGAAGGCGGTCATATAGCCTATGCACCTCGCAACAAAACGGAGCTAGAAATTCTATCGATACTATTGGAGACACATAAATTTGTTCCAATTGAATTATTGACGTCTGGATCTGGTTTGGTTTCGTTACATAAAGCCATCTGCAAACGTCACAGCAAAGCTTTCCGACCAATTTCACCAGTCGACATTAGACAGAGAGCCCAAGACGGCGATATGATTTGTGCTGAAATTTGTGAAATACGTGCGGGTGCTATTATGGGTGCGCTCGGTGATCTCGCTTTGGCGGGTGGTACAAAAGGAGGTATCATTTTGGCGGGCGGAGTCAGCGAGAAGAACATTGAGTTTTGTATAAAACCAAAAGCTATGCAGAATTATTTCATCAGAGGCCCCAGAAGCGATTATTTGAGAGAGATTCCAATAAGGCTAATTACAAATGCACGAGCCGCCCTTATCGGCGCAGCAGCAGTTTTTATGGATAAAAAAAAAT
>CAZPLJ010000099.1:0-5686 GCA_964587545.1 uncultured Caulobacterales bacterium | reverse complement strand
ACCGGGGTACACGGATTTGCAATCCGCTGCGTCACCACTCCGCCATGGTGCCTAAGGTGTGTCGCTATATCCAACACCGCTCGCAAGAGCAACGCTTTTTCGACAGGTTTTTTAAGGGGCCAATTTCCGCGCGATAATTTACACTACGTCAATATTAGTATGCAGATTATGCAGAATCGGTCATTGCACCTTAAGACCCCGGCACGTTATATGTCTGGGCAAATTTAATATGGGCCTATTATGTATAATTTTCAAACTGCGCGCGAGAATATGATTGATTGCCAAATCCGCACGGCTGATGTGACGGAGCTGGCGTTGATAAAAGCGTTTCGTACGGTTTCGCGGGAAAACTTTGTGCCTAAGGCGCAACAGGCGCTCTCTTATGGGGATGCCCATGTGATTTGCGACGAGAGTCGTGTCATGTTGCGGCCCCGGGATTTGGCCAAGCTGGTTCAGGCTTGTGATATAAAGCCCACGGATGTGGTGCTCGATATTGCTTCAGGACGGGGATATAGTGCGGCGATCCTGGCGCAACTGGCCGAGACAGTGATCGGGCTTGAGACGGATGACAACATGGCGGCGCGCGCGACGAGTAATTTGACCGAGGCCGGGATTGATAATGCCGTCATCGTGACCGGAGATATGGATGCGGGCGCCAAGGAACACGGCCCATTTGACGTAATTTTTGTCAACGGCGCGGTCTCGCAAGTACCTAAAGCGTGGAAAGATCAACTATCTGACGGTGGACGTCTGGCGGTTGTGACCCAAGCCGGCCCTGTGGGGAATGCCCGTGTGATGACGCGTTCCGGCAATCATTATGGCGAGCGGTTGATTTTTGATACATCCATTCCAGCGCTTGCGGGTGTGAGTGCCCCTGCTGAAGAATTTAGTTTCTAGATTATGTTGGCCCGCCGGATGATAGTGACGCTTTTATGTGGTGTCGCTTTTAGTGTGGCGGGGGTCTCTTTTGCCGAGACGTTTCAAGAGTCGTTGATTTCCGTTTATAATGGTCATCCGGCATTGGCGGCTGAGCGCGCGCGTCTACGCGAGACGGATGAGAACTATATTCAGGCCCGCGTTCAGGGACGTCCGACCGTGTCGCTGGATGGGTCATTTGGCGGCACACTCTTTCGTACACCGGAGTTTGGTTTTGATCCGGCGACCTTTGAGCCCATCACATCCGGAACAAGTATAGACGGCTTCACGCCGCTCAATGGGCAATTACAAATCATTCAGCCCATCTATCAAGGCGGGCGGGTTAGGGCGCTAAAGAACCAGGCCAAGGCGGGGATATTGGCCGCGCGTGAGGGATTGCGGCAATCCGAGCAGGATTTATTTTTAAATGCAGCGACCGCCTATAGTGATGTACGCCGGGATGAAGAGGTTGCCCGGGTGAGGCGCAATGATGTGCGGGTCTTGTCGCGTCAGCTTGAAGCCGCCTCGACGCGCTTTGATGTGGGCGTCAGTACGCGCACAGATATCGCTCAAGCGCAGACGCGGTTAGCAGCCGCTGAGATTGGTCTTGCGCAGGCTGACGCGCAGCTGCAAATATCGCGATCCAGCTTTATTCAATATGTCGGGCATCCGCCTTTGGATTTACAGCCCGTGCCAGTTTTTACTTTGCCGGCAACCTTGGGCGAGGCGATTGATACGGCGCGGTTGAATAATCCGTCTTTGATTGCCGCAAGCTTTAACGAAGAAGCCGCCGATGAGGCGATCAAAGTGGCCAAGTCGCACTCCAAGCCCACCGTGTCGCTGGCGGGCACCGCGCAAGGCACACGTGGACAGGTCGGATTTATCGGGAGTGCCGAATCTGTCGGGATTGCGGCGCAGATTTCTGTGCCAATTTTCTCAGGCGGACTTAATCAATCCCGGGTGAGGGCGGCGGAAAATGCAAAAACCCGTAGCCTGTTTGAAACACGTAATGCCGAGCGCCAAATAGATAGCCGAGTCACCCAGCTCTGGGCGCAATTGGATGCTGCCAAACGGACGCTTAAAGCCAGTCAGTCCCAAGTGCAGGCAGCTAAAATCGCCTTTGAAGGGGTTGAGCTAGAAAATAGCGTGGGCACGCGTACGACTTTGGACGTATTAAATGCTGAACAAGAGCTATTAAATGCCGAGCTTTCTCAAATTCAGGCGGCGGCGGGTGTGGAGACTGCTACATTTCAACTCTTAGCTGTTATGGGAGGATTTGATGCGACTGCTTTGCAGCTTTCGGTTGATGTTTATGATCCGGCGGAGAATTTGGATGGTATTCGGAGTGATCCATTTCGGCAGGTCATAGATGAATATTTACCGACGTCTGTGAAAAACTCTGTGAAGAATTTGTCTGATAGATTAGAGTCTGATTAACTTCACTGTTATAAAGCTTTAATTTCATGCCCTTAGCTGGACAATTCAAATGACTTGGCTTAGGGGTAGCTTTTAATGTGATTTCGCCTAAGGGGGGATGAAAGCGACATGTCCGATCAGATACCGTCAATTACAGGTATTACAGATAAAGCCGTATCGGCTGATGCTGAACCCAGCATGGACGATATTCTGGCGTCCATTCGGAAAATTATCGCGAATGATGAGACGAAAACAGATTTAAATGAGTCTGTCGCATTAGAGGATGATACTTTACAGCTCGATGACCTTCTTGTTTTAGGTGAAGAAGATTTCGCTGAAGAAGATTTAAATATTCCGGCAAAATCTGCTGAGCAGAATGACGCATTGAACGTTGAAATAGAAGAAGAGCCCGCCAAGTTTGACGATTTAGATATACTAGAATTAGACAATAAGGAAGTTGACAATCTAACTGAAAATTTGGTTGACGATATCGCGGTCAACAAACCGTTAGAAGGCGAATTAGAGGGCGACAATGACCTGGAAGAGCTTTTGAATAACGTCGATACGGATACGCCAGACACAGATGACGTCAATATTGAGGTTTTTGATGAGCCCGACATCGACCTATCTTCGCTAGAGTCTGTAGAAGAAGAGACAATTAGTTCGTTGAATACTGTTAATGCCTTCGGGTCAGGTAGTGCCTTGGGTGCAACCGGCGCATTTGCTTCAATTAATGCCCTAAATAATAGTTCGGACGAGGAAGAATCTGTATTTAGTGACGATATAGACTTGCTTTTAGAGGACTTGGCACCTGCCGAGGAACTGGTCGATCGCGTCGTCGAAGAAAACACATTAGACGATGTGGAGAAACCGGAAGCTGATTTGAGTACAGTCGCTGGTGAAAGTGATATCGACATGCTGAAGTCCCTTATGGCTGACTTGATGGGCGATGTAGATCCGGCATCGGAGGCTTTAGATGTTGCTGCTCTCGAAAAGGCAGTAGACGTTGAAACTCTTGAAGATGTGGCTCGAGGCGAAATTTCGGACGCCACTGATGCGGACACCACTGAGGCGGTACCGGAGGCCGCGATCGAGTCAGGCGAAAATAGCGATATCGATAGTGTTTTTGATGATATTCTTGAGCATACGATAGAAGGCGAGGAGCTACTGGACGAAGAGCTGGATATTGACCCGGAAGTTGCCAATTTATCCGCTGATGATGATGATGATATCGATATTGGCCCCTTAGAACAACGCGTATCTTCTTTGCTTGCAATCGCTGCGGCGGCGGAAAGAGATGCGTCGAACATGGAGCTGTCTGAGCTTTCATCGAATAATGAACTTGATGTCGAAATTGATACGGAACTGGATCTGTCTGAAGTTTCCGAAGCAACAACTCAAAAAGCCAATCAAGAAACAATTGAAATCGCGAATATCGATGAAACTAATGATTTAGACGAGACAACTCATGTCGTCGACTTAGCTAAAGTCGAAGATAATCAGGTTGACGAAATTGAAGATTTATTGGCTAGCACACAAGATACCGATGAGAATGTTCAAGAGCAGGGCATTGAAAATAGTGACAACCCCGAAGAAATAGATATATTGGAAGAGAAATCTGACGATGTTGTTGAAGAAATTTTAACTGTAACTGACGTAACTGAAGAACAGAATTTGGAACAGGAGATATCCGAAATGCCACGAGCAGTCGCAAAAGATACGATTTTAGACGAAGTGACGGAGGCAGCTACAGCTGATGCCTTCGCTTCACTCAACAAGGTAGTTGAAGAGAAGGCCGTCGTTGCTGAGCGCGGTGACCGCATTGGAGACCTTGTCCAAGACGCTCTAAAACCTATGCTGAAAGAGTGGCTTGATGCCAATCTTAAAGGCATCGTTGAGCGCGCTGTGACTAAAGAAGTAAAGCGAATTTCTTCGGGAAAATAGAAAGCGCTAAATTGATTTAAATCAACGCTTTTAATGCCCGAATTGTCGGGCTAACATACAAGCCCGCCTCTTACCGGATGGCGGGTTTTTATATGTATAAAATTGAATTGTAGATCATGCTGGACAAGAATTTCAATCCTTCTGAGGCCGAGCCCCGTCTCTATAAGATGTGGGAGGATAGCGGCGCCTTCAAGCCGCGTATGGATACGGCGCGTGAAGCTTATTCTATTGTGATTCCGCCGCCCAATGTCACGGGCAGCCTGCATATGGGTCATGCGGTCAATAACACCATACAGGACATTCTTATTCGCTTTGAACGGATGCGCGGCAAAGACGTACTCTGGCAACCGGGTATGGATCATGCGGGTATCGCCACACAGATGGTGGTTGAGCGTAAACTGGCGGGCGAGGGCAAAGCCCGAAAAGACATGACGCGAGAGGAATTCCTTAAACATGTCTGGGAGTGGAAAAAAGAGTCTGGTGGCATGATTGAGCAACAGCTGAGACGGCTTGGCTCGTCTTGTGACTGGTCGCGTTCAAAGTTCACGCTGGGTGATCCCGAAGACCCGTCCGATAAAATGGCCGAAGCCGTCACCAAAGCCTTTGTGGAAATGTATGACGCGGGGCTCATCTATCGCGATAAAAGATTGGTCAATTGGGATTGCCATTTTCAGACAGCGATTTCTGATCTCGAAGTGGAAAACGAAGAGCGCGACGGCCATTTTTGGCACTTCAAATACCCCCTCGAAGGTGATGAAACATATACATATATTGAAAAAGATGAAGACGGGAATGTAACCCTCGAAGAAGAGCGCGATTATATTTCTATCGCGACAACGCGCCCTGAAACTATGCTGGGCGACGGAGCCGTAGCCGTACACCCCGATGATGAACGCTATGCGCCGATTGTTGGCAAGATGGTGAGGTTGCCTTTGGCTAACCGCTTAATCCCGATTATTACCGATGAATATCCAGATCCCGACTTTGGCTCAGGCGCGGTGAAGATAACGGGCGCCCATGACTTTAACGACTATGACGTCGCCAAGCGCAATGAAATCCCCATGTATAGCCTCATGGATGAGCGCGGTTTTATGTGCGAATCCGAGATCATGCCGGAAAAATATGTCGGCCTTGAACGCTGGGCGGCGCGTAAAGCTGTGGTAGCCGATATTGATGCGGAAGGCCTGTTGATTAAGGTCGAAGATAAGAAAATAATGCAGCCTTATGGTGACCGCTCAAAAACGGTCATTGAGCCCATGCTGACGGATCAATGGTTTGTCGATGCGGAAAAACTCGCGGGCGAGGCCATGGCGGCGGTCGATGATAAGCGGACTAATTTCTTTCCGCCTAACTGGAAGAAAACTTATGATCACTGGATGAAAGAAATCCAGCCTTGGTGTATCTCCCGCCA
>CAZPLJ010000098.1:0-5802 GCA_964587545.1 uncultured Caulobacterales bacterium | reverse complement strand
AGAGCCGATTTAGAGGGCATGAAAAAATACTCCCCGCCGACCACAGTAACAGCATCAGGCGAGCCCTTAAGGAAAATCGGTCCTTCGGGCGTAGGTATTGTCACGCGCCCCATTTTTCCGCCGCGTCCTAAAATCGGGTCCACTTCATTATCCAGCCCCATAAATTGCTTCGCTTGGCACCATGTTTGTTGAATAAACTCAAATTGACGTTCGATATCAGCATTAAAGCACACGAATAAAAGCCCCGTATCTGCCTTACCGGCTTTATCTTTGTAAAATCGCCCGCGGCGTAAAATTCTATGGCGATTGACAATATCAAGTTGAGTCTGATCATGAGGGGCAAAGCTATCACGCGGATTACTCCGGCGGATATGTGACCCATAAGGACAAGATGTACCCGTTGGGTCTTCTTGCCCCAATAAAAAATCATTATCAGGTCGGCGGTTTGGAGTTTTACCGTCCCATCCGGTTCCCGGCTTATAAGGATATTTCACAAGCGAAGTCCCGTCCTTCCAGCGGCCTACCATTTTTGCGGCAAGGAATTCCTTGATTTGATAATGTTCATACCCCGCCGGAATACCTTTATGGCTTTTGTATTTTTTTGCTGCTTTATCGAGGAAGTTATCAAAAGCTGTAACATCCTGCGCTAACTGACGAATAACAATATAACTACCATTTCGGCCAAAAGCGCGGTCCGCATTGACCCCGGACTTGGCAAAGTTTGGTAAATTCCCCGTGCCTTGATCAGGTTGATAGACAGGTAATAGATTTAAAGGGTCTTTGGAAGCTGGCAGCGTTGGTAAAAGCGTTTCTGTGCCGCGATTATCCGGATAGCCTAAAATGAACTCACCCGCCTCAGAGAGGTGCAAGCTTGACCCCGCCTCAAACTCTAGCCAAGTGACTGTAATATAGGTTCTTAAAATAGCCCAGTCTTCAATTTGAAGGCAGTAAATCTGCTCGTGTCAGAATAACTTACTGCTGACTTAGCGTGGTAAGATCGATTGTCGCTAAAAACTTAGTGGTGTTTTAACGTGTCAAACGAACGCTAGCGGACTCACTTAACTTCCCAGAAATGTCCTCAAACGCTTTTAGGAGCTGACTTGAATTTTGGGCGTCATAGAACATGGACAATTCACTCGCGCAACCCTTAAGTAAATTTCTCGTTACGATGTCATTCACTTCAAAAGCAATGGAATAAACTTCAATCTGATCTGTTTTTGCTAGGGTGCATAATGTATGAGTATCTTCATTGGTTTTAGCCAAAAGTTCGACATCTTGAGGATCGTTTGCATCACTGCTATTATGACTCTGACCCCACCTATGCATAGAGTTTTGTCCATCCGTCATTAATAACATGACTTGACGTACACCTTTTGCCTTACGGCCACCTGTAAAAGGTTCGTGAGACGATAACACTCTGCGGCCCCACATAATACCAGCCGGCATATATGTGTCTTCATCAACCACCAAACTATTGATATGAGCAGTCATATCTGCTTTTTTATTCGTTAAAGGCAATAGCGCTTCACCGCAGCTTCCGCGTGGTCGTCCATTAATTTTGTAAATATCGTATTGATCATCTGACAAATGCAGGTCTCTGTTTCCTGCGTGTCTGGAAAAAACACAGCCTTCCCACACATAATCTACCGTTCGTGTTTCCTGCGTGGAAGGACCGTAAACAGCCGGATTGTAGCTATTACAAACATTTCCTGAGGATGTATAAGCAACACCGTCTCGAATATCTACATTTTCACCAGAGCCCCGACATGTTGGACCAGAAATTTTTGTTCGGCGGTTATAGGTCTCTACAGTGGAATAATCTGGATCGACATTAATCCACGGGGCATTTCTATTATTTAACCCTACATTAACATAATTAGAGAAAGGAACAATGCCCACCTGAACATCCCCGCCATCAGGAATAGTGTCAATCAAAGTATTGGCGGCCTGCCTCAATGCTATGATCTTGGCCCCATCCATAGATTCAGTTGTATCTAAAACCATAACCAGATCAACACTATTAATAACCTCTGCTTCTCCGGCAAATGCAGCTGAATCAGCAGCAATACTCGGGACAATTCCCAGTACGCCTGAAAAATAAAAGTCTGGTTTTATTGTTGCGGACAAAACTACTTCAGAACTAGCCAGATGATCTATTTTTACAGTTTTGAGTTCTATACCGTAACTATTTTCTTTTATGTATTTTTTTACATATTCAAGTTGATCATCTTTTTTATCTATTCCAGAGCTAACGACAGCTAATAATGCTGCGTCCAAGTGACGTTGAAGTGTTTCTTTTTGGGAGTATAAGCTGTTGAACTCTATAGCGGCTGCGACACCTGTTACGAGCGCTATCATGCTCACAGCGAACATAATGGAAAAATTGCCTGCTTCGTCTGTCTTATACTTAGTGAAAATATTTTGAATTGTTTTGTACATAATTTAGGGACTATCTAATTGCAACCTTACCTACAATTATGGCTTTAATATATGGTTCAGATTTAGGCTTAATGATCTATGAATTCATACTCTGATAAAATTCGTAAATTTATTCGTACATACTGCCTCAATTATTGTGCGCCGCAGCCATGAAAAAGACACAAGCGGAGCATAGTAACTCCTTCGTAATGAGCATTCTGGCCAATCTCTGGCCGGGTTGCTGTCACGCATGTCCAATCTCTAGCTGCGCTCTCGTCAAGATATAATCCATCATTTTTAAGTCATTGATTTTACTGGATTTGCGTTCTGCGCGGGACGATGAGCGGGGTGAGTGACGTATGTCCAGGTGATTAACTGAGCCGAAATAAGGGCATCCTCACCGGAGTATTCGGGTTAAGCCGTAAAAGGCGTTCGCGGCATGAGGGTCACCCCCATCAGTTCCTCGCGGTCCCTTAGATGCTAGTGCAGCTGGGTGCATAACAAGAAACGATTTCGGGTTTTAGACATTTTGTGTTTCACATCTTCATAGTCTTTTTCTTCTGATGTTTTTAGAATAGTATCTATTATTCGAGTATAATGAGCCCGTGTTGACTTGCGCGCCTGAGCAGAATTTCTATTTCTCAAAGCTTCGAGAATTGTAATATGTTCATATCGAAAAACACCCTGGTTGTTATCATAAACCTTACGATAAACATCTTGGAAGCCTGAGACATCAGGCTCAATTTTCCACATACTGTCCAATATTAACATAATCACATCATTATTAGTTGAGCAGGCGATTGCCCTGTGAAAAGCGGCATATGCGTCATAAGATGTCATATTACTATTTTCCTCAGCTGACATGATTTTGATAAGTTTATCTAACTTCTGAAGTGATTCATCTGTAATAATTGACGCAGCAAGAGCGGCTGATTCAGGTTCAATAAGAGCACGTGCCTGCATCAACTCAAGTAGAGTGAACTTAGGTATTCCGTTAAATCTAAACTTACATGTATGGATAACATACACACCGGAACTTGGTCTAATTTCTAGATACCCTTGCGATTGAAGAGCGATTTGTGCCTCACGAATAACAACGCGACTCACATTAAATTGACTGGCTAATTCACGTTCGGATGGAATACGACTTCCCGGTCGAAATATACCCAAATCTATCCGCTTTGTTATTTCATCGGCAATTTCTTGAACCCGAGGTATGTTCTTCATAGCCCTTAACCTATCCATTATGCACGAAAGTTTGAGTCCGGGAATTAGATTTTGAATATTCAATTCATGAATTTTAAAGTAGAGGAATGAACAGAATATAGTTCATTTCCCTAACTTTGAAGAAACTAGTTGGGTCTACTCCATAACAAAAGAATAGACCCAACCTCCAATTAATAGGAATGTTTCTTTACGGCGAGTCTTAGAATTTCAAGCTTACACCACCAACAATACGGCGGTCAGTAATGCCGTTAAAGCACAATAGCGAATTGTTATTTACACAAAACTGATCTGCATCCGTTTGTAGAAGGTTAATCGCTTCTATACCAACATTGATATTATCATTAATATCGTAGTTGATACTCCCGTTTAACTGTCCACGAGACCCATTTACTCTAGGCACACCAAATTGGATTGGATCCGTAGACTGGAAGCTAGATCGCCATGTGTAACGCGCACGAGCGCTGAGACCATATTTCTCATAAAATGCTGTAATATTATAAGAATTTCTCGATAGGTTTTGCAGTTGAATTTGGTCTTGAGCATTCTCAATACCTAAAACCCCAAAGACACCGCGTGACCCGCCGACATCAGCAAAGTTATTCACAAAGTCTTCGGCACTACCGCCAGTCGTTTGGTAAGTATAGTTACCAATGAAACCAAAGCCAGAAGCCCAACCAAGTCTATCTTCCCAACCAGAGAGATCATACTGCAAAGCAAGTTCAATACCTGTTTGCGTTGTCGTACCTTCACCATTTGTTGTAATCGTCACTGGTGTACAAATACCAGTTCCTTCAATCGGGCTGTTAATGTTACGGTTAGCGATTGGATTAAAGATACCGCCGGCCTCACAGGGGTCGGTGATATCAATATTCAACCGGCCCGCGTCATCCAAATTCTCCGGCGGGAATTCCGTCAGAGGTGAGAATAGGTTTGTACGCTCTTTATGGAAGACACCAATACTGAATATGCTAGACGGCGCGAAATACCACTCCGCAGACGCATCATAAGACCAAACAGCTTCTGGTACCAAGCTCGGATTACCGACAGGTACAGGGTCGTTAGGACCACTCCCGAAGACGATAGATGTTGACAAAGCGCCAAAGTCAGGACGGTTGATGTCGCGTGCAATACCACCGCGAAGCGTGATATCGTCCCTTACATCTACGGCAATGTTAAAGCGCGGTAAGAAGAAATCATAGCTACTACTTTCTACAACTTCGAGCACAGTTTCCTCACCATTATTCACTGCAACTGTAGCACCTGTTGACTCGAGGCTAGTTTCGACCCAGCGAAGACCTGCATTACCACGGACAGGGAAATCCCCAATGACTGTGTCAAAGTTTGCCTGCGCATAAAGGGCATGCGTTTCTTCTTCAATGTTAAATGAAGCCGTAGCTGCAACCTCTGGCGTACCAATCAAGGCAATATCTGGGCCGAAAATATCTTCCAGACCATCATTTCTGGCATTATTCGCTGTAATAGCCGCATTGAGCGTATCACGCACGAGGTCAGGGTCATTAAATGAAAGTACCGGATCAATGATAAGGAAGTTTTCAATGAACAAATCCCGGCCATCACCATCATCAAAATTATCTGGTCCAGCAATAATAATACTTGCGAACTGATCTCCATTTGGCCGGTTAAAGGCATCTGTAGACCCCGTTAAATTATTCGCGGATGTCGCGTTATTATTATCAGATGTGTTTTCGTTATAACGGTAACCGAAATCAACTGACGAGATAAACGGCGCAAAATCCGTCGTATCATAAGAGAAGTCCAAACGAAGAGCTTTTTCTTCATTTTCGCCCGTAGAGGCCCCTTGGCGTACCTGGCGGAGCTGATAGTTTGCCGGATCAAGCAATTGCTCTGTCGTTGGCGTTGTATCAAGTCCTTGCGCAATACCAAATGTTAGCGCACCGCCCGTTAAGTCAAAGATTAATGGCGTACCATTATCAAGGCTACCACCGATGACAGGCTGGGCCGAGTTCGGGTTTATAAAGTCAATCGTTGTGGACAGATTTGGCGCTTCAGTGTCAGCAGATGAAATAGAGGCTTGTGCTGAAATACTCAGTTTCTCACCTTCCCAGTCACCACCAATACTATAAACATCACTTTCTGTTAAACGCGCGCCCGCGTTACTTACACCCCGTAGGTTTG
>CAZPLJ010000097.1:0-5803 GCA_964587545.1 uncultured Caulobacterales bacterium | reverse complement strand
ACGGCAAATCCATCAAAACGCCTTGATGATCTCCTCGACCATTTTCTTAGCGTCCGACAAAAGCATCATGGTTTTATCTTCATAGAAAAGATCGTTATCAATTCCGGCATAGCCCGGAGACAATGAGCGTTTCACAAAAAGAACCGTATTGGCTTTATCGACATCCAAAATCGGCATGCCTGCAATCGGGCTTTGTGGATCCGTTTTGGCCGCCGGATTGGTCACGTCATTAGCACCAATCACAAAGGCAACATCGGCGTTTGCAAATTCGGAATTGATATCTTCAAGCTCAAAGACTTCATCATAAGGTACATTGGCTTCAGCTAACAATACATTCATGTGGCCGGGCATACGTCCCGCAACAGGGTGAATCGCATAGGCCACATCCACACCCTCTTCTTTGAGTGTATCTGCCATTTCCCGCACGGCATGTTGGGCTTGCGCGACAGCCAAGCCGTAACCCGGAACAATGATAACTTTTGAGGCGTTTTTCATAATGAAGGCCGCATCTTCAGCAGAGCCGCGTTTGACGGGACGCTGTTCGCGATCGCCACTTGCTGCCGCGCCAGCCTCCGCACCGAAACCACCAAGGATAACAGATAAGAACCCACGGTTCATGCCTTTACACATAATATAAGACAGGATTGCGCCAGATGATCCCACAAGTGCACCAACCACAATGAGAGCCAAGTTAGACAGCGTAAATCCAAGTGCTGCCGCAGCCCAACCTGAATAAGAGTTTAGCATAGACACAACAACGGGCATATCTGCCCCGCCAATTGGGATAATCAAGGTGATACCCAAGACGAGCGTTAAGCCGATAATTGTCCAGAGCATCCACGGCTCACTACCACCGGATTTCATCAGCATATAAATAAGAACGACAACACCACCAGCTAATGCAAGATTTATTATATGTCGGAGAGGCAGCAGTATGGGGGCACCCGACATATTTCCATTGAGTTTGGCAAAGGCGATCACAGATCCTGTAAAGGTAATTGCTCCAATCGCGGCGCCAAGCGCAAGCTCAAACAGGCTGACGGCCTTCATTTTTCCGCCCACTGTGATGCCGAAGCTTTCAGGTGAGAAAAACGCGGCCACAGCGACAAGCACGGCCGCCATACCCACAAGTGAGTGGAACGCCGCAACAAGCTGGGGCATATCCGTCATCGGGATTTTCTTGGCGATAATCGCCCCAAGGATACCGCCAACGGCGAGACCGCCTGCGATAAATAAGATGGATGAGCCTCCAAGCCCTGCAATCAAAAGGGTCGTTACAATAGCGATGCCCATACCGATCATGCCAAAGAGATTACCCTGGCGAGATGTTTCTGGTGAACTTAAGCCTCTAAGTGCCAGGATAAATAAAACGGCAGAGACAACATATAATATAGCAGCGAGATTGGCAGACATGTCTATTTCGCCTTCTTCTTATACATGGCGAGCATGCGTTGCGTGACAAGGAAGCCGCCAAAAATATTAACGGCACACAGAGCCACCGCCAATGTGCCAGCCCATGTCGATATATCTGAGCCGCTTTGCGTGCCCGCAGCCACCGCGATAAGCGCGCCGACAATAATGACGGATGAAATGGCATTCGTTACCGCCATCAGCGGCGTGTGAAGCGCCGGCGTCACCGACCAGACCACATAATAGCCTACAAAAATCGCGAGGATAAAAATTGTGAGCTGGAACACAATCGGGGAAACCGCTGAGGCTCCCGCCATAATAAGCATTGCAGACATGGTTTAGCCCTCCCCTGTTAGGCGTGGATGGACCACAGCCCCATCTTTCGTCAGGGCACAGCCCTGTATAATTTCGTCATCCCAATCCGGCGCATATGATCCGTCTTCAGCTGTCATAAGCGGCAAAAGGTTTTTAAGATTACGCGCAAACATATTTGACGAGTCAGATGCCATACGTGAAGGCCAGTTAAGATGGCCAACGATTTTGACACCGTTTTTGGTCGTCACGATTTGGCCGAGCTTAGCACCTTCGACATTCCCTCCGCGTTCAACCGCAAGATCAATAAGAACTGAGCCAGGACGCATAGTGTCAAGCATAGCCTTGGTTACTAGGACTGGGGCTTTACGGCCCGGAATAAGGGCCGTCGTGACCACAATATCCTGTTTCGCGATATGAGAGGCTGTCAGTTCAGCTTGAAGCTTTTGATATTCAGGCGACATTTGCTTAGCATATCCACCCGCCGTCTCGGCTTCTTTAAATTCTTCATTTTCAACCGCGATAAACTTGGCACCCAGAGAGGCGACTTGTTCTTTGGTTGCCGGACGAACGTCTGTGGCTGTTGTCACAGCGCCAAGTCTGCGAGCCGTCGCGATCGCCTGAAGACCCGCTACACCAACACCCATTATAAAAACTTTGGCAGGCGCTACCGTCCCGGCCGCCGTCATCATCATCGGAAAAGCTCGACCGTAAATAGCCCCCGCTTCCACGACTGATCGGTATCCGGCCAAATTGGATTGCGATGAAAGAACATCCATGCTTTGGGCGCGTGAAATACGCGGGATATACTCTAGGGCGTAAGCCGTAACGCCCGCTTTGGCCGCAGCCTTTGCATAATCAGGATTATCAGTTGGATTAAGCACACCCGTAATCCCCGCTCCTTTTTTCATACCTGAAAGTAAAGCTTTAGTCCCGCCATTGACTGAAAAGACGAGATCGGCATCCTTTACGGCCGCTTTGTTACTTGCCGAGATAGACGCACCTGCCTCTTTGTAACTGCTATCTGCAAAATCGGCTGCGGCCCCTGCCCCTTTTACAATGGAAACACTATGACCATCTTTGACATAAGCTTTAACAGTGTCCGGCGTAGCGGCCACGCGAGCCTCATTGCCAGAGGCGTCTTTTAATACGGCAATCTTCACGTTGGTTCCTTAAAATATAGCTGAGAGTATGGCCCAGATTACAGCAGTAATGATACCCAACATGATGATGGACGCATACCAAGAGCCCTTTAGTTTAAGTGCCAAACCCATAACAATCCCCACGACAACCGTTGCTATCAAGGATGGAAGCCATGCAAAATTCGCGGCAAAAACAAGGATCGGAAAAAGAAGTATCACGACTAAAAAAGCACCGCCATACACGGTCCAATTCATGAAACCGCCAAAAGTCGCCTTTTGACCTTCAATCGGCATATCGCCACGGTTATAATCAGAATGTCCGCCAGCCATGTTCAATCTCCCTCACAGGATTATCATTCCGGCGGCTGCTACCATGAGTGACTTCATCGCTCAAGTATTGTTCCACTCAAAACTAATAAATAAATTAATTAATTCGGGCTCGAATTAAGCACATATTTACGCCTCTGTATCATATTGCAACGCAAGCGACTGGAAAAATCCAGCAAAGAGACTTCGTCTCGGACAGAATGGTGAAAAAATATGGGCAAAACGGTACTAATCGTTGATGACGATCCTACGCAACGTCGTCTTTTACAAGCTGTTATTGAAAAAAGTGGCTTTTCTTCCCTACAAGCCAATAGTGGGGATACGGCTCTCGATATGATTTTCGGGAATGACGGCAAAAAAATCGATGTTGTTCTTCTTGATCTTGTTATGCCGGGCCGTAATGGCATGGAAACATTGGTAGAAATCATGTCAAAACGATCTGAACTTCCCGTTATCGTTCTGACCGGTAAAGGCAGCATTGATACCGTTGTTGAGGCCATGCAAGGCGGAGCCCGTGACTTCATCGTCAAACCGGCCAGTCCTGAACGAATAATTGTTTCTATCAGAAACGCCCTCGAAATAAATACACTCGTCACCGAAGTCACCCGCTTAAAGAAAAAATCTACTGGCGGGCTCACATTCAAAGACTTAATAGGCAACGCCTCTTCAATGCGCAGTGTCATCGCCATGGGTGAACGCGGCGCGCGAGCCAATATCCCTATTCTTATCACTGGTGAGTCGGGTGTGGGTAAAGAAGTTATTGCCCGTGCTATCCAGGGCGCTTCGGAACGCTCAGACAAACCCTTTATCACAGTTAACTGTGGCGCCATCCCGGAAAATCTCGTTGAAAGCATTCTATTTGGTCATGAAAAAGGCTCCTTCACTGGGGCAAACTCCAAACATCTCGGTAAATTCCAGGAAGCCAACACAGGCACATTATTCCTCGACGAAATTGGTGAATTACCGCTTGATATGCAGGTCAAACTGCTTCGCGTTTTACAGGAAAGTGAAGTTGACCCAATTGGATCAAAACGTCCGATAAAAGTCGATGTACGTATCGTATCAGCGACTAATCGCGACTTAGCTGAGTCAGTTAAAGCGGGTTCATTCCGCGAAGACCTATATTACCGTTTAAATGTATTCCCTATTCAAGTCCCATCTTTGAGAGACCGCCGTGAGGATATTCCTTTATTGATTGAGCATTTCATAAAAAGATTTAATGCTCAAGAGCGCCTTAAAGTTCTTGGCGCGAATGCGGACACATTAGACTTGTTGAAAAATTTCGATTGGCCAGGCAATGTTCGACAACTTGAGAATACTATCTTTAGGGCCATGATCCTCTCAGACGGTAACCGTCTGCAGCCACAAGACTTCCCGCAGATTTCCGGCCTGTCTCCAACGATACCAACGAAATCCGCGGAAAACCCTCTCGCCGCATTGGCTATCTCCTCGCAATCAGATGAAGATTCTGCCGTTCATTTCTTAGATCGCGACGGACATCTCCGGACTCTCGAAGAAATAGAAAGAGATTTGATTGCCTTCGCCATTGATAATTATAGCGGACATATGTCAGAAATCGCCCGTCGTTTAGGTATCGGACGCTCGACACTTTATCGCAAAGTTAGAGAGCATGGCATGGACGTGGATAACGTTCGGTCTGCCTAATCGCTACTCTAAGCGAAATTTTACGACAAAAATACGACCAAATAAGCGGTTAAAGATAAATTATAATCGTTAACCGTGTTTTTAACGTTTTGTTAACCTTAACGCTTTATTAACCTCATTGTTCACCTTCGAACTAGGAAATCCGCTCTATCTCCTTCCCCAGACCAGAGAGCGGATTTCTCATATGGAATTAAGCCTTAAGGTCTGGGTCCATTTCCTGACAATCCGCCATGATTTTCTCAACGGCCGCGACAGACTTCATAAACATTTCACGCTCATCGGCTTTGAGGCGGATATTCATAACCTTCTCAATACCAGATTTGCCAATCATGGCCGGAGCGCCGACATAGAGCCCTCTTACACCAGCGATCTGACCTGCCAATTTAACAGCACATGGCAGAATACGCTTTTTATCAAGTAGATATGACTTCGCCATTTCTATCGCGCTTTCAGCCGGAGCATAGAAGGCAGAGCCATTTCCAAGAAGTCCCACAATCTCTCCGCCGCCTTTACGTGTACGCTCAACGATCGCGTCAATGCGCTCTTGCGTCGTCCATTTCATCTTCACGAGATCAGGCAAAGGCACACCATTGACTGTGGAGTAACGTGTTAGCGGCACCATTGTATCACCGTGGCCACCTAAGACGGAGGCGTGTACGTCTTCGACAGAGACCCCAAATTCTTCTGCGAGGAACCAACGGAACCGCGCACTATCAAGAACACCCGCCATGCCGACAACCTTCTTAGGCTGTAGACCTGAGAATTTCTGCAAAGCCCAAACCATCGCGTCGAGTGGGTTTGTAATACAGATGACAAAAGCTTTCGGGGCATATTCTTTAATACCAGCTGCCACCTGTTTGATGACACCAAGGTTTTTACCGATCAAATCTGCACGGTCCATGCCCGGCTTACGCGGAAAACCCGCCGTGATGATGCAAACATCTGCG
>CAZPLJ010000096.1:0-6075 GCA_964587545.1 uncultured Caulobacterales bacterium | reverse complement strand
ATCCCGGTCGACTGGCAATAACCAGGCCGCGCTAGATAAAAGCATCGCCGTGTGATTCATCTCTCACGAAACAACAATTTACTAGGTCTCCTGTGGGAGACTGGATCACACGGGCTTCGTCCCATTTGATTTTAACCCTCAACTCGGTGGTTACACGATGAACCATAGAATATATCCTCGTGTCTTTCTGACACTCGGCGCTTCACGGCGCTCGAACCCGTGGCGCGCCAGTTACGCGCCCAACGCGGGTTGGGTTGGCCTCCATATCTTATTTGGGGCAACCCGCAAATAAAAAGGAGACGACCCGATGCGTCTTAGGACCATTAGTCATGTCTTATGGCCATAAAAAACCCGGCGCGAGGCCGGGCTTAAAATCTCATATGTTTTCAAAGTTAGTGCGCGATAACCGCCAAAAGCAGAAGCGCAATAATATTTGTGATTTTGATCATTGGGTTAACAGCAGGACCGGCTGTATCCTTATAGGGATCACCAACCGTGTCGCCTGTGACAGAGGCTTTATGAGCATCACTGCCTTTGCCGCCGTGATGACC
This sequence comes from uncultured Caulobacterales bacterium, assembly GCA_964587545.1. Lineage (GTDB taxonomy): Bacteria > Pseudomonadota > Alphaproteobacteria > Caulobacterales > Maricaulaceae > JACOMS01. The sequence continues at coordinate 5,524 of CAZPLJ010000096.1, read as the reverse complement.
ATCTTCGATATATTTCTTGGCATTATCCCAAGCACCACCACCGGCGGTCATAGAGAGAGCCACGAAAAGACCGGTCACGATCACACCCAGAAGCATCGCACCAAGAGCAGACAAGGCCTGTTCTGTGCCAGCAACCAATTGGATGCCGAAGAAGAGAACAAGCGGCGCCAAAATCGGCAGAAGCGATGGCTTGATCATTTCCTTAATGGCAGCACCAGTCAGCATATCAACGGCGCGCGCATAGTTTGGACGCGATGTTCCCGCCATAATACCTGGATCGGCTTTAAACTGAGCGCGAACTTCTTCAACAATCGCGCCGGCCGCACGGCCAACAGATTGCATGGCCCAAGCCCCAAACAGGTAAGGCAGCAAGCCACCGATAAAGAGGCCGACAATAACGTAGGGGTTAGTCAGGCTGAAATCAGCAACCATACCGGACAGCGCATTTCCGGACTGGGCCGAGAAATACTCAATGTCTTTGTAATAAGCCGCAAACAAGACCAGCGCGCCAAGACCTGCAGACCCAATGGCATAGCCTTTAGTGACGGCCTTGGTGGTGTTACCCACGGCGTCCAGCGTATCTGTTGTGTTACGGACTTCGGATGGCAGTTCCGCCATTTCGGCAATACCGCCAGCATTGTCTGTCACAGGACCAAAAGCGTCGAGCGCGACGATCATGCCAGCCACACCCAACATAGCTGTCACGGCGATCGCAATACCGTAAAGGTCCGCCATGCTATATGTGGTGATAATACCAACCACGATAATCAGAACAGGAATCGCTGTTGCTTCCATGGAAACGGCCAGACCTTGAATGACGTTAGTACCGTGTCCAGATTCAGAAGCTTCCGCGACCGACTTAACAGGGCGGTAATTCACGCCCGTATAATATTCCGTGATCATCACGATAAGACCGGTAATAACCAGACCAATGACAGAGCAGATGAACAAATCCATGCCGGAGAAGGCTGTGCCTGGGATATCGCCCATGCCAAGCAATTGTTGTGTGACAAGATAAATCGCTATGACAGACAAAATACCCGTTGCGATAAGGCCTTTGTAAAGGGCGCCCATCACATTGGTGGAGCCTTTGCTCAGTTTGACGAAATATGTTCCGGCAATCGAGGTGATGATACAAGCCGCACCAATCGACATCGGATACAGGGCCAGACTACCAACCGCGCCAAAGAGAATAGATCCCAAAACCATGGTGGCCGCAATGGTCACAACATAGGTCTCGAACAAGTCAGCGGCCATGCCGGCGCAGTCACCGACATTGTCGCCGACATTATCGGCAATTGTAGCCGGGTTACGGGGATCATCTTCCGGGATACCGGCTTCCACTTTACCAACGAGATCGCCGCCCACGTCAGCACCTTTGGTAAAGATACCGCCGCCCAAACGCGCGAACACAGAGATCAAGGAGGCGCCCAAAGATAGAGAGACAAGTCCGTCAATCACTTCGCGGCTATTTGAGGCGTGTCCCATTGGACCTGTTAGGATAAGGTAGTAGCCCGCGAGGCCGAGCAGGGCGAGGCCCGCGACCAGCATGCCGGTGATGGCGCCTGATTTAAAGGCAATATCGAGCCCAGCGCCAAGGCTTTTGCGTGACGCCTCGGTTGTGCGGACATTGGCCTGCACAGAGACCAGCATGCCGACATAACCGGCAGCCCCGGACAGCACCGCGCCGATGATAAATCCGATAGGCGCGATGGCATTACGGAAAAAGATAAATAGGAGGATTGTGACGAGAACGCCGACAATCGCGATGGTTTTATATTGTTTGGATAAATAAGCTTTAGCGCCTTCTTGGATCGCGCCGGCTATTTCATTCATGCGCTCATTACCCGTGGAGGCTTTCATCAAGCCGGCCCGGGTTATGATGCCGTAGAGCACAGCAATTATGCCAGCTCCAATAATTAAATACAGAGTCATTAGATTTCTCTCCCTCTACGTCTTTTTAAAGACGGGTCGTTTAGACCGAAATGTAATGAAGTTGGCCGCCAGCTTTTTTTGGTTTCTGACGCTTCCCCTCGCTTTATGCAGGTTGGCCGCGTCGCCCCATACGATGCGCTTCCCCAGCGATGAATGGCCAGCTTTTGACTCAAATTGAGGTGAGAATCAAGACTGGTTAGACCGATTTCCCACGGATTATACGCCAAGCGCGACGAAAATTGCGCCGGATAACATGAAAAGGTGAACTGGCTATGCGTCCCAAACGGCGAATGCGGCGCCAACGTTTACGCGCAACGGGTTCATATTCTGGCACTAAAAGTGAGAAGAAATGCTTGGAACTCGCATCCCAGCTATATTTCTCTGCCGTTTTACGGACATCTTTTCGCTTAAGGTCCAAGCAATCAAGGCAGGCCTTTTTGAGATCGTCATCGACATATCCACCTTGCGTATCGGGCAGGATATCTATGGGTCCATTAACGGGATAAGCGGCGACGGGTGTGCCCGCTGCCATAGACTCTATTATGACAAGTCCAAAGGTGTCCGTTAAGGACGGGAACACGAATACATCTGCATCCGCGAAATAACGGGCCAGTTCATCGCCGAATTTAGCCCCCATGAAATGCACATCGGGATATTTTTTCTTTAATTGTTCCTCGGCTGGGCCATGTCCAACCACAACTTTAGAGCCGGGAAGGTCAAGATCGAGAAAAGCTTCCATGTTTTTCTCAACGGCTATTCGGCCGACATTTAAGAAGATGGGTTTGGGGAGATCTCCGTAAATATCTTCAGGGCTATTGTGAAATCGCGGATTAAATTGCTCCAAATCTACGCCGCGTGTCCAGGCGACGAGATTTTCAAATCCTCGGTCTTTGAGGAATTCTGCCATGGACGGTGTGGTTACCATGATCCGTCCGCCACTATTGTGAAAGTCCCGGACAAATTTATAGGGCCAGGATAATGGAATGAAGGGGAAACGTGCTTTAGTGTATTCTGGAAATTTGGTGTGATAGCTGGTGGTAAAAGGCACACCCCATTTTAAGCAGAAGGCCCGCGCGGCTTGGCCTAGGGGGCCTTCCGTAGCGATATGTATGGCTTCGGGGGCAAATTGAACCAAGCGCTTTTCAACATCCCAACGTGCAAAAGGTGCAAGTCTAATATCCGGATAAGTCGGTAACTGCATTGTCCAGTAGCCATCATAAGGATTTATGACCTCTACATCATGTCCCATCTTGCGCAGTTCTGCCACAGTTTTAGTCAACGTGCGGACGACGCCATTCATCTGCGGTTCCCAAGCGTCAGTCACAAGAAGTATTTTCATAATGCCCCGAATCTCATATTTGTGTTTTATTGATTCCTAGTAGCAGATGAAGGCGGAAAAATGATTTAGAAAGAAGCTGTCATAAAAAAATCATAACATCCACAGATATTTAAGTCTCTGTTAACAAAAAATTTCCTTTTTTGGCACACTAGGTATTGACGGAAGTGACCAAATCAACACTATATATAGTATAGAAACTGATTTGTTTCATTTTCATCACAATAGGGCGCTAAGTCTGCCTTCGGCAGGCGTAACTGATTTTTGACTAAAATTGGCGCACCCGCGCTATAATATTTGGGGGGATACATGTCTGAGAACGCAGTGGGGCAAGCTTTGGATATATCGATAATTGACAGTTCACTTGAAAGTGAAGCTTCTAATGAAAGTGAAGCGTCTAAAAATTTAAACCCCGTATTAAAATCGACACCGGGAAAACCAAAAGGTCTTCGTGAAGTTAAGCAAATCAAGGTTAAGCAAGACCGCAGCCGTGACGCGCTTCTAACAGATTTTGGTAAAAAGACCTTGGTTGATCGCTATTTGCTCCCAGAAGAGAGCTATCAAGACATGTTTGCTCGCGTCTCGCAAGCCTATGCCGATGACCAAGAACATGCCCAACGTATATATAATTATATGTCTAAACTCTGGTTCATGCCGGCTACGCCCGTATTATCTAATGGTGGTGCGAAGCGCGGTCTGCCTATTTCCTGCTTTCTAAATTCTGTAAACGATAGTCTCGACTCTATCGTGGATATCTGGAACGAAAATGTCTGGCTCGCCTCAAACGGTGGCGGTATTGGTACCTATTGGGGTAATGTTAGGTCCATTGGTGAAAAGCTCAGCAAGGGCGGCACTACATCGGGCGTAATTCCCTTCATTCGCGTTATGGACAGCCTCACGCTGGCTATCTCTCAAGGCTCACTGCGTCGGGGATCGGCCGCAGTTTATCTCGACATACATCACCCGGAAATTGAGGAGTTTTTGGAAATTCGCAAACCTAGCGGCGACTTCAATCGTAAATCGCTTAACCTGCATCATGGTCTGAATGTCTGTGATGAATTTATGGAAGCTGTGCGCACTGGAGGGGAATTTGGTCTACGGTCTCCGAAAACCAACGAAGTCATCAAGAAAATAGATGCCCGTAAACTTTGGCAGAAAATTTTAGAGATGCGCCTGCAAACAGGCGAGCCTTATCTCGTCTTTTCGGACACGGTGAATCAAGCCCTTGCAAAGCATCAACGCGATGCGGGCTTAAGAGTACAGCAATCCAATCTCTGTTCTGAAATTATGCTTGCCACCGGCAAAGATGCCAGTGGTCGAGAACGCACAGCCGTCTGTTGCCTCTCATCTGTTAATGCGGAAAAATGGGAAGAGTGGAAAGATGAAGAGGGCTTCATTGAGGACATTATGCGTTTCTTGGATAATGTTTTGGAAGATTTCATACAGCGCGCGCCGGATGAAATGGCGGATGCTAAATATTCAGCCATGCGCGAGCGCTCTGTCGGATTAGGGCTCATGGGCTTTCATTCTTTGCTGCAATCTAAAAACATACCGTTTGAAAGTGCGATGGCCAAATCCTTTAATAATCGCATTTTCCGCCTTATTCGACGCGGCGCTGATGCAGCCTCTGTCAAACTGGCCGAAGAAAGAGGGGCTTGTCCGGACGCCGAGGATATGGGCATCAAGGCGCGTTTTTCACATAAAATGGCGGTGGCGCCCACGGCCTCTATATCAATTATCTGTGGAGGCACGTCAGCAGGTATTGAACCTGTTCCGGCCAATATTTACACGCATAAGACCTTATCCGGTTCCTTCACGGTCAAAAACAAATTCCTTGAAGAGTTGCTCGAAAGTAAGGGTATCAACACGGCCGAAATTTGGGGAACGATCCTTGAGAAAGAAGGTTCCGTGCAACACCTGGATGAGTTGAATGATCATGAAAAATCAGTCTTCCGCACGGCATTTGAAATCGATCAACGTTGGATCATTGAACATGCAGCGGACCGCTCGCCTTATATTTGCCAAGCGCAAAGCGTGAATATCTTCATCCCCGGTGATGTCGACAAATGGGATCTTCATATGCTGCATTGGACAGCGTGGGAAAAAGGTGTGAAGTCGCTTTACTATTGCCGCTCCAAATCCGTCCAGCGCGCCGCGTTTGCTGGCTCCAACGATAATAAGCTATCTGAAATTGAGAAAAGCATGATCGAAGCGGCCCCGACCGATTACGAGGAATGCCTCGCCTGTCAGTAA
>CAZPLJ010000095.1:0-6190 GCA_964587545.1 uncultured Caulobacterales bacterium | reverse complement strand
GCGACGATTCCAGACACACGTTTTAGACGCGTAAAGGAGCGACTCGCTAAGGGTCGTGCTCATAAAAGGCACAGCGGACATTATCGGCGTCATCCACAAACACCACCACGCTCACGCTATTCCCCACGGTTGTCTGCGTTTTACAACGCGACTTTTTAGCTTTTTCCTGTTCATTTAACATTGCACTGGCAACGCCACCGTAAAATCCTAAAAAGTCGCCTTGCTAACCGCGCGTAACGACAATCGTGGGGAAAAAGTTCTCGGCCTATGTCCGAGGACAAGCTTACGTGTTACTTGTATTACCAAGACGTCAAATTCTCTTTTTTGACGCTCGCACCTGGAATTAACAAATGTCCAATTGTTAGAATAACATGTGTCAGAGCTGGAATGTCGAAAGGAACGCCAGCAGCAATAAAATAGCTTACCTTAATACTACATTCCCTGATTGATTCTGGAATTTCAGTATCAGGAAGTAACATACCATCTTTCAAGGTTACCCCCGTTCGAGGCCAAGCCAAACTTTGACTGTCTGTCTTCTTATGGCCCTTCCATGGCAACTGCTCCATAAACTCAGTCGCTTGAACCATAATGTTTTCCATTTGGTCTCGAGGTGTTTTAATCGCAATTTCGCCAGCCTCACACACCAAATTGGGCTTCCAATAGGCGGCTAAATCGTCTGCTGAATGTTGTTGTGAGACCATCTGGTTAGAACTTGCCAACAACGTTTAAGAAGAAACCTTCTGATTCATTATCAAAATCAGTCAAATCATCAGAGAACTTACTGAAATTATAGCCTCCACCGACTTTAAGGTTATCGCCAACATGACGGTACAAACCTACCAAAGCGCCAAGCTGTGTATTATCAGCAAGTGTTGACTTTAGGATTCTGGCTTCTGCTAACGCGTCCCATCTTTTAATGAGGTGATATTCCGCGCGAGCCACACCTAGATAAGCTTCGCTGTCGACATAATCATCTGATCCACGGTCCAAAGCGACCTCGCCTTGTCTCCAGCCAAATTTACCTCCTAAAGATAATCTTGGGCTAACATCATATGTGCCGTCAATACTCACAATTTGGCTTTTCTGCCGCGCGAGATTTGAAGCGCCTGTAATTGATAATTGTTGTGCAGGAGCTAAATCTTCAAAATATGTATATTTAGCCAAAGCGTTCAAACGGTCATTACGAATAGGCCTATAAGCCAACCCAACAACGCCTTCAACGTAATCAGCATTTAAGAAATTGGAATCATCGGCTTCTGATTTTGCAAAGTTAAATCTCGCAAGAGCTTCAATATCTTGATTGGCGTCAAAGGCCAAAGTGTTGCGCATCAACCATGTTGTTCTATCCCGCTCTGTGCCGCTAACGACGCCGTCCTCAAACCGAGCTTCTAATTGTGACGCGACGCGAAGGCCTTCTGAAACACGGCCTGCTGAAACCGAGAAAGCCGTTCTTTCAAATGAGCCATCAATTTCATCATCAATCGTGCCATTTTCGACACTCGCGCCGAACGTCCATTTTTCATCTGGCGCAAATTGTAAACCGTAAGTATGCGTGAGTTGCTGCCCTCTATCGCCATGTCCATATTGCTCTTCAGCATAGACAGAGAGATTGTCATTTAATTGAGAGCGACCACCTGCCGTCAAGACACCAGAATTTCTATAGCCTTCCCGTTCCGTGGCAAAACCCGTATCCGAACGGTCGGTAGAAAGCGCGTAACCTAAGTAGAATTCGGTATTATCATCTTTCTTAAAGGTAGCCTGCGCTTGTGCGCCTAAGCCGCCATCTCCGTCAGAGACTTCACCAGAGAGCGTTAGTTTTTCCGATACTTGTATATCCGCGCCAATACCGTAACGAGAATTTTCACTACGTCTGTCATCTTTATCAATAGTTCTTTGCGCAAAGCCTCTAATGCTCGCAGTATCGCTTGGGCTGAATGTGAGTTCACCGCTAACGTCTGTTCTCGTCCCGTCAAATTCTGTCCGGTTCGCAGATAAATTGGCTGCCTGAGCCGCAGTATCGACATCATCATGACGAATACCAAGTTTGGCTAGCCACGCTCTATTAAAGGCATGACTTACATCAGCGTAAACGGCGCGCGTATCCCCGCGTCTGGAACTTTCAACTTCTTCATATTCAACGTTTAAACTGCTATTAGGTGACAAATGTGTCTGTAATCCAAGTGAGACACGGTCAACTTCGCCGTTACCTATCGCGCCAACACCTGAAAAACCCTCATCCGAATGCTCAAGTAAAGCTGATAACCGGGTATCAATTTTATCAAACATTGAGTTTAAGTCAGCGAGCCTAAGGCGCGTTTCCAGGCGATAAGCATCAGCAATTAATCCCGATGCCCCCGGCGTTTGAATATCATCAAAAATAAAACCGCCATCGGTTGAATCGGATTGTCCGAAACCTGGACCTTTTGTTCGAGCATATTCGAGTTTAACAAATGTATTATCAGACCTTCTGAGTAACAGGTCAGCCCCGTAAAGCTCTTGATCCGCCTCGCCGCTCTTATCATTTTGAGCCGTCGCCCCAACACGTATATTATCATTTACCCACTGAGTTGCGCGGCCACCTAGTGTGAAACCGTCAATATCCGTTGCATTTGGCGTGAATTCATATCGCGTGACAAGATAGGCTTCATTACCAGACAGGCTACCACTTCTGACAACTTGTCCATCAGAGACGGTGGATTGAAGAGGTTCTGACAATAAAATCCGACCCTGAATATAATCAATATCATAATCTTCTTGTGGACGAAGGTTACGTGTCTCGATGACGTGACCCGAAACTTTATCTCTGATCTCAATACGTACACGTTCTGAGCCAATAGAGAGATCTTGTTGTTTTAAGAAATAGACACTGCCGCCTGTTCCTCTAAACTCATCACGCCCAGGAATAGTCCCTGGATCGGCCGCAAAAATTGTCGCCTCGGTTCTACGTTCTCCAGAACGGGTTAAGCCTACGGAGTTATAATCCGCAATGGCGCCATATAATCCACGATCTAATTGCGCAAATTCTGTACCTGTAATCTGCGTCGCAAAATTACCCCATTGAATATGGCTGTCATTCTTATCTACGCGTACGAAAAAACGTCCTTGTGTTGGCGCATCTTCATGTGTGTAACTATCATCACCATAAACAGGGTAGAAACGGTCAGCATCCAAGCGGCGTAACAACTGTTTTGGATCTTTATCGTCTAGGTTCTTGAAAATATCTTTTATTCTGGCTTCGCCCGTATCCATAGCAGCCGTAATTAGGTAATCACCTCTGACTTTACCTTTTAAGTAAAAGGCACCTCGGCCATTAACAACAACATCATCAAAATCTTCATCAGAAGCCGCTGTCAGATCAGCAGGCCCTACGGCGGCCCGTTGGCCTAAAGTAATATCTCCCAAAGCGACATAAAAGAAATCCGTATCTTTGATGTGAATATTACGTTGGAAATTTACGCCCTGTTGTGCCTGATTTAAGACTCTAACGTCAACTTGTTGGTCGCCATAAGGCAGTATTTGTTGCGTGACGAATTTACCATCTCTATCAACAGGAGCCGAGCGCCCATTGATAATAGGTAAATAACCTCTAGGCACATTAACACCGTTAACAGTGACAGCTCCGCCTCTTATTTGAATATTACGTGTTAAAGTACGGTCCACGCCGTAGCCACCAATCACGCCTGCATTAAAATTCCTAGTCCCGCTTGAAAGCTGCAGATTATCAACAAGAGACACGGTCTTAGGCTGCGTTTCATCATATCGTCCGAGGTGATCATAAACGCGCAGTTGATAGAATATCTCGTTCGTTCCGAAAGGCACACCTGCTCTAGCCACCCCAGCTGGATCGACAGGAATGATAGCGATTGGCCGATCATTTATCGTTTGATCATTGTTAAATATTCTTATTTCAGCCCTCTGGATAAAAGCTTCATAGTTTGAATAAGCTCGGAAAACCATTTGCTCGTGACGAGACACGGTAACAGCATCATCCTGTAAACCTACATTGAGTTTTGGCTCTATATTTAAGCCATCGAATTTAACTTGTATGTCTGTCGCCGCTAGAGCAACGTCATTTACACGTTGCGCAGCCTCATAATCAAAGCCACTTCCCGCAACCGTTTGCCCGTCAACGCTAATTTTAAAAGGTGATGGGGATGTGCGATGACGTAGAATATCACCCTCAGTACTCGCCAAAGGAGCCGTATCATACGTTCCGCGCATTCTTGGAATAGCACCAGAATTTGTGACCAGACAGTCGTCAGCTTGCCCTGGAACACAGGAAAATGCTGGGGCCCCATGCCGCACAAATTGCGGCTGAGTAACAAGGGCGGGCCTAGGGTGCACACCCAAACTTGATGGAGACGCAGGTATACGGTGTCGTAAAACGTTGGCCTCATTAATCACTTGAGGAGCCGTGCTATATATCCCTCTTAGGTGTGGAATAGCACCCGTATTTGTAACTTGAACGCTGGAGAATACTGGAACTGCTTTCTGCACAGATTGCGGCTGAGCAGCAACGGCAGGCATAAAAAGCAACACCAAAGCTGATGTTGATAAAGCAAGTTTTTTTATGAGGCTGAACTTCATCGGAAGGCTCCGCCTCTTATGGCATGGTTTTGCTGAATTCCGCCCATGCGAAGTATCTTTCTTTCTGTATCAAGAATATAACAGCACCCTTGAGCATCCCATAAGCGGTGCATTTCAGATTCTACAGCCTTAAGACGCCTTTCAGACAATTCGCCAAAGCCTTCATAATCGTGATAGTTAAGTCGCAGGACTGACGGTTCAGCTTTCAAGACATTCACGAGCTGCGCAATATTAGGCATCATAGCAGCTTGCATCCGTGTGCTACCTGGCAAGAAGGCTTCATTTGCGAGGTCAAGCGTGACAACTCTTTGAATAGAAGCCCCAAAGTTGATTTTGCTTATCTTACCTCGAGTTAGCCTTACGACCCGTGGATTTTCCGTTGTCATACGATATCCTGTTGGCAAGCTCCGCTCATCAATTTTCAAGATAAAGTTCGACCCGATATTGGCATTCGGAACCTCCGCGCAAGCAATATGATAGCGGCCATGTTCGTCTGATGTAATGATCAAACCTTTCACGGTCGCAAGGCGCACACCCGCTATGCCAGGCTCATCTTGGTCTTGATAGCCATTACGGTTCATATCATCATAGACTTTACCGATAATTTCCGAGCAATCAAAAAGCGGGTCCCTCGCCATCATAACAACAGCTTCAGCTCTTGCAGAAATTTCTGCTCCCGATGGATCGCGGATAAAGGCTTGGTTTCTGTGCATGCCATCACCGACACCTGCCCCGACAACCATGTGTAACGTCCAGACTTTTGTTTCATTCGCGGCAAAATCAATATCTTCCAGGACGTGTTCGCGTCCTGAGACGACGGGTTCAATAGCAACGCCGTCTAACATTGATGTCCCTTCGATGAGTCTGAAGCCTGGTGGAGCTAAGTCAACAAGATCAAGATCAAAGCGAGACGCATTTTCAGTATTGGTCACAGTAATCGTGTAAGGCACCACATCACCAATGGTAACATTTGACACTTGTGTTGACTTCATGACTGTCAATGGCGCCAATCCTGTAGGTGCATTGACAATAATCGTCACATTCGAAACCGTACAATTTGTGGGGTCATTTACATCACAAATTTCATATGGAATGACATAAGTTCCAGCAGGCGTTCCGGGCGCAACATCTACAGAACCATCTGCATTAAATGTAATACCATTAGGTATGGTTCCATCAGGAGAGAAGACAACCATCACCTGCCCTGGGGTAATAGGCTGGCCATTTAGCAAGTCATCATCTAGAACGTTAATGACATTCATGCCGCCAATAGCACTATCAATTCCAGCGACAATATCAGGTTCCGCTTCAATAATCGGACCCGCAACAACAGGCGTGCTCACCGTATCCGTCACAGGTGTCGTGACCTGATCTGAGACAACAGAGCCTGTATTATCAATATTACCGCCTGCATCACCGGCCTGAACCACATAAGTCCCGCTCAGCGTACACGTCGCGCCAACAGCTACGGTGGCACATGTATTAGAGTTCGGTGTGATAAGATTATCTGTCACAACGAAGTTCGTCTGCGCTGCATTCCCCGTATTGGTCGCAACGATTGTATAAGTTAGCGTATCGCCGATTGAGACTGAGCTGGAGCCGT
>CAZPLJ010000094.1:0-6333 GCA_964587545.1 uncultured Caulobacterales bacterium | reverse complement strand
GTCCCACCTTTTTATTGGGCGCGCCGCCGCCGCTCAGATATTTTTCTGGGCCAACCCGGCGCGCGGTTACTATTCCTCATCCTGAGCCTCCTCACCCTGAGCTTGGCGAAGGGCGAAGGATGAACAAGAAAGGAGATCACACGATGGGTCTTGGTGCATATATTCATGTCTAAAGTCTGTGCGACCCCACTCCCTCTCCCAATCATGAAGTAATTGAGTGTTTAGGGATTTCGGCCTCCAAACAGAGCGGACCCGACCCGGACATGGGTCGCGCCCATTTTTATCGCTGTTTCAAAATCGCCGCTCATGCCCATAGATAATAAGGCCAAGTCGTTATCCTCGGCCATATTTTTTAAAAACCAGAAATGCGGTGAAGCCGCTTCACCTGCTGGCGGGATACACATTAATCCGTCAGCTGTAAGGTTATATTCTGTCTTTAGACGCTTTAAAAAAGCCGGCAGCTCGCTTGGAATGATGCCTGATTTTTGCGGCTCTTCTCCCGTATTAACCTGCACAAACAGCTTTGGCATCCGGCCGACTTTGTTGGCGGCGTTTACGATTGCCTTGGCGAGCTTGTCCCGGTCAAGCGTTTCAATGACATCAAATAGGCGAACCGCGTCAACGGCCTTATTAGATTGCAACGGCCCAATGAGACGAAGGTCAATGTTCTCGCGACGCGCTTTGAATGTGTCGCCCCATCGTGCCACCGCCTCTTGCACGCGGTTTTCCCCAAAGACAGTTTGGCCTGCTGCGAGCATGTCTTTAATGCGCGCATCCGGCTGTTGTTTGGAGACGGCCACCAATGTGATCTCGCCTTCATCCCGCTTTGCCCAGTTGGCAGCGGCTTTAATCCGGCTTAAGACATCTTTGCGACGCTGACTTATGGACAAATCATCTGACATATCCCCCCATTACAAAAATTGGGATTATAAGGGAAGTGATGCTGTGGCATCTGTTGCAACAAAATTATATGCCGCCCGCACGCGTCCAACGCCGCTGGCTCCACTGATTTTAATGTCGGATCCGACGCGCATGGGTGACCCGGTCGCGGCTGTGAGACAATGGCCTATGGGGGCGGCCGTGATTTACCGTCATTTTGGAAAAGCGGATCGACATACGGAAGCTTTGCGGTTGCGAGCAATTACCTTTGAGCGGGGCCAGCAATTATTAATCGGGGCGGACCCGGATCTGGCGATTAGGGTTGGGGCGGACGGCGTGCATTTTAGGAGAGATAATGCACTTATCTTGCCGGCCCTCTGGCGACAACGCTGTCCTGATTGGATTATCACCATGGCGGGCGTGAAAGACGGCTCTGGCTATCAGCGAGAATTATCCGTGTTAGACGGCCTTTTTGTATCGTCAGTTTTTGACAGCCAAAGCCCCTCTGCGGGCTCTGCTATTGGTGTTGGGGGATTAAGAGCGGCGATTGACCAACAGGATGTGCCGATTATTGCTTTGGGCGGCGTGAATGTAAGTAATTGCTCACGTCTTGTTGGGTCAGGCGCAGCCGGGATTGCGGGTGTCAGCTTTAACGAAAGTGAGGTTTAAAATGTAACGCGGCCTTCAAGAAAGATTGACAGAGCATCTTCTTCTTCTTGCGTGACAACACCAGCCCTATTGATCGGTACGTCCCGCCTTATATATTGGGCACCTGTCCCGAAGCGGAGATTGTCATTCCAGTCATAACTGACGCCAAAGACAGCTTGCTCGCTCTCAAGATTGATATTTCTGTCTTCTGATTGCCCATAACCTAATGTGAAACCTAATTGGGAAGGTTGCCAAGTGAGGCCGGCATCCCAGGCAATATAATCTCCGTCGGTTAGGCCATTATTGCTGTTAAGATAGGAGCCGCCTAATATAAAGTCACCATATCCAAGCTCTAGACCAAGTCCGAGCGCTTGCAGATCATCAAAAACATCTAAGCCTGTGTCTTCCGAACCTGTGGCATAGGTGGCGGTGGCCTCAACGGAGAATCCATTATCAAAGGTACGGTCAAGCGCAAGACCTGCTTCAAACACGTCTTCAATATCAGGAGACAATACGCCAGATCCGTCGGCTCCGTTGGCGCGGACACAATAATCAACGCCGCAGGCTCGACTGTCAGGCGCATAAGAGACACCAAATTGTACCCCGACCCCGACAGTGTCCCCGAGCAGGCGTGGACTTGTATAGGTGATTTTTTCGGCAAATCCGGACGCATCATTGACCGTTTTGACGCTATCAAGTCCCGTATAATCAACGGGTGAGTTTGATGCGCCGATGGCCAATAAGCTCGGGGCGCCTAAAGAAAAGAGATAGGCCGCGCCGTCATCGCGGCCAACGGTGACATCTCCGTAAGCCGAGCGTAAGAAAAGATAGGCGCCTTCGAGCGCAAATTCTTCTTCTTGGGCGTTACTTGGTCCAGCGGTATAAAATTGTGTCGTATGACCTCTGATGGCGGTGGGGGTTCCGGCGATATCGACACTGGCACATCCAGCGATTTCAGGAGGACAATCCCCGACACGTCCGCCAAATCCACGGCGGAACTTATCATATTGACCGCGCACGCGTCCACCGAGTCCATATTCCAGCCCGCCTTGGGTGATACCGCTAACCTCGCCGCGCAATAACCCGTCCGCGATAAAATCTTCGCTCCAGTCGTCGCGTTGGGTCGCGGCTGCACCCAATCGCAGATAACCGCCAAAGTCGGTGGCGATATTTGAAAGTCCCAAACGGTCCTGCCAGCTGGGTCTGTAAGTCGCGGTTTGGGTCCGGTTTTGTTGCGGATTGTAGACGCCCTGACCGGGATAAGGCTGAGGCTGGTGATTAGCGTAAGGGCTTTGGGCCTGACTTGGATAAGGAGGTTGTTGAGATTGCCCCTGTACGTGTTGATAGCTGGGGCGGGTTTGTCCTGGTTGATTATAAGCATGTGCTTCGTAACCAGGTTGATATGAGCTTTGTGGTGACGGATATGAATATTGTCCGGCTAAGGGCTGGGATTCAAAATCAGAGATATTTGGAGCGCGGCCAGACGGCACATAAGTTCCCACAGGCGGGGAGTAATTAGTTTCAGGCACAGTGTGTGACCGGTAACTGGTTCCTGAACCCGGAGCCTGATAGGTGGTGGCTCCTGAATATTGTGATTGACTGGGAGGAATATAACTTCCGGTAGATGTGCTGCCAGTATGGGTTTGAGCTGTATAAGACTGACTTGGTGCAGTGGGTTGTTGAGGCGTTGCAACTTCCCAAGCCTGCTTTTTTTTCGCTTTCTTCGCAAAAGGCGATGAGACAGGACCCTCTTGGGCAATAGCAAAGGCTGTGAATGTCAGGCCGGCACCTAACATGAGCCATGTTTTTAGGTTAAAAAAATCTCGCATCCCATCAACCTTGGTTAATTTTGTTAACCTTTCGGGGTATTCGCCCTAAAAAAGTGTTAACAAAACCTTATTTAAGTAACTAATTACAGAAAAAATATGGCAAGAAATTCATGAGAGAGGGGCTAGCCCCGCGAATTTTCGGTGTTATAACGAGCGCGTATTTCTATACCCAAAAGGATTCATATGTCAGTCTTCCGTACACGCAAAGTCGCATTATTGGCGTCAAGCTTGATAGCCGCCAGCTTCTTGGTAAGTTGTTCGAGTATTGGCGGGAAGAGCAAGTCCAGTATTGCTAATAAAGGTAGCTCCGCCGTTCAACAGGCGGCGCCTAATATGGGGGTTAACTCATTTCTATGGCGCGCTAGTCTTGAAACCTTGGAATTTATGCCGCTTGATCAAGTGGACCCTTTTGGTGGTGTGATTATTACCGACTGGTATTCTAACCCCGAAGCACCGGGTGAGCGCTTTAAGGCCAACGTCTATATTCTGGACGCAAATCTCCGTGCGGATGCGCTAAAGGCGTCAATCTTTAAGCAAACCAATCAAGGTGGCGGCTGGGTTGACGGAACTGTGGATGCAGATACGACGCGCCAGATTGAAAATGCTATCCTGACCCGTGCTCGCGAGCTTTGGATCGCTACAGTGGATAATGGCTAAACGCATTATCCGCATTCGGACTTTAAGCTATACTAATAGTTGCCGAGCCTCATAAGGCCCTATGGTCGGCCCGGATTTTGATCTCCTCATAATTGGTGCCGGAATGTCCGGTATTGGATCGGCCGTGCATTTTATGGAGAAATGCCCGGGCAAGAGCTTTGCGATATTGGAAGCTCGCGATAAAATCGGCGGCACTTGGAGCCTGTTTAAATATCCCGGCATTCGCTCAGATTCTGATATGCAAACATTTGGGTTTAAATTTAAACCCTGGACCAACCCTAAATCAATCTCGGATGCGCCTTCCATATTGGCCTATCTTGAAGAGGCGGTTGAAGAATTTGACGTGGGCCCGCATATTCGCTTTGGCCAGAAAATGTCGAGCGCTGACTGGTCAAGCCGTGATGCCATGTGGACGGTTAAGACGGAGAGCGGCGAGAGCCATAGCTGCCGTTTTCTACTGATTGGTATGGGTTATTATGATTATGATAAACCGCATAATCCACCGCTAACAGGTGAGGCCAATTTCAAGGGTCCAATTATCCATCCTCAGCACTGGCCGGATGATCTGGATTACAAAAATAAAAAAGTTGTCGTTGTGGGCTCGGGTGCCACGGCTGTGACAATTATTCCGTCCATGGCAAAACAGACCAAACATATTACGATGTTGCAGCGTTCCCCGACTTGGATACTACCGCAGCCGGAGAAAGATTGGTTCGCGAATATCTTGATGAAAATCCTGCCCGATAATTTGGCGCATCGCCTTGCCCGCGAAAAAAATATCTGGCGTCAGTCCCTGATTTATAAATGGTCGATGAAATACCCCGAGCGCATGAAAAAAGTTTATCTTAACATGATCCGGAAATCGCTGGACCTGAAAAGGATCGAAGACATCCCGGAGCATTTTATTCCCAAATATAATCCATGGACCCAGAGATTATGCGTCGTGCCTGACGGTGATTTATATGAATCCATAAAGTCAGGAGACGCCTCTGTTGTCACAGACCATATCGAAACAATTACGGAAAACGGCATAATTGTAAAATCCGGTCGGCATTTGGATTGCGATATCATCGTTAAAGCGACGGGCATCGCCCTGACGGTTATGCAGGATTGCCCGATCACGCTTGACGGAGACAAAGTGGATTATAGCAAAGCCTTTACCTATGAGGGCATGATGTACTCAGACGTGCCAAACTTTGCCTATATTTTTGGCTATATTAATGCCAGCTGGACGTTGCGGGTTGATATTGTGGCGGATTATGTCTGCCGTCTTATCAATCATATGTCCGCCAGTGGGGACAGGGTTGCAACACCCCGACCGTCTGAGGATATGACGCCCCAGCCTTTCGTAGCTGATTTTAATCCGGGTTATATCATGCGTCTTTTGGAGCAAATGCCAAAACAAGGTGAAGGTGCGCCTTGGGTCAATACGCAGGATTATCGCCGTGACCGGCGGATATTATCAAAGCGCCCATTTGACGATGGGTATATGGAATTTTCAGGCAGCTCGGTCTAGGCGCATAAAGCTGCAAACTAGCCAAACCGCCCAGCATCACGAATCGCCTTCATTCGCCCTTTCCAACCTCTGGCAAATTGCTATAGACGCAGTCTTGGAACAAAGGGAATTGCGTTAATGAGCAGCCGTTATAATGCCGCCGAAGTTGAGCCGCGTTGGCAATCTGTCTGGGAAGATGGAGACGTCTTTCGCGCAGATGATAAAAGCGCGAAGGAAAAATTTTACGCACTGGAAATGTTCCCCTACCCGTCTGGTCGTATCCATATGGGCCATGTGCGTAATTACGCCATGGGCGATGTGGTAGCGCGATATAAAAAGGCTAAAGGGTTTGAAGTGCTGCACCCTATGGGGTGGGACGCCTTTGGGATGCCAGCCGAAAACGCCGCGATGGCCAGCGGTGGCCACCCCAAAGACTGGACCTATAATAATATTGAACAGATGAAAGCCCCGTTGAAACGCCTTGGTCTTTCGCTGGATTGGTCCCGCGAGTTCGCGACCTGCGATGAGGCCTATTATAAACAGCAGCAATATATTTTCCTGAAATTTTGGGAAAATGATCTGGTCTATCGCAAGACCAGCAAAGTGAACTGGGACCCGGTGGATAATACGGTGCTGGCAAATGAGCAGGTGATCGATGGACGCGGCTGGCGCTCGGGTGCGCTGGTCGAGCAGCGCGATATGGATCAGTGGTTTTTCAAGATCACCAAATATGCGGAAGATTTGCTCAAGGGATTAGAAGGCCTTGAACGCTGGCCCGAAAAAGTCCGGACGATGCAAGCCAATTGGATTGGGAAATCTGAGGGG
>CAZPLJ010000093.1:0-6366 GCA_964587545.1 uncultured Caulobacterales bacterium | reverse complement strand
ACGCAATTTCAGGCCTATGTTTACACTTTGGCAATCAAATTCTTCGAAATAATCTGCTAGATTATTGATATTATTCAAGTAATCGGAAAGTTTACGTTTTAAAACTTCTCACAATGTGAATAGTGAGCGGTTTTAAAAAACGTACACTCTGAGTGGATAAGTCCTTGTCTTTATAAGATAAATAGTACTTATCCACGTAAACGATTATAAGCGGCAATTGACGCGTGTGTGACAGTTTGTTCTTAGGCTTGTTTTTTTAAGTTAGTGGACGGCATCCATTTTGCTAACATGGATTTCAACCCCGCAATTGCGACCGGCTTGGTAAGATAATCATTCATGCCTGCATCGAAACAGAGTTGCTTGTCGCCCTGTAACGCATGTGCTGTGATCGCAATAATGGGTGTGGGTTTAAGATCTCGCTCCTGTTCTTCTTTACGAATAGCGAGTGTTGCCTCATGGCCATTCATTTCTGGCATAGATACATCCATCAAAACGACCTTAGGGCTAGAGCCTCGCCAATGATCAAGCGCGATGCGACCATTGGGAACAATTTTGAAACTTACGCCCAGTTTTTCCATGATATATTTCATATAAATCTGGTTTGTTTCGTTATCTTCTGCAATCAATACATCTAATGTTTCGGTGTTGCCATCCGTCTTAGAGAGCGAAATCACTTTAGAGAGTGAAGTCACTGGTGACGATGGTTTTGATTGAACATCGAGCGATGGAGTCTTTGTAGGAGGCGTTAAACACGCAGGTTGAACTGTATTTGTATCAACCTCAGGAACGGAACCATTCTGAGATTCGTACAAGCATTTGGCTATTGTATCAAGTAAATGGGAAGACCGCGCCGGTTTAGTAATCACGGCTGCCAAGCCCTGTTTTTGTAATCGACGAATGGCTTCATCAGCATTGACGGAGGTCAATAATATTGTTGGAATTTGTGCAAAATCGGGGACGCTTTGTTTCGCATGAAATAGGGCTTCACCATTCATACCTGGCATTTGATAATCCGAAATAATCAAATCAATTTTGATATTTTTCTTGCGTGCATTTTCTAGTACTTGAAGAGCCTTTGGGCCGCTATCAACTGCGACACTGCGGCATTTCCAATGCTTGACTTGCTCGCCCAATATTTTGCGATTCACCGCATTATCATCCACTATCAAAATAGTGGAGCCGATGATTTCTAACGGAACATTTTTCACACGTTTTAAATCCGCATGCGCCTGTAACGGCAAATGAATTGTGAATACGCTACCTTTGTCAACTTCGCTATCCACTGTGATATTACCGCCCATCAATTGAACGAGATTATTAGAGATGGATAAGCCCAATCCCGTGCCGCCATATTCGCGTGTGGTAGAGCCGTCGACTTGCTGAAATTTTTGAAATACTTTCTCCAAGTCTTCTTTGGGAATCCCTATCCCGGTATCTTCCACACAGATTTTCAAATCTACCAAATCCCCATTGGTGTGCCCTGTTACATCAATGAGAACATGACCAAAATGTGTGAACTTCAACGCATTCCCGATAAGGTTTGTCAAAGCCTGACGCAGACGACCTGCATCCCCATAAAAGGTAGAAGGCAAATCAGGTTGTACTCGAACTAGAAGATCTACGTCTTTGTCAGCCGCAGCACTCGACAACATTGTGGTTACATCCTCAATACTGTCTCGTAAAATGAAAGGCATAGGATCCAGTTCCATTTGCCCGGCTTCGATTTTGGAAAAATCAAGAATATCATTAATGATTGTCATCAGCGCATTGCCGGCGCGCACAATTGTTCCTACAAATTCCGATTGGCGATCAGTCATATCGGTGAGACTTAAAAGTTCACTCATGCCGATTATACCATTCATAGGGGTGCGAATTTCATGGCTCATATTAGCTAAAAATTCGGTTTTGGCTTTTTTGGCACTTTTCGCTTGCGTAATCGCATTTTTCATGTCTGTGACATCGGTCAATGTCATAGCTTTACCGCCCGAGGCCATGGGGTTGCTGCGTTTTATAAAATGCGATTTACCGATATTAAAAGACGTTTCGCCGGCTTGAGAAAAATCACGGCTTGCCAACCAAGTTTCCAGTTCCTCACCCTCGGTATCTACTAGCCCAACTTTGACAAGCTGTTGAACATATTCCAAGCGTGTCATCCCGATGTGGCAGTCCACGCCTTTTTCCGACATGTTTCTTTTATAGGACGAGTTTAAGGCATAAATTTCTGCGTCGTCATTATAAATCAACAGGCCATCAGATAAGCTTTCTATAGCCTCAACAAATAGCGTATATTTGATCTCCATCTCTTGCTTTAATTGCGCCGCCATTGCTTCTGCAGACTGTGCTTTGGATATAGCACGTTGCAAATCAGTCACTTCGGAATGTGTCACAATCAGGCCACCGGAGGGAATAGATGTTTGCCGCCAAATATAATGTTTATCGCCGATTTTTATGTCGGCCTCTCGGGATACACTCAGGCTGTTTTGTTCTATATAGCTATCTATGTTGCTAATTGCACCAATGGCGGCTAAATTCTCGAGGAGGTCACGACGCTGCATTCCAATTTTACATTCAACACCACGTTCTGACATGAGCGTTGTAAATGACGTGTTCAAAAAAGTGATTTTTGAATTTTTATCAAAAATTATGACACCGTCTTTGAGACTTTCTACAGCTGCCGATATTAATTTAAATTGTTCACCCCAGTGTTCTGACATGCGACCCTCCCGTCGGAGGATTTCTTAAAGACTAGGGATAATAAAAGATTAATTTTATACAATAACGTACTGGAGTTGTCCTTAAATATGAGTGTTGAAAATTTTATACTTTTTAAAGCTCAATCGATTGTAAATCTAACCGTGAGGGATCATGGAATATGACGCTTTCACAATGACAGTCTCAAGGCTTTAATAGAGATTTTAGACAAATATCAGAAGATTTTTAAAACCATGAAGCCTAAATAGTGTTGGTTGTGTAATTAAAATTCAGAAATTTATATAGTAAGTGGGGCGGTAATTATGCTGTCGCGCATATTTACAAGAAAATTGGTCCTACCAACTCGTACATCTTGCGGTCGACTGCAAAATGCCTGCTTTATCGAGTGTCCGATTCATCGATTCTATTAATCGGTATTCTTTTAGACGCTTATTTTATCCGTTAGCTACCTTTTTTTTGCGTATTTGTTGCAAGAATGCAACAATTAGAAGAAAAAGTAAATCGGTCTGACCAATGCAGGGTGATCGGTTAGGTTTATGAGTTGACATTGGTTAGAGGACTGGTTCTATTGGGGTAACGGTAAAAACGCCGATCTATGACATTTGACGAGGGGAGATTCTGCATGTCGATATCACGTAACTATTCTATGAAATTTAAACCAGCCAAGGCCTTACTTTTAGGGGGTGTCTCGCTCTCTATAATGGCGATGGCTCAAACCGCCGTCGCGCAAGATGCAAGTGATGAGGTGATCGTCACAGGTATTCGGCAGTCGCTAGAGAACGCTTTGATTGAAAAGCGAGAATCTGACAGCTTAATCGAGGTAATTCTTGCTGAAGATATTGGTAAGCTTCCAGATCAAAACCTTGCTGAAGTTCTTGAGAACATCACAGGTGTTCAGATTACGCGTCAGACGGGCGTAGGTACAGGTGTTCAGATTCGTGGTGCGACCGAAAACCGTGTTGAGATTAACGGTGTGACGACTGTGGGCTCAGGAACGGGCCGTGGGGGTATTAATTTTGAAGATGTGTCGGCTTCAATTATCGCGGGTGTTGAGGTTATCAAGGCGCCAGAGGCCGGTACGATTGAAGGGGCTGTCGGTGGTACGGTAAACTTACGGACTATCCGTCCGCTTGATTTGAAAGAAGATGACACTTTAGCAAGTGTCAGAGTGCAATTTGAAGACGCGAGCCTTTCAACTGATGGTTTGCAACCAAGGTTTGAGGGAACTTTAGGTAAGAAATGGAGCAACGCCTCTGGCCAAGAAATTGGTGTTGTATTAGGCGGAAGCTATACTGAGCAGGACTCAACAAGCTTCCTGACACGCTCTGAGGTGAATGGGGATGATGCCATCAACCTAGGCTTTGATTTCGTGAACCCTCAGTTCTTCCTTCAAGACCTTGACAATTTCGAAGCGGAAAATATCAACTTTGCCGGTAGCATTGAGGCCAGACCAACAAATAATTTGAAGCTTTACGGTGATTTGATTGTAAACGAACAAGACCGCCTGCAAGAAAGTAGCCGAATCCAATTCTCTGGTATTGCCAATGTTGATGCGGCGACGGCTATCGCAAATGACCCTAATTCAGAATTTGAATCCATCAATTTGGGCTCGTCCGTTGCTGGAGACCTTGGGAGCATTGATCGCGCAGTTTTTGGCACACTTCTAGTTCAACCTGATGGAAGTGACGGGAACTTGCGCTATTCATCCGATACGGGTTCGCGTGTTACGGATAGCACTATTGTTAGACTCGGCGGTGAATGGGAAAGAGATGCTTTAACAGCGCGGTTAGAATATTCTAATTCAGATTCCGACTCTTCATCACCTTCATTTAATTCAACGCTTAACTTTATTAATCCAAATAATGGTCTTGATCTATTAACGCTCCAAGATGGATTTAGAAACGGCTTGGGGGGAGTTCTTGATGATAATGAAAATGGCACGACTTTCTTGTTTGATTTCAGAAATGATTTATTACAATTCGGTGTCTCAGATGATATCACAAATGGTGGTGCTACCGCAGCACAGTTAATTGATCCTGCAAATATCTTTCTACGGGATGTTCAGCAAAATTTTGATGAAACTGAAAATAGTGAAGAGGCCGTTCGTTTAGATTTAAGTTATGACTTAAAAGAAAGTGGATTTGGTCAATTCCTTTCATCGGTAGACGCTGGATATCGCTATAATGAGACAAATAACGCATTAAGTGATATTGGCGTAAGTTCGGGTCGTAGAAATGCGAATGACAGTATTTCTGCCGTGTTCTTTGCAGATCTTCTTGCTCCAGGGCCGGATAATTTCAATTCTGGCAGTGACAGGACTCTTTTTGTCCCTAATTTTGTCCTCCTCGACCAAGAATTAACCAATAGTGACCCAGAGGACGTGCTTGCGCGATTAAATCAAGCCGTCCTCGCTAGTAATGCGGCAACGGGCTTAAATGCTCCACTCTATAGCACTCCAACTTTGAACCAGACTGGTTCTTTTGAGATTACAGAGGAGACGCATGCCATTTATGGACAAGCAAACTTTGACTTCGGTCTTGTGCGCGGTAATGTAGGTGCGCGTTATGTTGATACAGATGTTACATCAGCAGGCACGACCGTCCTCAATGGTGTGGCGGGCGCATCAGAAGATACAAGCAGCCATGACTTTTTCTTACCGCGTGTAAACGTTATTCTTGAGCCTGTAGAAGATGTGCTCATCCGTGGTGCATATAGCGAGGATATACGACGTGCGCCCTTTGGAGATTTGAACACCTCTGTTTCATTTGGAACGTCTCCTAATAATGATATTTCAATAGGTAATGTCAATTTAGCCCCTCAAGAGGTTACAAACTTTGATGTAGGCGCCGAGTGGTATTTTGCACCTGGAGGTTTTTTAAGTGTTGGCTATTTCCGTAAGGAACGTGACGGCCTCTTCGTTCAAACTTCTGTAGATGCGGAAGAGACTTTCACTGAGGTCACAGACGCCATGGGTAATGTTCTAGGTCAAGCGAGTGTCCGCGATATCACAGACCCCTGTGAAGGCGGGGGTATTTTCAACCCAATTGCCGACCGGAATGTATTCGCACCACTCGACCCTGTAACAGGTGCGCAGCAGCAGGGCACAGGGGTTTGTGTGGCTGTTAATCAAGTTATCAATGACCCTGGTACAACTACCCAGGACGGTATTGAGGTGGCTTTCCAGTATGATTTATCATCTTGGGAAGACAGATTGGGCTGGGCGTCCGGTTTTGGTGTGCTTGCCAACTACACATACCAAGATTTTAGTGGAACAGAGACATTAAGAAATACATCAACGGCTGGTGCACTTATCTTTGCCGCCGCAACTGGGGGGCAAACCAATGTTCAGTTTGCAACTCCGTTGGAGCTAAACTCTCAAAACGCTTATAACTTGACAGTATTTTATGAAAAATATGGTCTGGCAGCACGCGCGCGTTGGACGTGGCGTGATGATTTTGCCCTTACTGATGATCTGACAGGTTTCAATAATACATTGGGAACAAATCTTATTCAGGACTCAAGAGGCCAGCTGAATGCGAGTATCAACTATGATGTCAATGAGCACCTTACGGTTGGCGTAGAAGGCGTTAATCTGACGACAGAAGACATCACACAACGTTGTGTGGACTCATCTGGTCCAGTGTGTTTTGCTGA
>CAZPLJ010000092.1:0-6725 GCA_964587545.1 uncultured Caulobacterales bacterium | reverse complement strand
GCATATACCCTCGTGCCTTTCCGGCACTCGGCGCTCTCCTTAATTTTCAGGGGGCGCTCGAACCAGTGGTGCGCCAGTTAAGCGCCCAACCCGCGTTGGGGGGGTAAACTAATCCTCATCCTGAGCCTGACGAAGGATGAACAAGAAAGGAGACGACCCGATGCGTCTTGGTACATATTTCTATGCCTCGATCTTCGAGACTCATTTCATTGCGCGCCTCGAACAGGTCACAAACCAATCAGCAGAAGACTAACTCTTCCCACGTCTATCCTGATAGGGGAATTTATACCCTCACAGGGGAAATTGGCATCCGTTTTGCATGTGTGAGGTGTGACTAATAAATGGAGTTCAAAATGGAACAAAATCTAACAGCCGAACAGTTTGACGTATTTGCTTTTGCCGGACAGTCTAACGCTGATGGACATTTTTTCCGCCGTGACGGCGACACAAGCCAACTTTTGGGCCGTGAAGTATTTCAAAATGAGATTTTCGAGCAAACCGGCTTTCAAGCCGACGTTATAAATACCGCTATTGGCGGCTCTGGTTCCAATAATAATGTTCTAACCCCCTTTACAACCGGTACGAATTTTTGGTGGAATTTGGAAACTAATGAACCTGGTCCACTTCTATTAGATGCTATCGCAACGATCCACGAAGGATTACAAGCTGGTCAGGACCTTGACGGTCTGATTTGGGCGCAAGGTGAAGAGGATGCCGACGCGATTTTTTACGGCGCCAATCCTACGCGGACGATTAATGATCTTGTTGAATCCACTCAGGCGATATTTGCCCATTTCCGCGCGGAATTTGGCGAGGACTTACAGATTTTTGTTCAAGAGCTGGGCGACTTCCCGGCCACCTTGCCCGGAACAGCCAACGGATTTGAACTTGTCCGAGACGCACAATTGGAAATCATTCAAGCCGATCTCAATACCCATCTTGCAGCTGACGCGGATGTTAATGGTATCGAGCTTCTGGATGACAATATTCACTACACAACCGAGTCACATGGCATTTTGGCCGAGCAGCTCGCTGATTCTGTTGTTGATATTTTATCAGATGACGACCTTAATTTAGTCGGCACGAATGGTGCTGATGTTTTAAATGGCGGCGAAGGTGCTGACACGATCTCTGGTGACCGCGGAGCCGACACGATTACCGGCGGTAATGGCACAGACATTCTGAACGGAAATCGTGGCGCCGATACGATCAATGGCGGTAATGGCGCCGATACTATTAATGGCGGGAATGGCACGGATTTACTCAATGGGAATGCGGGAGCTGACACAATTAATGGAGGCAACGGCCGTGATACGATCAATGGTGGGAATGGTACCGATACCGTAAATGGCGGAAACAGTGCCGATACCATCAATGGCGGGAATGGCGCGGATTTGCTTAATGGCGACCGCGGTGCGGACACCATAAATGGCGGGAATGGTGATGACCACCTTAATGGCGGAAATGGTCGGGACACGCTTGACGGTGGTGCCGACAATGATCTGCTAACAGGTGGAAATGGTGCCGATACATTTGTCTTCACCGAAGGCGATGGATTTGATCGGATCACTGACTTTGGTCTCGGAAATGACAAGATCGATTTAAGCGATTTCGACTTTGCTCACTTTAATCAGCTTAATCTGGTTGAGCAGAACAACACGGTCTTTATCTTCTTGGATGAAAACACAAGTATTGAGTTAAGTGGCGTCAACGATATCGACGAGCTTTCAGCGGATGATTTCATCCTTTAAGCCTTGGCCCTACCGCAAATATTAAAGCCCCATCCATTGAATTGGATAGGGCTTTTTTATATTAAGAGATTAAGTTAACTTATTGAAATGAAAGGGCAGCATGATCAGATAACGGCTTGGTTAGATAGCTAAACAAGGTTCTTTTCTGCGTTGTAATCATGGCCGTCACAGGCATGCCTGTCACAACCTCAACATCGCCCAGAGACCTAAGATCCTCCGGTTCAACAGAAATAGAGGCGCTAAAATATGGCAACCCTGTTTGTTCATCCACGGACATGTCCGCCGCAATATGCATGACTTTTCCGGGTATTTCAGGCGTATTATTAACATCGAATGCGTCAAATCTCAGGCGAGTTTTTTGACCAATGAATAATTGGTCAATATCAACAGGATTAACCTTAGCCGTTAGAACAATATCTTGGTTTTGAGGCACAATTTTCATAACTGTCTCACCAGGGCGGATCACGCCGCCAGAGTTAAACACTTCAAGCTCATGGATTTTACCTGACACAGGAGCTTTGATTACCTGTCTTTTTAGCTGATCATCCAACGAATTATATCGCTGATTGGCCGCGAGCAACTCGACTTCAACGGCTTCAACTTCAGTGAGCGTATCGGCTTCAAAGCTGGAATAAAATTGCTGCAATTCATTTTGACTATTGGTCAGATTGGAAATCAGGTTGGCCTTTGTGACGTTGATTGAGTCTAGTTGACTCAACACAGAGACGTGGGAACGACGCAATTCCAATTCACGTGCTTTGGGAACTAGTTGTTCAGCGACCAAAGGCATAATATCAGCAATTTGCCGGTCAATAAGTTGAGCCTGCTGCTGTGTCGTGTTTATCTGAGTATCGAGCGCTGCAATCTCCATATTTAGGGACTCAATCTGCTGAATAAGCTTTTGCTGGTTTGCAAAAAATGCCTGACGCTCAGACATATAAAGCTTCTCTTGACGCGTTACGATTTTATACGCGGATTTATCGAAGCGTAAATCTACTGGTAAATTATAAGCATAGTCAGTGTTTTGATCTATCCGGGCTCTTAACCGAGCTAATTTTGTACCGAGTTCAACACGTCGATATTTTAAGACATTATGCTCAGACTTTACGGCTGTGTCATTGAGAATGATGAGTGATTGACCCGCCATAACTCTGTCTCCGTTAGAGACGAGCAGACTATCAACCACACCGCCATCACGATGTTGGACAACTTTATTTTCTCCAAGAGGTGTGACTGTGGCGGAAGAAATAACAGCGCCTTCAAGATTAATTAGAAAGATAGACGCGAATAATAATCCACCGAAAACAGCAGACGTAAACAATCCCTTTTTGGCGACCTTATTTTGGCGCTCAGAGAACACATTGTCTGATACATTTTTTTGAGATTTAATTTTATTACGAAGCATGATGTTTTATTTCATATGGATTTGGATAAGGATTAGGCTGTGTTTGATCTGCGCCAGCAACAACAAATGGTTTCGGTGTCTCAGATGCAGCTTTAGGAGACACAGTCTCAGGAGCCTTAACCACTGGAGGAAAACCAAGTTCAACAACTGGCTGCGATGTTACCTTGCTCTCCGGCTGAGCCAAGGGTTTTTGCGGCAAATTATCTTTAGCCTCAGCGACTGGCATAGGTGGCTGCATTGGCTTGCTTGATTTTTTGGCTTGCATGAGCTTCTCAGCAACCTCTCTCGCAGGACCAAAAACAAGTTGTGTACCGTCTTTGATGACACATAATTTCGTAGCATGCTGAATAGCTTTTTTGCGATGCGCAACAATGATAACAATTTTATTGTTATCCTTGAGATATTTAATAGCTTTCAGAAGCGCATTTTCACCTTTGTCATCAAGGTTTGAATTAGGTTCATCCAAGACAACAACAAACGGATCACCGAATAAGGCGCGAGCCAGATTGATCCTCTGACGTTGTCCCGCAGAAAGAGAAATTCCGCTAGGTCCGACCGCCGTGTTATATCCGTTTGGCAACCCGGCAATCATTTCATGTGCTTCAGCAATTTGGGCGGCGTGTAAGATAGCATTTTCATCTACATTCGCTTGAAACCCAGCAATATTTTCGGCGATTGTTCCATCAAAAAGCTCACAATCCTGGGCCATATACCCAATAGCGCTCCCAAGTTGCTTGCTTGGCCAATCGGGATAGGCGGCGGCGTCCATAGCAATGGCTCCGCTTTGCACTTCCCACGCATTGGCGAGCGCCTTGGCAAGTGAGGACTTTCCGCTTCCGCTAGGCCCTAAGACGCCTAAGACATCACCAGCTTGAAGGTTAAACTTAACCGCCTGCAAGACAGGCCTTTGGGCTCCAGGTGGAACAATATATCTAATATCGGCTTGGATGGATTGATGAGGTGCGGGCAAGCTCAAACGCTTATCCTCAGTGTCCTTATATATCCAAGTCTTGATGCGACCCCATGATTGGCGGGCACGAATAAACAATGCAAAGTTAGCCAAAAGTCTTTCAACAGGAGCTAGCGTTCTCGTAAATACGATTGAGGCAGCGATCATAGCGCCCGGAGAAATATGACCGCTAATAGCAAGATATCCCCCTAGTCCCAATATCATAGACTGGATAATCATTCTTATCGTTTTAGACGACACAGAAAACTTCGCGGAGATGGCAGAGAAATTCAGCGCATCAACACGCGATTGCTTTTCTTTTTTAATCCAGTTTTGAGCCATATGCTGACCCATTCCATTCCCGGTAACAAGATGTGCATGCCGATGAATATTCGCGACCCATCTGCGTGATTGTGTAGAGCGATCACTCTCTGTTTCCACACGTTTACGCGAGGTGCGCTCATTTATAATAGCCATTGTGATCAAGAATAGTGTCGCGACGAGAGCCGTGACACCTAACATGACGTGCAAACTAAATATAAAGCACAGAAAAATCGGCATCCAAATAACATCAAAAATGGCGGAATACCCTTTTGATGTCAGGAATCTTCTCACTGTATTGATATCTTCTAACGCATAACGTCGGTCTGATTGATTTGGATCGCGCGCATAACCTTCCAAAGATTCATTAAAGGCTTTAGGCGTAAATTTATCGGCGAAGTTTTCGCCGTGAGCGCTTAGAAACTCGGTCCGATAATATTCAAGAAAACCATAAAACACATATAGAATAAGAGCGATGATGGATATCCCAATAAGTGTTGGAACACTACCACTGCTTAAGACCCGGTCATAAACCTGCATCATATAAATGGCGCCAACTAAACCTAGTAAATTTATCATACATGATAAAACTAGAACGAGGACGGAATGTTTCCCAAGTCTCCATGGAGACGTTTTTTCTTGCGTCAATTCTGACATTTAAGACCCACCTAAGGCATGCTTCATTTTAGGACATGCCTACGACGTGATGCTTTAAATTCGATTTAGAAACATGGATAAGAAGCGGTTAATTTTGTCGGGCCACTAAAAAGCAACTAAACATTAACCCTATAAATTGTGCGGAGATTAACATTAATATGATAATTTTTGCTCTGATTTAGAACTATTTTTAAAACGTGCCCTATGAATAAGACTAATTATAAGAGCTTTGGTATTCAAATAGCCCTTGGGCTACTATTGTCTTCCTGTTCAGCACTACCATCTGACTACGGTCCGGACGTTGTATCAGCCACGCAAAATGTTTTCTCGACAAATAATAGTGGTGAATTTCTACCAAGTCTTAGAGATATGCCGATAGAAGCCTTTACCGCTCGTACGGCTAAAAATTGGTGGGGTAATTTTGAAGATCCTCTTTTAAACTATCTCGCACATGAGACCCTTCAGAAATCTTATGACGCAAGACGAGCAATCACAAATGTTGAACAAGCCGAATCCTTATTAAGAGCGGACCGCGCCGATTTATCCCCGGTCATAGGTTTAAATGGGCAAATCAATACACGAGACTATAGTGAAATCGACTTAGGTGTGGGCGTAGGTGGGTCCTGGGACTTAGATTTATTCGGTGAAACACGTGAAAACATCAAACAAGCGGAATCTAATGTCGCCTTAAATAAAGCCACAGTAAGAGATGTAAGGCGACTTGTTTTGGCCAGCATGGTGCAAACTTATGTAGCCTACCGCACAACCCAAGCCCGAATAGACCTCAATCAACATAATTTAGGTAGATTATTAGAAAAGCAACAGCGTATCAAACGTCTTGTCGACAGCGGTTATAGTTCAAGATTGGATCTTGATCGAGCTGATACTCAAATATTTCAAATCCAATCTAATATCGCAGCACTCGAAGCTCAAAAAGTCGCGACTCGTAATGCATTGGCGATATTTGTTCAAACATCTCCACAGGTATTAAAAGGTTGGCTGGAGCGTAAAGCGGGTAATCTTTCCCTGCCGTCCCAATTATTACCGCCGAGTTTAGATTATATCGTGAGACACAGACCCGATATTCGCGCCGCAGAATGGTCGTTAATTTCTGCAACCCACGGAGAACGGGCGGCACAATTAGCCTTGCGTCCAGATGTCACTTTAAGCGGAAGCATTTTCAGTCTTGGCACTCTCGGAAACCTGACAGACATTGGTGGCCTTTCAAGCTCAATCCTCACAAATATCGCTCAACCCTTACTGGGACGAGGACGTTTACTAGCCGGAATTGATCTTGAAACAGCGCGTATGAAACAGGCTATGATCAATTATGAGGAAGCCGTTTTTCAAGCAGCTCTTGATATTGATACGGCCTTAGCGACCTGGAATAGACGACAGCAACAACTTGCCTTTGACCAAAAAACGATGAACACGGCTATCGAAGCCCAAGAACGCGCGCAAAAACTTTTCTTTGCAGGTCAAGAAAGCTTTACGGCTGTGATTGTTGCGGAAAACACGCTTTTAGCGGCTCAAGACACCTATCTTCGCAGCCGACAGGCCGCCTTTACCAGCTATATCAATTATTCTGCAGCGACTGTACCAGGCTGGTAGTAAGCTAGAAATAAAAACATTAACTTGATTT
>CAZPLJ010000091.1:0-6762 GCA_964587545.1 uncultured Caulobacterales bacterium | reverse complement strand
GCTAGTCCCACTTAATCTTTGCGGGTTGCCGCCCGCCAACCCAACCCGCGTTGGGATAAATTAACCCGTCATTACCCGGCCTGACCGGGTAATCCATGGATAGCCCGATCAAGTCGGGCTATGACGAGAATGAAGGAGGCGACCAGATGCGTCTTGGTACATATTCCTATGTCTATTCCTCGCCTAGCAATGCACGGCGAGGCGCTCATGCGGCTCAATTCGCGTCGCGCGCCTTATCGCTGTGGACGTTGGCCGCGAATACGACCCGGCAGTGCGGCTCTTAGCGCCTCAGAGCTAATGCCTAATTCAGCCGCCACTTTGTTAAAGTCAGGTGGCGGGCCGCCCGCATTACGCATGGCGGTTATCAAGGCCTCTTCAGAGACACCCAGCTGGGCGGCGACAGCCGCCATGTCGGGACGCTGGCGATCGCCGCGTTGGCCTCTCTCGCCTCGCTCGCCCCTCTCACCTCGTACACGCTGCTCACCGGATTTAACGTCGGTTGGCGTTGCAACGACAGGCTCAGTTTTGGTTGTCACAACCTCCGGCTGGTCCGGAACATGGGGGGTATTTACGCAACCCGCCGTGAAAAGAAGGCCAATGGAAAGACAGGTGATTTTGCTAAGAAGAGACAGAGCCATAATATGAAGTCCTATAATTTTAATAGAAGTAAATTAGAGTTAAACGGGTGCTGGCTCAAGCTATATCATCATAAAAATCACATTCACCCTCGTCCGACTCTGACCATAAGCATTGCATCTTGTGGTATTGGGATTTAATCCAAATAAGAGTTTAAAGGATTTTACATGAGCGGCATTTTTATTGGCAAAGATACGGACGGCGTTAGCCAAGAAATTTTGCTTAACCGGGCCAATCGGCACGGGCTTGTCGCAGGCGCGACAGGCACAGGGAAAACTGTCACACTGCAAATCCTGTCTGAGGGTTTTTCCAAGGCCGGCGTCCCGGTCTTTGCTGCCGATGTGAAAGGGGATCTATCAGGCTTATCCCAAGCGGGTGACACGGATCACAAACTTCATGATAAGCTTATCGCGCGCGCCAGCAAAATTGGTCTTGAGGATTATAGCTATGCAGCCTGTCCGACCATTTTTTGGGATCTGGAGGGCGAAAAAGGTCATCCTATCAGAACAACGATAGATGAGATGGGGCCAACTTTATTGTCACGCCTTATGGATCTCACAGAGACACAAGAAGGCGTTATGAATATTGCCTTTGATATCGCCGAAGATCATGATTGGCCGCTACTGGACTTAAAAGACCTCAGATCCACATTGGTATTTGTCTCTGAGCAGCGTAAAGATTTAATGTTGGAATATGGCAATATCAGCAGTCAGTCTGTCGGTGCCATCATTCGAAATTTATTGGTGCTGGAACGTGAAGGCGCGGATGAATTTTTCGGCGAACCTGCGCTTAAGCTAAGCGACCTGATGCGGACTGACAAATCTACGGGTCACGGCATGGTCAATATTTTGGCGGCTGATCAACTCATCAACTCGCCTAAGTTATACGCCATATTTCTTCTCTGGCTATTAAGTGAATTATTTGAAGAGCTGCCCGAAGTGGGGGATCCTGATAAACCAGTCCTCGCCTTTTTCTTTGACGAGGCACATCTCCTATTTGATGAGGCGCCCAAGGCTTTGGTTGATAAAATCAAACAGGTCGCCCGGCTCATTCGTTCCAAGGGCGTCTCGGTTTGGTTTGTGACGCAAAACCCGGCTGACATACCCGATGACGTTTTAGGCCAAATCGGCAACCGTATCCAACACGCCTTGCGCGGCTATACGCCCAAAGAACAAAAAGCTATCAGAGCGTCTGCTGATGCCTTTCGACCTAACCCGGCTTTTGACACGGAGGATATCATTTCGCAATTGGGCGTTGGTGAGGCTTTGGTCTCTATGCTGGATAGTAAAGGCATTCCGAAAGTTGTCGGCCAAACTTTAATCCGGCCTCCCGCTTCACGGATTGGGCCCGTCCAAGAATTTGAGCGCGCCATGGTGATGGACTATAGTCCGGTCAAAGGCATATATGATGATCCTATTGATCGAAAATCGGCCTATGAAATTCATGCCGAGAAACGCGAGACCGCCAAAGAAAACGGCGTAAAGATTGCGCAAG
This sequence comes from uncultured Caulobacterales bacterium, assembly GCA_964587545.1. Taxonomy (GTDB): domain Bacteria; phylum Pseudomonadota; class Alphaproteobacteria; order Caulobacterales; family Maricaulaceae; genus JACOMS01. The sequence continues at coordinate 4,632 of CAZPLJ010000091.1, read as the reverse complement.
AAGAAAAAGCGGCCGCCAGCAAAGCGAAAAAGAAAACGCCACCCAAAAAAACAACGAAGAAATCATCTTCGCGGAAAAAGAAAATTGTGGGCAAGACCATTGCCTATGAGGCTAAATTGGTCGCCCGTCAGATCGCCCGTACGCAAGGCCGTCGTATATTACGCGGCGTTCTCGGCAGTATCATGCGACGCTAATATGGCAGACCTCTCCGGGTTTTGGTACGGGCGATATGCCTATGACAAAAGCTGGTCCAAAGCTGTGCGCTTTGATGCTGAGCTTACCGATGCGGGGGGATCAATATCGGGCATTATTACCGAGCCCAACACATTTGATAAAAATGCCGGCGCGCTTTTATCCGCTACATTTTCGGGGTTTATTTCCGGCTCGCAAATTTCGTTTGAGAAAACCTATGTCGGGGAAGGCGATGCCCAGCATAAGATTGCCTATGTTGGACAACTCAATGCCAATAAAACTCTGATCACGGGTCACTGGCGGATTGGCAAATTTAAGGGACCTTTTGATATGCGTCGCGAAGGGCCAGCCGTGGGTGTAAAAGCGACCACAAAAAAGGCTGAAACCGAATTGGAGAAGTTGCTTGAAAAAACGAAAGGCTAATTTTTAAGGAAAATTTCGAAGGCTATATTTTCTGTTTCTTTGGTCATTGGGTAGCCAATCGCGGATAATTTGCGTTCCAGATCACGGCGGTCATCTTCAGGAATTTGAAAGCCGCATAAGACATGACCTGTCGTATGGCCGTGATTACGATAGTGAAATAGCGAGATATTCCAACGCGCATCAAGCGACGTCAGAAAACCCGTCAGAGCTCCCGGACGTTCCGGAAAATCGAAACGATAAATAACCTCAGCTATAGATGAACCCGAACGTCCGCCTACCATATGGCGCAGGTGACGTTTGGCCAGACGGTTGCGGGACAGGTCTGATACCGTTATCCCTTCCGCGCGCATATTGGATAGCACGGACCGGCGCTCATCTGCCGATTTAAGCTTAACGCCCACAAGGACATTGGCATCGTTGCCGGGCGCGAACCGATAGTTAAATTCTGTCACGGCTCGAGCTCCAAGGGCGCGACAAAAATTAAGGAAAGCGCCGGGTTTTTCTGGGATAGTCGCCGCGAACAACATTTCTTCGCCCGCTCCAAATTCCGCGCGCTCGACGATATGGCCAATACGATCAAAGTTTACATTGGCACCAGATATTGTGACCACCAATTCGCCCTCGGGGCTCGAGCCGTCTTTGACTTGTTTAAGCAGCCCCGCCAAAGCAAGAGCGCCAGCCGGTTCAACAACGGTGCGGGTGGCTTCAAAAATATCTTTCACGGCCGCAGACACTTCATCATTAGTGACCGTGATAATATCATCCACGACCTGCTCGGAAATCGCAAAGGTATTCGTCCCCACCAATCGTACAGCTGCCCCATCTGCGAAACCATCAACCTTATTAAGCGGTACCGGATCTCCCGCCTCTCGCGCGGCTTTCATACAGGCCGCCCCTTCGGGTTCTACGGCGATTACTTTGGTCTGTGGCGACATGGCTTTAATCCATGTGCCGATCCCTGCCACCAATCCGCCGCCGCCCGTACAGACATAAACGGCCGATGGCGGGTTTGGCGTTTGTTCCAATATTTCACGACCCACTGTGCCCTGGCCCGCAATAACCGATAGCTCATCAAACGGATGGATAAAGACAGCCCCGCTGTCTTTCGCGTAAGCAATTGCCGCCTCATACGCCTCATCATAGCTATCACCGACAAGTCGGGTCTCCCCGCCCAAGGCGTGAACAGCATCAACTTTTATTCGGGGTGTGGTGATCGGCATAAAGATAACGGATTTCGTTCCGTAATGGCTGGCGCTTTTGGCGATGCCTTGGGCGTGATTTCCTGCACTTGCCGCGCAGACACCTTTGGCTTTCTCAGTATCTGTGAGCTGTGCAATCCGGTTAGCTGCCCCGCGGATTTTAAAGGAAAACACGTCCTGCATGTCTTCGCGTTTTAGCCAAATATTCCGACCTAGTTCTGAAGATAATTTAGTCGCGAGTTGGCAAGGTGTACGTTTCGCGAGCCCGTAAACATCGGCAGCCTCAATCCGCGCCTTTAGCTCATTGAGATTAATTTCGGGCATAATCCGCTATCCATGCGCCCACCTCAGAGGTCGAAAGCGTCCCGCCCAAATCACCTGTCGTCTTGGCCTGAATCAGAGCCGCGTCTACTGCGGCATCAATGGCATCTGCCATCTCAGCTTGGCCGAGCGATAATCTTAGCATCCAAGCGGCCGATAAAATCATCGCCAGCGGATTGGCCTTGCCTTGTCCCGCGATATCGGGCGCGCTCCCGTGAATGGGCTCAAACAGACCGACTGATCCATCAGAGACAGAGGCGGACGGCACCACACCCATGGAGCCTGCGAGCACAGAGGCTTCGTCGGTCAGAATATCGCCAAACATATTTTCCGTCAGGATGACATCAAAATCTTGTCCGCGCGTGAGCATATGCATGGTCATCGCATCGACCAGTAAATGCTCAAGTTCCACATCGGGGTAATCTTTGGCCACTTCATTCACCACCTCGCGCCAAAGTCGTGACGTTTCAAGCACATTGGATTTATCGACACTTGTGACTTTTTTCTTGCGGGTCATGGCCAGATCAAAGGCTTTGATCGCAATGCGCTTTACCTCGCCTTCCGAGTAGCGACACTCATCATAAGCGCCTTTTTCGTCACGGCCTTTGTCCCCAAAATAGACACCGCCCGTAAGCTCGCGCATCACGACAAAGTCGACACCATTGAGATAGTCAGCTTTTAGCGGCGCTTTATCCATTAAAGCGGGGTGGGGCTTGCAGGGTCGTATATTAGCATAAAGCGATAGCCGTCTGCGCAAAGGCAAAAGAGAGCCCAGCTCAGGTCGGTCCTGGCCTTTTAAGTGATCCCATTTAGGCCCGCCAACTGCACCGAGCAAAATAGCGCCTGTGCGCTGACAGCTTTCAAAGGTTTCATCTGGCAACGGTTTCAAGCCAGCATCGATCGCGGCTCCGCCAATAAGATGTTCTTCAATATTTAGGCTGTGCCCAAACTTATCAGCAACCGCCGACATTACGTTTAGGGTTGCCCCGCCGACCTCAGGGCCGATCCCGTCACCGGGCACATAGGTGAAATTGATATCAGCCACGTTGTGCCTCATACTTTGAGATGGCGCTATCTTGCGCAGCGAGATAGCCCATCTCGTCTACACCCTCCATCAAACAATGCTTAGAGAAGGCATCTATTTCAAATTCATAGGTTCCGTGATTGCCAGGAAGAGACACGGTTTGATTGGCTAAATCCACGCTCACGTCAGCCCCGGGGTTATCCAAGAGCCATTGATGGGCCTTGTCTTCGATTATGATGGGCAGCAAACCGTTTTTAAGCGAATTATTTCGGAATATATCGGCAATCTCAGAGGAGATCACGACGCGAAAGCCGTAGTCCGTAAGACCCCACGGCGCGTGCTCCCGCGATGATCCGCAGCCAAAATTATGACCGCCAACTAAAATCTGGCAAGATTTGCCCTCATCCGTGTTGAGCAAATGATCCGTTTTATCGCCATCAGAGTCATAGCGCAGGTTGGAAAACACCCACTCACCCAATCCGGCTTTATCCGTCATGGATAGAAATTTCGCGGGCATAATTTGGTCGGTATCAATATTGGACGCGGTCAAGACAAGCGTCTTGGACGTCACAGTTTTTAAGGGTTTGAAACTCATGCCGCTGTCTCCATGCTCCGCGGATCGGTAATCACACCGGTTATGGCGGTTGCCGCCGCAGTTTCGGGCGAGGCGAGCACGGTTCGCACACCCGGCCCCTGACGGCCCATAAAGTTACGGTTCGAGGTCGAGACCACCAGATCACCAGGCTGGCCGATATCGCCATTCATACCCAGACACATGGAGCATCCCGCTTCGCGCCATTCGGCACCAGCAGCCGTGAAAATTTCATGCAAGCCTTCTTGTTCAGCGAAAGCTTTTGTGACGCCAGAACCCGGTACAATGATTGTTTTGACTTTCACAGACCGACCTTTGAGAATAGAGGCCGCCGCGCGTAAATCTTCAAGACGGCTATTCGTACAAGACCCTATGAAAACCTTGTCAGCTTGCGTGCCAGAAATAGCTGTGCCTGCCTCAAGCTGCATATAGTCAAGCGCCGCTTGATCAGCATCTGAACTTGCCGCCGGTATGAGGCTATCAATAGAAATGCCCATACCCGGATGCGTGCCATAGGTCACCATGGGTTTGATATCCTCAGCCTTGATATGCACCTCTTTGTCAAACACAGCGCCCGGATCGGTTTGCAATGACACCCAATCGGCAATGGCGGCATCCATATCTTTGGGTGCCAGTTCGCGGCCCGCTATGTAAGCAAAGGTCTTATCATCCGGCGCAACCATGCCGCAGCGCGCGCCCGCTTCGATCGACATATTACACACCGTCATACGGCCCGCCATGCTCATCTCGTCAAAGACATTACCACGATATTCAAGCGCGTAGCCTGTTCCGCCGCCGATCCCAATGACCGAGATAATATGCAGGATGACATCTTTAGGCGTCACACCAGCTCCCAATTTGCCATTGATGTTGATCGCCAT
>CAZPLJ010000090.1:0-6767 GCA_964587545.1 uncultured Caulobacterales bacterium | reverse complement strand
ATCCTTGCGGGTGGCTTGGGTGGGGGAGAGGGATGGTAACAGCGGCCCGGACTTACTTGGAGAAAGATATTATGATGACAACCGGGCTAAATAGAAGAGGCGACCCGATGCGTCTTAGTACCTACACCTATGCCTCCCTCTTTACCCAAACGCCACACACGCTATAGAGCTCGCATGTCTGATCTTACCAAAATTGTTTTAGCTACACATAATAAAGGCAAGGTTCGCGAAATCCGCGATCTTCTTACGCCCTTTGGCATTGAGACAATCAGCGCGGGTGATTTAAATCTGCCTGAGCCTGAGGAAACTGAGACCACATTTGCAGGCAATGCGCGCTTGAAAGCGGAGGCCTCGATGCGAGCCAGCGGACTGCCGGCTCTGGCCGATGATAGCGGTATTGCCATTGATGCACTGGGCGGAGATCCGGGGATTTACGCCGCACGCTGGGCACAAATTCCAGCTTGCGAAGGCGGAGGTCGAGATTTTGATATGGCCATGTGGCGGGTGCATTATGAGATGCAACGATTAGGCGGGCCAAAGACGGCGCGCTTTATTTGTGCGCTCTGCCTGAGCCATCCCGATGGCCGTAACGATATTTATGAAGGCACAGCCGAGGGCCATATTGTCTGGCCACCGCGCGGCGATAAAGGCTTTGGCTATGATCCGATTTTTCAGGGCGTTGGTGACAGGCAGACATATGCCGAGATAGACCCGGTCGAAAAACATGCAAAAAGTCATCGGGCGGATGCCTTTGCTAAATTTGTCGCTGATCAATTTCCTGATCACAGATGAGCCAACCGCTCGCCGTTTATATTCACTGGCCTTATTGCGCGCGTATCTGTCCCTATTGTGATTTTAATGTGTATAAAAACCGCGCGGATGTCGGCCTAATCCCGGCCATTATTGCCGATCTTGAAGGGTGGAAAAAAGAGACGGGACCGCGAAAAATTTCATCTATTCATTTTGGCGGCGGGACACCGTCATTATTGGGCGGCGCGCAAATTAGGCGGGTCATTGACGTTATTTCAGGGCTATGGGACAGGGATGCAGATTGCGAAATTGCGATGGAAGCCAATCCCAGTGATGCCAAGCCTTCACACTGGGAAAGTTACAAAGAGGCAGGTATTAACCGCCTGTCTCTTGGGGTTCAAACCTTTCATGATAAGGGCCTAAAACTGTTAGGCCGGGATCATGACGGAGAAGCGGCGCAGGCCGCTCTCGCTATGGCAACAGATATTTTTGACAATGTCTCCCTGGATTTGATTTTTGGTTGGCAGGGGCAATCAATTGATAATTTAAAAACCGATATTGACATCGCCCTTGCGCGAAGCCCCGCTCATATATCCGCCTATCAGCTGACAATCGAACAAAAGACCGCCTTTGGCAGAGCCTTTAGTCGCGGGGATGATAAATCCGTCTCTGAGAGCTTAAGCGCTGATATGTATGAGTGGGTCGCCGAGACGCTAAAATCTCAGGGGTTTGAACATTATGAAGTTTCGAACTTTGCCCGGGACGGTTTTCGCTCGCGTCACAATATGGCCTATTGGAGAGGACAGGACTATCTCGGGGTTGGGCCCGGCGCCCATGGGCGCATAACAAAAGAGGGCAAACGTTATGCCACGCTGGCGTGGGCCAAGCCTGAAAATTATGCCAATAATGTTGCGCATACCGGAATAGGCCTAAATCATCGGGATTTACTTACCCCACAAAATTGGGGTGATGAATATGTGCTGATGGGCCTACGAATTTCGGACGGTATTTCACTTGCGCGTTATAAGGCAATTACGGGCAAGACCTTGTCCACCCAGACAATATCGGCTTTGTCCGATAATGGCTATCTAATTCGTAAGGGCGACAGTCTCCTTGCGACAGAAGAAGGGCGTTTGCTCCTTAACAAAGTCACGGAGGAATTACTGACGAATTAGACTAAGTTGGTCCAAGTGCTGAGCGGGGTGCCGGATCAATAATCACAAATTTGCCGTTCTGGATTTGATAAACCGCCAGACCGCGATTGGGCGTTCCCGCACCGGAAAAGCTCACCAGTCCATCTACACCGTAAAACCCATTGGGGGATTGTGTTCTGGCATGACGACCGGCCGGATTTCCGTTTGCAACAAATGCGCCGACATTAACGGCATCATAAGCAAGGGAGGCAAGACGGCTCGGGTCTTCGCCAAATTGCTGGTCATAATTTTGTAGGAAAACCCGGCGGGCATCTTGATCGGGCCCGGCAAAAATTCCGCGATTAAGCGCGGGTTCTCTCACGGTTTCCTCGCGGTGCCAAAGACCAGTTCCTAAAAACTGCACCTCGGAGGGATCAATGTCATAATATGGCAAAAGCGGCGCAAGCGAGCGCAAAGGCGTTCCACCTTCTGGTAATATAACGGCTTCGAACGCCATACGGTCTTGACCCTGCTTTGCGTCTTCATGTTCTTGAAAAAAGTTTGCGAGATTACGGGCTGGCCCTTGCATGACAGAAATATCGTCGCCCCTATAGGTCTCACTTGCTGTAATTTCTCCGCCGAGACGCGCGACATCTTGAGTGTAAGCCTCTTGGACCCGTTTGCCATAGGCGCTTTCTGGGCCAAGATAAGCAAATCGTGTGGCCCCGCTTGTGGCGACAAAGTCAACGATCCGTTTTACTTCGGCTTCCGGGGGGAAGCTCAAGAGATAGGTGCCATTGCCGGCCGCGGTTTGATCTGTTGAAAAGGCAATCACAGGCGTTTGTGATCGTCGTGCTGCCCGGCTCGCGGCTTTCACCGAGTTTGCCAAAATAGGCCCCAAAATAACATCAACGCCGGATTTCAGCGCGGCTTGGGTGGCGGACCTGGCTCCACTTTCCGTACCACCTGTATCAAGGGCCATCAAAAGCACATCCGCCTCATTACGGGCAAAGACAGCCATCTCGGCTGATTTCAGCATCGAGTCGGCTTCTTCGCGAAGGCGGCTGGATTTGGCGGAAAAAGGCAATAGCAAAGCTAAGCGCTTAATATCGCGACCTCTCATATGGGGTGGCGTGAGCCCATCTCGCACAATAACGGGTTCCGGAGCTCTTACTTCCGGCGCTTTGATAACTTCAGCCACCTCAGGCGCCTTAACCTCAGCCACCTCGGTGACTTCAGCTGTTTTAACCTCAGGCTGGACAGGTTCGGGCCGTTGGGCGACAGGCGCTTGTTGCTGAGATGTGGGTGGAGGCGGAAGCTGCGTTGTTGTTGCACAGGCTGATACCAATAAGGCCGCTGTGAGGCTCGTTATATAAAATTTCCCCGCGAATATCATCTGGCGAAAATTCTTATCTCGTGTCATAAACCGTTCCTTAAGGCTGGAAGCTATGTCCCAAAAAACCCCTATAAGCGAGACGCAACAAAGGCAATCCCCTGATTGGGGTAGATTACACATAACAGCTCTAGAGCCTGCTTTGCATATCGTCGCAACGCCAATTGGTAATCTGCGCGATATAACTTTGCGGGCTTTGGACATTTTGGCAAGTGTTGATGTCATACTTGCGGAAGACACACGTCATACCCAAAAACTCCTCTCAGCCTATAATCTCTCAGCACAATTAATTCCCTATCATGACCATAATGTGGCAAAACAGATACCTAAAATTTTGGAACGTCTCGCCTCCGGACAATCAATCGCGCAAGTTAGCGATGCCGGCACACCCTTAATCTCTGATCCCGGCTACAAATTAGTCAAAGCGGTGACTGACGCCGGATATAAGGTTCATCCGATACCGGGATCTTCGGCTCTATTGGCGGGGCTATCCGGCGCGGGCTTACCGACAGATAAATTTATGTTTGCCGGGTTTTTACCCAATCGGACAAAATTGAGACGCAAAAATTTGGATCGCTTGAAATCTATCGACGCAACGCTGGTTTTTTTTGAAACGGCTAACAGGGTGAAAGACGTGCTTACCGATATGGAGGGCGTATTAGGTGATCGCCAAGCTGTGCTTGCTCGCGAACTCACGAAAAAATTTGAAGAATTTCGTCGCGGCTCTATTTCGGAATTAATTAATGGCGTTGAAAATGATCCCCCGCGCGGAGAGATTGTCCTAATGATAGCGCCGCCTATCCAAGATGTTCTTTGGGATGAGACGACAGTGGATGCGGCTCTGAATGATGTTTTGCCAAATATGAGTGTGAAAGAGGCGAGCCAGCATGTCGCTGAGCTATCGGGCTGGTCAAAGCGTGATCTCTATCAACGGGCGCTATCGTTGAAATGACGCATTGATATGAACCGGCAATATTATGAAAAAAAGGGTCGGCGGGCGGAGTTTTTCGCTAAAATGTGTTTGCGTCTAAAAGGCTATCAAATTCTTGCCGAGCGTTACAAAACCAAGGCGGGAGAAATTGACTTAGTCGCGCTTAAAAAAACTGATCTCGTTTTTGTCGAGGTCAAACAAAGACAAACGATAAAAGAGGCGCAAGAGGCTCTGACCTATACGAATCGAAAACGTGTCACACAGGCCGCCGAGATATTTGTGTCCCGATCTCCCAAATTACAGAATAAAGCCATAAGGTTTGACGCGATATGTGCGAGTTCAAATTGGAAAATTCGCCATATAAAGGATGCGTGGCGGGATTATTAAGCCTTGTTTATAATCAGCTTTTGGTAACGCTTCGATAAGCTTTCAGGCTTATTTACAAAGATATTATGAAACGATTAACTATACTGGGCGCCGTTATATTGGCCATTTCTCTCTCATCTTGTGCAGTGACCACCGCGGGCGTCACAAAGGGCGATGAACGAAATTTCATAAGGTCTTTGGATGACATAACAGCGGGAAAGGCTATCAAAGCCCGTATTCAACGTGCTGACGTGCCAAATTTAGGCGGTGTCGATGTAGAGGTTGCCGAGGGCATTGTATTACTTGCAGGTACTGTCCCAACGCAAGAAGACCGTATTGAAGCCGAACGCATTGCGTGGTCTGCGCCCAATGTTGAAAAAGTTGGCAATGAAATACTTATAAAAAATGATAAAGGCTTTATTCGCACGACAAAAGACGGTGTTTTGCAAACCTCCGTGCGAACCCGACTGACGGCAGACAAATATGTGAAAGGCCGAAACATCAATATCGAAACCCATGAAGGGGTGGTCTATCTATTGGGGGTCGCTCGCTCACCCCAAGAATTAGAACGTATTGCCGCAATTGCCAGCACGACAAAAGGCGCCAAAGAGGTTATCTCCTATATTAAAGTCCATGGAGATAATGTTCAATCTGCCGACCTAAACACAGCCCCTCCACCAGCGGGTGTCCCGGCTAATTATCCGGCACCTTTGCCCGCTCCATTACCAGCTCCGGCTTCCGGCGTCCCGCTACATTTACAATCGGCACCACAAGCTGGGCCTCAACCCGCCTCTCCGGTGCCTTATAATGTGCCGCAACTACCTAAGCCGACGAACCCTGCGCCCGCGCAAGTTGCAGGGGCTGCGCCAGATACCGAACCTTATTACCGAGATCCTGTGACCGGCGAGCGCATTACATTGACCCCGGGTACACAGACGATACCCTATAGACCCAATGCCAGCGCAGGTTTATCGGGGGCATTGCCGTCAGGTCCGACCGCTCCGGCGCAACTACCGGGCCTGGGTGATCTGGCAGGGAAAGCCTTTCCAACAGATAATCAATTAGGAGCCTTTAGAACGGGCGGGGCCGGAGACGCTGTATCTGTGATTGAGAGCGAGCCTTATTATATCGACCCGTCCACAGGAAAAGAAATTCCGATTAAGTGGATACGCGAAAACTTTAAATAAGCTGGCTTTGAACTTCAGCTTTCCAGCCTACATAAAAATCTGATCCTGTATCTATCACCGGACGTTTCATCAGGGTCGGATGCTCTTGCATCAGGGCAACAGCCTTTTCAGCGGTGACATCTGATTTTTGAGCATCACTTAAACCGCGCCAAGTCGTCGAGCGCGTATTGAGCAAGATATCGCTACCAACAGATGAGGTGATTTCGGACAATTTTTGAGCCGGGATACCGTCGGCGCGGACATCGATAAGGGTTAACTCATGGCCAGCCTTGTTCAAGGCCTTAATGGCTTTGCGACATGTGTCACATGTTTTTAGGTGATAGACGGTCAGTTTCATACCGTTCTCTCGATCATAAATTCGACCATCATGGCGTAAACTTCATCTTGGCTTCGGTCATTATGCATTTCATGCTCGACATCTTCAAAGGCGGTAAAATCGCAATTTTGGGCTTTTGAAGCAAACTCTTGCGATGCCAGGAAAGATGTCAGCTTGTCGGCTTTTGCGTGCCATAAACGCAGAGGCCTATGCCAATCTTGAGCATTATTCAAAATAGTTTCGCCCGCTTCTAAAATTCCGACACCCAATTCTCCGCCAATTCTATTATGATTAAGAGGGTCATCTTCATAAGCTTTTTGCGCTTCAGGTAAGCTATTGACATAATGGCCGGGTATTTCATGTTTCACAGCCGAGCGCGAAAGAAGAGGTTTGATTAATTTTGTGACCAACCTTTGCAATTTCGGAACAGCTGGCACCGGTAATATAAGCGGAGCGGACACCAGATAACCTTCCAGCTCACCGTCTCGATGAAGACCATAATATAACGCCAAGCCGCCGCCCATGGAGTGCCCAAATAAATAATGTTGATTGGCGGGATAAGACGCACGGCTGTGCCCTAGCAAGTCGTCGATATCCCCAATGAGATGTTCATAGCTTTCAATGATGCCGCGCTTGCCTTCCGTCTGGCCATGCCCGCGTAAGTCCATGGACAACACGGCAATATTATTTG
>CAZPLJ010000089.1:6135-7391 GCA_964587545.1 uncultured Caulobacterales bacterium | reverse complement strand
CGCAATCAACCTCAATATCCCTTGAGCCCAAATCCATTGAGCCCAAACAATCACGTCCCGCATCAACGGCCAAAGTGATAGTATCTTCATCCCAGTTTGATATCGCTTTTGCGCCCTTCGCTATCCGCCCAAAGCCCGGGGCAAACCAAGAATTGGCCGCGTGAATGGCGGCTCGCTGAAGTCTACGCCTTGGGATGTAGACGCCGCATGCTAGGATTCCTATTTCGTCAGACATATATACCCATATTACGATAATCTCTCTTATATAACTTAGTTATACAAGTTACATCGCGGATAACACATAGCAATTTCGATAGTTTAAGCTCGACCCTACTGACCGCTTGGCGGTCACCTTTTAAAACGGAACTACGCTTTGGCTCTTTCTAAAACCAATCGAGCCGATTTTATAACAGGTATTTCAATCATTTTTCCGTCGAGCAATGCCACATTGCCATCAGACTTATCATAGGCGTCCACTGTTCTTTGTGCTTGCTCGACTTCCATTTCGGTGGGTTTTAAGGCTGTATGGATGGTCTCAATCTGAGCCGGATGGATTGCAGCTCTGGCAAAGATACCCAGAGAGCGTGATTTAAGGGTTTCAGTTTTCAGACCCTCAGCGTCTTTGACGTTAATATAAGGCGTATCAAAAAGCGTAACATCAAATGCCGTACAGGCGGCGACCAAGCGCGAGCGCGCATAAAGGTGATTTTCCCACTCAGGACCACACCCTAATTCACCGGCAAAATCTACGGCACCATACATGGCAAATTTCACGCGTGGATGTGAGAGAATGGACTCGCAATTAACAAGTCCGATGGCACTTTCGATTAGAGCTAATATCGGACCCTGTGACTCCGGCAATGCCGCATCGACGCGATGAATATCCTCGATTTGTCCGACCTTAGGTATCATTATAAAGGGCAGTTTAAGATTGGAATATGCAAGCGCAGATATATCAGCTTCAAAAATATCCGTATCAGGCGCATTCACTCTCAAAGACACGTGATTATGGCTAGTGTCAGATAAAAACTTTAACACCTCTCGGCGTGCGTGGTCTTTATCCTGAATGGCGACTGCATCTTCGAGATCAATACAGACGAAATCAGCGCCCGAGCTACACGCTTTTTCAAACCGATCAGGACGATTACCCGGTACGAATAATATCGATCTATACATTTTAACCTCAAGAAGTAGACGGCTTATTGTAAGCCCATAGTGTCACCAGCGATAGTATAAATGACAATGTGGCGATAAAC
>CAZPLJ010000089.1:0-6035 GCA_964587545.1 uncultured Caulobacterales bacterium | reverse complement strand
GGCGGCTTGGACGAGTTTGGTCGCAAGAGCCAAATTAATCCCGTTCGCCTTATCAGGTCGATTGAGCGTAATCACCGCGACCCGGTCGCGTAGATCAAATGTAATAGAAGTATAGTTCGTCATGGCGTCTAGATAACGAGCCGTATATCAATTTCCAGCTATCTATAGCGACAGGTTTGAAAACTAATCTGGCATGGAATTTACAAACTTCCGTTTATCAGCTTCATAATACCGGAAAAATCCAGACTATCTTTCCCTGAGGCTTCCATCAAAGAATAAAGCGCTTCAGATTGCGTACCCAATGGTGTTGCCGCCCGAGCCGTGGTGGCCGCATCTTGGGCGAGCCTCAAATCCTTAAGCATCATGGCGGCGGTAAACCCGGCTTGATAATCTCGGTTCGATGGCGCGCTGTCTACCGGGCCCGGAGCCGGACAATAGCTAGTCATGGACCAGTTTTGGCCCGAGGCCGTTGATGAGATGTCATAAAATGTCTGTGCATCTAGCCCAAGCTTTTCTGCCAAATTAAAAGCTTCGCAAGTTCCGATCATGTGGATGCCCAGCAGCATATTATTGCAAATCTTGGCGACTTGACCGTTACCCGCATCACCTGCATGAAAAACATTGGCGCCCATAATGTCTAAATATGGCTTGGCTTTCGCATAGGCTTCAGACGTTCCGCCGCACATGAATGTGAGCGTACCCGCAGCCGCGCCCCCCACTCCGCCGGAAACCGGTGCGTCAATCATTTCAAACCCGCGCGCAAAGGCTTCACTTCCGACTTTGCGTGCTGTCGCTACATCAATCGTCGAACAATCGATGAAAAGTGTTCCAGCTTTTGCAAATTCAAATACGCCACTCTCGTCGTTCACATAGACATGGCTGACAATGCCACCTGACGGTAACATGGAGATAACCACCTCAGCATTCTCAACCGCGTCTTTGGCATTGCTCGCTTTCACACATCCGGCTTCAACAGCCCGTGCCATGGCGTCTTTGGACAAATCAAGTGCGCGCACCTCGTGCCCTGCCTGGGCAAGATTAGTGGCCATGCCTATGCCCATATTTCCTAGGCCAATAAATGCGATTTTGGTCATGTTATGCTCCAAATATTTTATTCATTGCGTCCAATTACAGTCTTGGTAATCAGATTTGATGCAGATTTCGGCCATCTGCTCGGCTTCTTTTCTCTGTTTTCTAGATAACGAGGAACGAAGATCTTTCTGATTTTCCTTGGCTAGATCATTCTCACTATCTGCGGATACGAGGTACCACATATAGGCCAAGATAAAGTTCTTTTTTACGCCATCACCTGCTGAGTATAAAACCCCCAGATTGTTTTGAGATAAGTCATGTCCGAGTTTGGCAGCTTTGCCGTATAACCTTATGGCTTCTTCATTATCTTCTATGACTCCATCGCCTTCGTCATACATAAGCGCCAAATTATACATAGCACCCGCATGCCCCAATTTTGTGCCGCTTTTATAATAACTAATAGCCCGTTCATTATCTTCGGGTAAGTCTTCACCGATATCGTAAATATAGCCCAATTGGAAATGGGCGTCTGATAAATCTTGTTTTGCTGCTCTTTCATAATATTTAACGGCAAGATTGATATTTTTACTCGTGCCAATGCCGTGCTCATAAGCTTCGCCAGCATTATATTCAGCTTGAGAATACCCGTCCTTAGCTGATAAAAGATAAAGTTCGAGCGCCTTCTTATGGTCTTGTTTGACACCTTCGCCGCCTGCATACATAACGCCTAGATAATTAGTCGCCTTCGTGTGGCCTAGCTCTGAGGCTTTTCTGAGCCAGTGGACAGACGTTTCATCATTGGCTTCTACTAAATCACCGTCATCATAAACAATACCAAGACTATACATTCCCCAAGGATTATTTTTAGCGGCGGAAGCTCTGTATAATTCCAATGCCAAATCAGGTCTTTTTTCCGTACCGTTCCCATAATGATACATAGACCCTAGATTGTTTTGAGCATCGCTATGGCCTTGATCCGCAGCGAGTTTATACCATTTTAGTGCCTGACTATAATCTTCAACAATATCGGCACCCCAGTAAAATTTTTCTCCTAATTCAAACTGTGCCTGAACATCTCCTGATTGCCCTTTCCTCACTAAGTCATGAATAACTTCGGGATAATCAGACAGATCATCAGCCATGACGTCTAATCCTACAAACGCAGATAAAACGCCCAAAAAGAGCAAAGATTTCACCTTCACGTTAAAAACTCCAATTCAGGCTTGGCGGTTTTCTTAAATAGGCGCTCTTTCTGGGCCTTTGTGACTTTGCCAACATTATCATGTGACCATTTCGGATTGCGGTCTTTATCGATCAGCTGAGCGCGTATCCCTTCATAAAAGTCCTGAGTTTTGAGAAAGTTCATAGACACATCCAGCTCCATGGCCATCGCCTCGCGAAATGTCATTTGCGATCCGCGTGTGAGGGCTTCATGGGTTACCTCTAAAGCTAGGGGTGATTTTGACGCCATTATCGACGCTTGTTTCTCTGCCCATTCTGTTTCTATTTTATATAGCGCATCAAGAATATCACCCACGCTTCCGCGGCTAAACAAACCGACACCGTTGGGTATATCTTCTCCTTCGGGAGCTTCTTTTACAAATTTACCCATAACTTTCAGGACTGCCTCATCGCTCCCATCTAACTTGGCTTTAGATAAAGCAGCTAGAAAAGCCTCATGCTTATCCGTCGGGATATAGCTATTCGCGATGCCAAGTGCGCAGGCTTGAGCCGTTTTTATACGTGCTCCCGTAAGGCCCAGCCACATACCAATAGATGTCCCCAGTCGTGGGAGGAAGAAAGTTCCACCAACGTCCGGGAAGTAACCAATACCCGTCTCGGGCATAGCGAAAAGCGTATTGCCGCCAGCCACCCTATGACGTCCATGCATAGATAAGCCAACACCGCCGCCCATGACGATACCGTCAATCAAGGAAATATAAGGCTTGCCGTAATGATAGATCATTTCATTAAGCGCATATTCGATACGCCAAAATTCTTCGGCCTCTTTGCCGTCTTTTTTTCCGCTATCATGCAGCATGACAACGTCACCGCCGGCACAAAAAGCTCTATCACCAGCGCCTTGCACAAGAACAGCGCCAATATTTTCGTCCACTTCCCACGCCTGCATCAACTTGGTAATCTCGACACACATCTCTGTGGTCAGGGCATTCAGCGCCTTGGGACGGTTTAATGTAATTATTCCGAGATTACCTTTGACCTCGGATTGAATTTGCTTTGTCATTACTGCCTCAACATTGAACGGGAAATAATCACCCGCATGATTTGATTTGTGCCTTCTAATATTTGATGGACCCGCAAGTCACGCACGATCTGCTCAATGCCGTATTCTGAGAGATAGCCATAGCCACCATGCAGCTGTAGCGCGTCATTGGCAATCTTACTGCACATGTCCGTCGCAAAGCGTTTGGCCATGGCGCAGGCTTCTCCTGTGTTAGGGTGTTTATGATCCAGCATATCGGCAGCGCGATAGATCAACAAGCGGGAGGCCTCAAGCTCGGTCGCCATATCGGAGAGCATAAATTGCGTATTTTGAAAATCTGAAATGGATTTACCAAATTGCTTTCTCTCTTTTGTATATTGCAAAGTTGCGTCGAGCGCCTTTTGCGCGCCGCCCAGCGAGCAGGCCCCGATATTAATCCGCCCGCCGTCAAGACCCGACATAGCGAAACGAAACCCCTCACCTTCCCCGCCCACACGATTAGAAACCGGTATTCGGCAGTCTTCCATAATGACTTGCGCGGTGGGTTGCGCGTTCCAGCCCATTTTCTTTTCATTGGCCCCGAAGGATAAACCGGGCGCGTCCTTATCAATCACGAAACAGGACACACCTCTGGCCCCGTCATCAGACGTGCGGGCCATGACCACATAGATGTCTGACCAACCTGCGCCGGATATGAAAGTTTTCGTTCCGTTGAGCACATAATCATCACCGTCTTTGACAGCCTTGGTCGACAGTGAGGCCGCATCAGAGCCACTCCCTGGCTCGGTCAAACAATAGGAGGCGATCAGCTCTCCGGCGGTGAGCTTGGGGACATATTTGGCGCGAAGCTCATCGGAGCCATAGCTGTCAATCATCCATGTCGCCATATTATGAATTGTGAGCATAGCCGTGTGAGATACATCACCGGCGGCGAGCTGTTCAAACACTAGGGCTGAGTTTAGGCGTGACAAGGCTGTCCCGCCATGTTCTTCCGCGATATAAATTCCGCAAAAACCGAGATCGGCGGCTTTCGTAAATATCTCTCGCTCAAGGATTTTTTCTTCATCCCAGCGCGAACTATGCGGCGCCAGCTCAGTGCTTGCAAACTGCCGCGCCATATCCTGTATCAGGATCTGTTCCTCAGTGAGTTGAAAATGCATAAGGTCTGATTAGATCAGAAGCGCGGAATAATAAAGGCACTATCCTCTGTCTCGCCTTCCGGCCATCTTTGCGTGACCGTTTTCACCTTGGTGTAAAAGCGCAAACCCTCCATTCCGTATTGATTGGCATCCCCAAAGGCGGAGCGTTTCCAGCCGCCAAAGCTGTGATATGAGACGGGTACAGGGATTGGCACATTAATCCCGACCATGCCGACCTCAACGCGGTCAGCAAATTCGCGCGCAGCACGGCCATTGCTTGTGAAAATCGCCACGCCATTCCCGTATTGATGCTCAGACGGCAAACGCAAAGCTTCTTCAAACGTATCTGCGCGGACGATCTGTAGAACAGGTCCGAAGATCTCATCATTATAGGTTTCCATATCCGGCGTCACATTATCCAATAATGTCGGCCCGACAAAAAAGCCGTCCTCATAACCTTGAAGCTCAAAGCCGCGCCCGTCTTTAATGACCGTCGCGCCTTCTTTAATGGCTTTGTCGATATTAGCTTCGATGCTCTCTTTATGCGCCTTGGTCACCACGGGGCCATAATCAGCTTCTGGATCGGTGGATGTCCCAACTTTCATGGCTTCGAGTTGTGGCATGAAACTCTCAAGAAACTTCTCCGCGGTCCCCTTACCGACAGGCACAACCACTGGCAGCGCCATGCAGCGCTCTCCGGCTGAGCCATAAGCCGCTCCCAAAATATCCTTAGCCGCTTGGTCCATGTTGGCATCCGGCATAATGATACCATGATTTTTCGCCCCGCCCATGCACTGCGCGCGCTTACCGCTCGCTGTGGCGCGGCCATAAACATATTGCGCAATATCAGACGAGCCAACAAAACTCACGGCCTTAATGGTGGGATGATCACAAATCGCATCCACAATTTCCTTGTCGCCATTGATACATTGCAACAGACCAACAGGCCCGCCCGCTTCCACAAATAATTCGGTTAAGCGCATCGGCACAGACGGGTCTTTTTCAGAGGGCTTCAAAATACAGGCATTGCCTGTCCCGATGGCCATGCCAAACATCCACATGGGTATCATAGCGGGAAAGTTAAACGGGGTAATTCCAGCGACAACGCCTAACGGCTTGCGCATAGAATAGACATCTATTTCCGGCCCGGCTCCATAGGTGTGCTCACCCTTTTGCGTATGTGGCATACCACAGGCAAATTCGATCACATCAATGCCGCGCATGACATCACCGCGGCTATCAGCCAAGACTTTACCGTGCTCAGCCGATAAAAGCGCGGCCAGCTCATCCATATGGGCTTCGACTTTTTCTTTATAGGCAAACATAATGCGGGCGCGTTTTTGCGGATTGACTTTCGACCACTCGACTTGCGCTTTGGCGGCGCTTTCAACGGCCGCGTCAAGTTCCGAGGGAGTCCCCATGGCCACCTGCGCCTGTACCTCACCCGTATTGGGATCAAAAATATCTTTACTGCGTCCTGACGTACCAGCGACTAGCTTTCCGTCAATAAAATGCCCTATCTGCTTCATGGGAAACTCCCTTAAAATTCGCAAACTTTTTTTAGAGCGGTTTTAGGTGATGTAAAGCTAATTCAAATGATAGATGATACAAGACTTGCACACTGGCGTTTTTAATTCACT
>CAZPLJ010000088.1:0-7486 GCA_964587545.1 uncultured Caulobacterales bacterium | reverse complement strand
AACTTAGTGATGAAGCGGACCGCATTCGCAGCGGCGCCAATTAATTTTGCCATTTGACTCCTGTTGTTCTTTGCAGGTCATAGGATGGCTGGAGTTTGCTAAAATGAAGAGTCACGCGAAGATATATCAATGAGTCAGCTAGGGCGGCGCCCGTAACCGTCACAAAACTGTTGCAAAACTGTCGTAATTTTGAATTCTATGTCACCTAGATGAGGCGCACTGCCGTAAGTCCGTGGAATAATTATGAAGCCGTATATTCTAATCGCAGAAGATGAAGACGCTCTTGCCACACTCCTCGAATATAACTTTGAAAAAGAAGGGTATGAGGTCGGACTTGCCCGCGACGGAGATGAAGCTGTCCTGCTGGCCTCTGAGCGCACACCAGACCTTATGTTGCTGGATTGGATGATGCCGAAGTTATCCGGTGTTGAGGTGTGTCGTCGATTGCGACGTCGCTCCGAAACTCGCACGACCCCTATTATTATGGTCACGGCTCGAGGTGATGAAACGGACCGAATTACGGGTTTGGATTACGGCGCAGATGACTATGTCGTGAAACCTTTCTCAATACCCGAATTGCTCGCCCGCGTACGGGCCTTATTACGCCGCGCTCAGCCCGGCTTGCTCGAAGATTTTATCAGACAAGGTGATATTGAAATCGACATCAAAGCCTTTCGCGTGAAGCGGAAAGACAAGGAAGTCCATTTAGGACCAACGGAGTTTCGTCTCCTCGATCATTTCATGCGCTATCCGGGACGCGTGTTTTCTCGTGAACAATTGCTTGATTCCGTATGGGGACGAGACGTTTATGTTGAGGCGCGCACCGTAGACGTTCATATTGGACGCTTAAGAAAAGCGCTGAAAAAAGCCGGAGGGAAAGACCCGATCCGCACGGTTCGCTCAGCTGGTTACGCCTTCGAAGCTGTCGTTTAATCACCAGCACAATCACTTGTTAGTAACTCAAAGCCAATTCCTACAGCTGCTCCTATAATTTCCTATCGCGATCGTGAGGGCACGCCTACTCATAAATAAATTCCAGCTGCACCGCTGCTGAGATAACTTGCTGGCCAGCTTCCAGGTTCATATCTGTGACCTCGACAGGATCGCCGCCGTCTACCAATTGTGAGCTTCCACCTGCGCCCGTCGTGTTAATGCGAGGGGCTTGGGCAGTCCGCTGATTATAGGTGGGTTGATAGTTGGTGAGATCGACTACGCCTGTAATAGGCGACCCTCCCGCTGCCGCCAGACGTTCAGCTTTTTCGCGCGCATTGGCGATACCTTTCTCACCGGCTTGTAATTCAATCTCATCAATATTTTTTATCTTATAGCCATCAAGCGTCAGGGCGAATGGCGCCAGACTCTGAAAAATCCGCCAGCAAAGTTCCAGACAAATTGGGCGGGCTACCGACAAAGTTAAAGCTGATGCTCGCCTGTTGTGAAATATCCTCACAGACCTGTTTCTCTACCCGCCTCTCACCCTCGCGTAGTGTATTATTGGTACGATCGGCTTCTTGGTTAAATAAGACGCATCCCGGGTCTTTCACCCCGGTTGTGTGCACGAGGCGGGTTTTTTATGACTTGATTTGAGGGCCTCCCCAAATTTACGGAGCAGGCTCTATGGAGCTTTCCTCAAAGGCATGAGATTTAAGCGCGCCTAGAATAGATGAATAATCATCCGACCAGAGCTTTACGCTAGGGCTGGGGCGCAGAATATTCCAATCATCATTGCCTTGAGTTGCTTGAATAAGCGACTCGGCTTGGCCAAGTAAAAGGCCGCTACTACCCCTATAGAACTTACCATATTGTTTATCTTCAAACTCAAGCAGCTTGATATAACGGCTCTCAAGCCCTGCATCTTCGGCGAGGCGAACAACAACCGAGCTAACATCCATGACGCGGTTCGAGGTATGGAAGAAAATCAAACCCCCTGTCTTCAACTTAGACAAGTATAGCTCCAAGGCTTCTTTCGTGAGCAAATGCGTAGGAATTGAATCTGACGAGAAGGCATCAATGACAATCATGTCCTGAGATTTAGCGCCAAGGTCCTCAAGCGTGATACGCGCATCACCTATAAGGACATTTGCCTCATATGAGCAGTCGGACATATAGCTGAAATAATCGGGGTTCATGGCCATATCGACAACAGCAGGATCAATTTCATAATAGGTCCAATTATCGCCCGGTATTTCATAACACGCCATAGCTCCTGCTCCCAAACCGACCATAGCGATATTCAGGTCGGGCGTTAGGACACGGGCGGCCTGCACAGCCTGATCAAATGTATTCCCTGGGCCATAATAAGCGAGCGGTATTTTGCGCAGCGCAGGATCACGGAACTGAAAATTATGAAGCGTATCCCCATGGATAAAGCGGTGAACGGGCCCAAATTCACTCTCGACGCCCTCGACATGCAGGACACCGAAAAATGATCTATCTGTTAAAATAGGCTTTGCATAATGCTGCGGAACTATCAAAACGATGGCGGTTAATATAACAAAGTCAAAGAGCGATTTTTTAATTTGGCCCCGATATTTATTAAGTCCAAGAATAAATATACCGCCACCTAGAATAGTGCGAGGTGCGAACTCAATACCAATTAACTCTAGGCCTTTATATATGATAAGCCCTGCAGCCGCATATTTAAGCAGGCTTAAATATTTATCCTTTTTCTCAGCGACAGAGAATTCTGATTTACGCGGCACTGCCAATTGCGCCAATATCAAAACAATCAAATACTCATAAACATTCGAGAAAACTTCCGGCGCAATAAGCGCATTAAAGACACCACCCAATACGCCGCCCAGCGACATGAGTATATAAAATTTAGTCAGATTGTCTGCCCCAGGTCGCGTCTCCACCAGACGGCCATGACAATAAAGCGTCAGGATGAAATAACAGCTCAGGCAGAGCACAATAGATAGCAAAATAGGAATCTTAGGCACAAAGCCGACGATTAAAGCCGTTGCGATAACCGCTAGAATATATTTCTGTAGGCGCTGGGGCGTTATGATTGGTGACTTGCCAAAAACGATTACAAAGGTCAGCAAATATAACGCGAGCGGAATAATCCAAAGAAAGGGCGTGGAGGCAATATTATTAGACATATGTGATGTCACGCCAAGCATTAAGCTGGACGGAATAAAGGCTAAAAATACCCAATGAAATTGCTGCTTTAAAGCAATGGGCTTTGCGGGGGCTTTCGTCTGATTAACATCTAAAGCTTCCGGTTTTAAAGCGCGCGCCGCGCAAATACCTGCCGCCACAATAATAACAATAAGCGCCAAATACCCGGCGGCCCATAATTCCGTTTGCTCGCGCAAGCGTAGCATGGGTTCAAATAAGAGCGGGTAAAGACATAAAGACAGCAGGCTCCCCACATTACTGGCCGCATATAGAAAATAAGGATCATCAGCGTCCTTATGATCTGTCCGGCTAAACCAGCGCTGCAAAAGTGGAGCATTGGCGGAGATGGCAAAGAAAGGCATGCCGACGGAAACCGCGAATAACCCAATGAGCCAAAAGGCGGGCGCGCCGCCCACCGGCGGTGTCCAGCCTTGCGCTATGGCAAGCGGCAAGAAAAACACGCCCAGCATAAGGACAATCGCATGAACGATAATTTGCGCGCTAAGCCTTAAATGTTTTGAGAGAAGATGGGCGTAAATATAGCCGCCCAAAAGCGAGCCTTGGAAGAAGACCATGGCCGTATTCCAAACATTGGCCGAGCCCCCGAGTAAAGGCAAAACAAGTTTGGCAAACATGGGCTGGACTGAGAATAAAAGAGCGGCGCTTAAAAAGATGGACAGTGTGAAAACACTCACGAGTGCCCATGCCGAGCGCGCCTGTAAGGCTCCTAAGGACGGCTTAGACATTTCTGGATTAACATTAACCATTTAGAACCCTTTATTTTCAAGGAAGTCCTATAAGTTTATGTTGAAAATTATGTAAAAAATCAGGGTTAAAACTGCTTAATATATAGCGGGGTAAATAGCGCCGCCGCGCTATATTTACGCGGCAATGGTCTTGCGTTCAATATTTAATTGATAATCGCCCGCTTGCTCGAATAAGACGGGGGTTTTCAGACGTAAGACTATCAGTTACGAGATCCACGCCCGATAAGCCCGCCTCGCCTTTATTGGCGTATCCATTTTTATCCGCGTCAATAAAGACCCGTCCGATAAGAGCTGCGCTTGAACACAGCCCTCTATCATTGGACACAAATTGAAAATTGGATTGCGCAAAAGCGGCGGGCGCGTCATGACTGCAAGCTCCAGTGCCGCGATACGGTCCACGTCAGGATCGGGCACGCCTAATCGTCAAATATATATAAATAGGTAGGAAAAGGCTCTGGCATATCCCAGAGCCACACTTAGACTATGTAATATATCTTAAAGGTCTGCGTGGGGGTAGCGATTTGGCTTTTTGCCCGCGACGACGGCTTGGTTGATACGCGACATTGCAATGCGCTTCACAATAAGGCTCGCTGTCCTTAATCTTACGTCCGCAAAACCGGAAATCACTGTCAGAGGGGTCCCCAATGGGCCACTTACACATGTGATCACGGATCGTCATAATCGTTGCATATTCGCCGTTGGCCATGGGTTTGGCTTCAAGGGGCGGCGGTGGTGGTGGAGCTGGGGGTTGTGCCGGCATGCGCGGCGCGCGCGGTTTGCTCACAACGCGAGCGCGGGGCTTCCGGGTGGCTCGCGCCCGCTTGATAGACGGACGTGAGGGCTTGGCTCGGCCTGACAATCCGAGGCGGTGCACTTTGCCGATCACGGCATTACGTGTCACACCGCCTAACTTTGCGGCAATTTGACTGGCAGACAGGCCTTCGGCCCATAATTTGGTGAGAATTTCAACCCGATCTTCGGTCCAACTAGACATATAATCCCCTCAAGATTCAAAAATGCGGGGATACCCGCATCAGAAAGCTCGCAATATGCGAACGCTATATGTTGTTTTAGTTGTCTTAGCCCCGGAGACACTTAACACAATATATGCTACACATTTATGTCGTTTATACAAGATGCTGATTTCAACATATCCACAGATATCAACATATTGTGGTTGGGAATTTCAGGCGCGCGGGGTGGTCTTAGCTACATTTGCCTAGGTTACGGTCAATCTACGGGCTTGGCGGACTCGCGCCTGCGTGTTAGGCGCACCCGAGCCGTAGGAGAGCAAGGTGAATACGACATCTCGAACAAAAACACGTCAATTTGGTCGGATGAACTGGCTGGGTCTATGGACTTTATATAAAAAAGAAGTCAGGCGATTTATCAAAGTCGGGCCGCAAACCCTGCTCGCACCCGTTGTCTCTAATCTTCTGTATATGACGGTTTTTGTGCTTGCCTTTGCGCAAGCCCGTGGCGGCGCAGATCCGTCATTTGTCAAATTTCTGGCGGCGGGCCTGATTATGCTGGGCATTTTAAATAATGCCTCCGCCAATAGTTCCTCCTCTATTATGACAGGCAAAATGATGGGCTCCATTATTGACGTGCTGATGCCGCCACTGTCGCATTTGGAACTGGCCATTGGGTATATTGCAGGCTCAATGTCACGCGGCGTGCTTGTTGCAATTGTGACCGCCATTGCTCTGGGTGTGTTTACGACGCTTTGGCCGGTTCATTGGTGGGCCGTGATTTATTTTGGACTGGGCGCCGCCATGATGCTGGGCATGATAGGCATTCTCGCTGGCATTTGGGCGGAGCGATTTGATCAACTGGCCGTGGTCAATCAGTTTATTATACTGCCCATGTCATTTTTATCTGGAACATTTTATAAAATTGAAATTCTACCGCCACTCTTTCAAAAAATCTCACTGGCTAATCCGCTCTTTTATCTGATTGACGGGTTTCGCTACGGCTTGGTCGGCGCAGAAAATAGCGATCCGCTCGGCAATATTCAGACTGGCGTTATTCTGATCGCTGTGCTTAATATCATACTTTTTGTAATCGTCCTTCGGGTCTTAAAATCCGGATGGCGTTTAAAAGCGTAAAAGAAGTGAAAGATAAGAAAATGGCCGAAGGCGATAGATTATATGACTGTTATAAACCCCCAGAGCCCGTTTTTGAACGCGGGGAAGGGGCTTATCTCTATACTGACACAGGCGAAAAATATCTCGACTTTATCGCCGGCATAGCCGTGACCGCGCTGGGGCATGCGCACCCGGCCATTGTGGAGGCGGTTAAAAACCAATCTGAGAAGCTTTGGCATCTCTCCAATATGTTTCGCATTAAAGGCCAATATGAGTTGGCCGATAAATATTGTGATTATCTGGATTGGGCGGGCAAGGTTTTTTTCACCAATAGTGGGGCTGAAGCCATTGAATGCGCCATGAAAACCGCGCGGCGTTACCATTATGATAAAGGGGACACTGAGCGCTATGACATCATAACTTTCACCGGCGCGTTTCATGGCCGAACCATTGGCGCGATTAACGCCACGGGGAATAAGAAATATCTCAAGGGCTTTGGCCCGGAACTGCCAGGCTATGTCCATATTCCATACGGCGATCATGATGCTTTAAAAGAAGCGATGAGCGAGACAACGGCTGCCGTCCTTGTTGAGCCCGTGCAAGGCGAAGGCGGCTTGCGCCCCATGCCGCAAAACTGTCTCAAGGGCCTCAGAGAGCTGTGCGATGAAAAAGGCGTGCTCTTAATATATGACGAAGTGCAATGCGGCGCCGGGCGGACAGGCAAATTATTTGCCCATGAATGGGCGGAAGGTGAGGCCGATCCCGACATTATGGCCGTGGCCAAAGGCGTGGGCGGCGGCTTTCCGTTTGGGGCCTGTATTGCGCGTGAAGATATCGCCGCCTGTATGGTGCGGGGCACACATGGGTCGACCTATGGCGGCAATCCCATGGCGATGGCTGTGGGCGGCGCGGTCTTTGATATTATCAGCCAGCCGGAGTTTTTAGACAAGGTCACCAAGACCAGCAATTTCCTCAAGCAACAATTCGAAGGCCTAAAAGACGAGTTTCCCGATATGGTCGAAGAAATTCGCGGTAAAGGTCTGCTGATGGGAATAAAATTAAAAGAGGCTTATCCTGTCGCCGATATCCGTGTCGCCGCGCTTGAAAACAAACTCCTCGTTGGCACGGCCGGAGATAATGTCATCCGTATGGCGCCTCCGCTCATTATTGATGAAGATCATGTTCGTGAAGCCATTGGCATTTTGGGCGAATGTTTGCGTGCGGCTAAAGCAAAGGCTGATACGGCATAATTTACTCAGCTGACGCGCGGCCTCGCCATTCTTGATAGGCGGCCAGCTCTGGTGAACAGTTTTCCAATGACAAGCCCTTGATTTGGTGGACTTTGCTTCGGCCAAACCGCGTTTCTGTTGCGGCCGTGAAGCATAGATCAGGGGACGCCGCCATAGATATCGTTCCGCTGCCGGCGAAAGATACTTTCTGTAGCTCTGAACCCTCACAAGCGGCGAGCCCTATCGCTGAGCCTGCGGTAAGAGACCCAACTGTTGCACA
>CAZPLJ010000087.1:0-7572 GCA_964587545.1 uncultured Caulobacterales bacterium | reverse complement strand
TAGGTAAATCTGGAGCGGGCGATGAGATTCGAACCCACGACCCTCACCTTGGCAACCCCACTAATGCGAATATCATAGCTTACGCCAGCCAACGCTGAATAAACATAAATACCTGAAACTATTGACTTTATTTCAATTTTCGTACTCTGAATGACTCTAGAGGCACCTTGGGTTTCGCTAATATGAAGCCACGCAAACCATAAGAGACATTGAGAAAGCCCAACAGCTTTCCCCCACTCCCATTATCGCGCTCACAGCCCATGCCATGCGGGGAGATAAAGAAAAATGTCTGGCCGCGGGTATGGACGACTATCTGACCAAACCTATTCTATTTGGCAAAATTCAAGCCTGCCTGAACAAATGGATGAGCGAAGATCAAAAAGAACAGTTAAAACTGTCGGTTTAATCTATTCACTTACACGGGTTTGTCCCGTGCCTTGTCAGCCCACTACCAACTCCCGACATTTTCGGCACTTGCCCAAGGTTCTTGCGGAGCCAAGGCATCTCCCTTTTGTAAAAGTTCTACAGAAATATTGTCTGGCGACTTCACAAATGCCATCCAGCCGTCCCGTGGGGGTCGATTGATCTCATATCCCATATCAGCCAAATGCTGACAGCGCTTATAAATATCATCCACACGATATGCCAAATGGCCAAAATTGCGCCCGCCATCATAACCCGCTTCATCCCAATTATAGGTCAACTCCAGCATCGGCGTCCCAGACGGAATTCGGTCATTTTCCTGATCGGGCTTTCGGGCGAGATCATCAGGGGTCACTAAAAAAATCAAAGTGAAACGCCCGGCTTCATTCTCAACACGGCGAAATTCCTGCATACCAAGACCGTCGCAGAAAAACTTCAGGGATGCATCAATGTCGCTAACCCGTATCATACTATGCAAAAATTCCATACGCGCTCTCCAAACTACGATTGTTATTGCCAATTATATGTTCGTAATTCAACTGATACAAAATCCAGTCGGGATAAAGATAAGGGCACAAAAAAAGCCCCGCGACAAGCGCAGGGCGGAAACTTTAAGAAAAATTTTTGAGTTGATATATTCTAGTTGCCCGCAGTTTCAACGACGTCAACGCCCGCCTCTCTGGCGATATCAATTTTCTTTTCGAATCCCATGAGATTATCGATTGATCCCCCCACAGATGGCGCTTCCAAGCCAAATCCAGGCACTCTGCTTAGTATCTGCAATGTCTCATCGGTCGGCGCGGGGCAGCCAACTTCTTCGGCTGAACTCGCAACCATTGTCGCTGGATCGGGCTGTTCGAAACCTCCAACAAGCGCGTTCCAACCTGACTTAGACGCGCTAAACGCAACTTGGTTAGCTGTCGTAGACGCCATGCTTCTAATGAAATTATTACTTATGCCTGCCGTATCAATAATACCGGACGTCGCACCCGCAACGGCACCTGAGAATAACACTTTACCCATCCCAAGAGCCATATTCATTGGCTGTGGCGTATGTATAACTTGAATCGCATTGGCATAATAACGAAGACAGGTGATGTCCTCAGAGTTTCGTGTGATAGCCGCAGCGCCATTAGAGACCATTTTGTCTTCAATCCCGGCAAATAAAGTCGCATTATGCGCCGGTGCAGCTTCAGGCTCTGCTGCAGCCTCCTCGGCTGCTGCATCCGCTTTAGCGGTCGACATAAGCAGCCTTATCTCATCGTCAGATAGCTCCGAAAAACCACCCCCAAGAGCGGCCCCCGATAATGAGGCGCATCCTGATAGGACAAAAGATCCGGCTAATAAAAGACCGCCAGCGAGTTTTGATAAAGAGTGCATAATAACATCCCAACTTGAATCATTCCCGTCACATTTATATTCAGCGACATTTACCGAATATGAACAAGCTCATTTAGGACCTTTTCAAAAGCAAAATCACAATCTAATTCTATGGTTGAAGACCTGCAAATCAAAGCGTAACTAAAACTATGCGACTCCCGGACGATACCACACGTAAAAACCCTCCTATCGGCCTTGCACTAGGTGGCGGTGTGGCGCGTGGCTGGGCTCACATCGGGGCGTTGAGAGCCTTGATTGAAGCCGGCATAAAACCAGATATAATTTCCGGCACATCTATTGGGGCTCTTGTCGGGGCTACCTATTTGGCTGGTAAGATGGACGTGCTTGAAAACTGGGCTCGCTCTCTCACCCGGCGTCGGATGATGAGCTATATGGATTTAAGCTGGGGCGGCTCTGGGTTTATGCGCGGAGAACGCCTAGCGCGAGTTCTCAATCATTATATGGAAGATGTCCGTATTGAGAATTTACCTAAAAAATATGTTGCCGTAGCAACCGATCTGCGAACGGGCTATGAAGTCTGGCTACAAAAGGGGCCTGTGGTTCCGGCCCTGCGAGCATCCTACGCCCTACCCGGCGCCTTTGAACCCATCGAAATTGATGGGCGCTATATGATAGATGGAGCGTTGGTGAACCCTGTTCCTGTTTCGGCGTGTCGCGCCTTAGGTGCACATATTGTAATCGCGGTCAGCCTAAACGGTGATGCCTTTGGCCCTATTGGTACCTCGCATGAATTGGAGATGGCCGATAGCGGAGACGACGCCGTAGACCCGTTTGAACTCGCCGGAAGCACGATGAATAAACTTCGGCCGGACAGGTTGCTTCTGAAAAGCCTCTTGGGCGAAGGCAAACCCGGCAAAGGCCCTAAATTAGGCTCCGTCATGATGGGCACTTTAAATATCGTGAT
This sequence comes from uncultured Caulobacterales bacterium, assembly GCA_964587545.1. Classification (GTDB taxonomy): domain Bacteria; phylum Pseudomonadota; class Alphaproteobacteria; order Caulobacterales; family Maricaulaceae; genus JACOMS01. The sequence goes on along the minus strand of CAZPLJ010000087.1, from coordinate 4,844 downwards.
GGACAGGGTGTCACGATCCAGACTTGCAGGCGACCCGCCCGATGTCTTTGTTGCACCACGTATTGGACATATAGGCATGTTGGAATTTACTAAAGCTGACGAACTGATTGAACGCGGTTACCGCGCTATGCAACACGAAATACCCTTGATAAAATCGGTTGTAGACGTGTTGGGACAAATACCAACAGGCGATAATTCGACGTAATTTCTCTTCGAATTGAACCTGGTTGATCGCTTTTCGCCTGAGACTTGCAAAATCTATCCATCGGCAGACTTTTTGCTATGTTTACTAAATGTGGGGGGGTTCTCAAATTGGCATAGCCAACGACAACGATCCGGCGGATAGATTTCCGCAAGGTGATGCTGTGGGATTTCGGGCTGCGCTAATTGATAAGCAACGCGAATATCACACGCTAAGAAATGCGCCCTCAAACTCATCGCACCGGTCCGATATAGGCTTTAGCATATCTGTTCTTTTGTGGGTTGCCAGCTTGGTAGGATTTGCTCTTACTCATTGGCTTGGCCAGCCTATCCCGACACGGCTACTAACCTGCATGGCCCTCATATGGACGGGTCTTTGGCAAGCTTATCTCTCAATGGATCGCAGGTATACGCGATTAAGCGAGATATCCGTCTTATCGGCAATAATTGGATTTGTCGTCACACTCCTCACGGCAACCACTTATCTGGGTCTACCTTTAGGTGCTGTCGAAGGGTTGTGTGTATTTAGCATAACATCCATCATAATCGCAATTTTGCTACGATCCCAAACTGCTCTCATGGCCTCAATTTCTGCCTGTTTATGCTGGGCGGCTTTACATTTTGATGGCTATGTCACACCATCCACAAGCGCAGCGATATTGCCCGCGCTTTTGTGTTTTCAGATTTTAATCGCCGCAAAATTTCGAGCACAACTTCCGATAATCGCGGCGGTTTTAGTTTGCTATCTCTGGTTTTTTGGACTCTGCTATACAATGGTTGCAGCCAGCAATCTATCACCTCTGTTTGCGAGCGCCGCTATTTTTATGATTGCTAATCTACATTATCGTGGTGCCAAGGCGGCTGAAAGTGAAGGTTTTGATGGCATGGCGCCCCACATTACCTTTAGTTGGACCGTCAGCATTTTGACTTTAATAGCAATACAACACTTTTATCTGATGCCAGATTCCCAACTTTGGATGGCCGATTGGCAACATTCTGCTTTTACTCAGCTTGGCTGGTTAGCCACTATAGGAATAACGGCACTCCTTATAACAATCTGCGGGTTTGTCCGACGCCGTAACGGACTAATGAACTTTAGCTCTATCATTCTCATGACGACTTTAACCTTAGGCTTACCAGCTCTAGTCCTATATAAAGTTCAGGCCAGCGCGCTAATTGAACATTATATGGGGCTATCCGCTCATCCGAATATTGGATTTTTAATGGGGGGCATAATCTTGACTTGGGCCATTTTCTTCATGCTCAACGCACTGAGGCGCAGAAGATATTTTATGTGTTTCGTGGCCTTGTTGGTACTGGGCCTGCAAGCTGACTTGACATTTAACTCCGAATTTTCAGCTCCCATTAGTATAGCCTTGTTAAGCATTGGTAGCCTTGCGACTATTATGATTACTTCGCTGATATCTTTAGGTAAATTCGATCCCCACCATCGTCCTCTTATGACAATGGAGCTCTGAGACATGGGAGCCAAAATTTCTATATTTCGACTGGTTGCCGCGTTAATTATCATGGGAGTTTTTCCGGTCATAGCAATCGGCAATCATTTAAATATTCAGTCACAAGATAATATCTTTGAGGTCTCAGCACAAATTTCTCCACGCCTTGGAAGCGACAGCTATGATATTTTTAGCGAGATTAACGTCTTATCTCTAAGCGAGCTTAGCGGGGTGGATAAGATTGATGAGAGAGATATCGTTTTAATTCATATGGCTAAGGGTCCCGGAAACGTCGCTTATCCTTTCTCAATAACACGCGAAAATTCTATTTTGGAACATGATGGTTTTGCTTTCACAATTAAGGGGCAAATAGTGAAATTAGACGGCGAGCGCGCCACATTAAAATATAATTTCGAGAGTTTCTTGCCTACACGAAAAATGGAAGCCGCTCTTATCAATTCTCCTTATGGCGAAAAGCAAGTTCGGTTGGCTGTAAATTCTCAATCAACACCTCGTTTAACGGGGATAATTCTTGACGGACATACTTATAGGCATTCAACTATATACAATCCTTTATCGACTGGCACTGGCCAACAATAAGGACGAAAAACCACTTTTGCTTTTCTAAGAATCGCGACCATAAACCAACCCATGAATACGGTGGCTCCACATTGGTATGTGCGGTTTGATGACCAACAATATGGTCCTTTTCAATCTGCACAAATGCAGGCTTTTGTAGCCGAAGGACGAGTCATTGCATCTTCTCTTATAACACCAGATCCCAATCGCGGCTTTTTCGAGGCGTCTGCCTTTCCAGCCTTTGCTCAATGGCAAGGTCTTCACGTCAATCAGCAGCATGCCTCGGCTACAATGCCAGTAGCAGTTGGGCAGAGCCACTATTCCCAACCTGATAGAGCAATTCAACACCCTTCAACAAATCCTGACAATCGGGAAGCTGTATTGCTTGTTATGGCTGAGATACAATCAGGTCAAGACATGCCGTTTTTAACAGCCCTACAAACTGCGGGATCAGCCCAAAGAATTGGTGATACGGTTTGGCTTCTACGTGGTCGTTTAACAGCCGACCAATTATGCCAGCACTTGCAACAAAACCTGACCAAACAGGACCGTCTCTTCATTCTGGATAGTTTTAAAAATGAAAAAGCCTGGTTCAATATTGGCGCCGATATGGGTAATCGCATACAGCGGATTTGGGCTACCCAATAGCTTTCAATCCGGTTCGGAAACGCTTGGAGTTTGCGACATAAACATCCGCATTAAGCTTAAGCATCGCCTTTTGAGGGTCCTCAATGGTTCTAATAACCTTTCCGGGGGCACCAACTACAAGTGAGTTATCAGGAATGACCTTATTTTCGGTAATAAGCGCATGCGCGCCGATGATACAGTTTTTCCCAATCACCGCACCGTTTAGCACTGTGGCTCCAATTCCGATTAATGACCCATCACCAATCGTGCATCCATGCAACATAACCTGATGCCCTACGATAACATTGTCACCAATTGAAAGGGGCTTGCCCGGGTCCGTATGCAACACAGAGTTATCTTGAATATTGGAATTTTTCCCAATCTTGATGAGATCATTATCCCCGCGAAGAACCGCACAAAACCAGACAGAACTATTTTCTGCCATTTCAACCTTGCCCATCACATCTGCAGACGGAGCGACCCAAGCCGTGTCATGCAGAGACGGTTCCACCCCATCAAGGGCGTATATCGTCATTCTTCGAGATCTTGCTGCAGGATAGATATATTCAGATCATAAGAAATATCATTAGGGTCTTCGTCATCAATATAAAGCAGCCCTAAAATTTCGTCATTGAGATACACCTCAACACTATCAGCCACTTTACGTGGCTTGATCGAAATACCATCTGTACCAAAACGTTTGGCAAGGTAATTTCTGACGCTTACGATCTGTTCGGGGCTCATGCCTCATCTCCTAATGTTTGATCCATGCTTTTTGCCGGTTCACCGCAGCAAGGCCCGGCGACGGGTTTCGCGGGCACACCCGCCACAGTGCATTGAGACGGCACGGGCTTGAGTACAACTGAACCAGCTGCAATCTTAGCATTATCACCCACAATAATATTTCCTAAAACAGTGGCATTCGCGCCAATCAAGACGCCATTGCCAATCTTGGGATGGCGGTCTTCGTCGGCTTTACCTGTCCCGCCTAAGGTCACGCCCTGGAGGATAGAACAATCGTTACCAACAGTCGCCGTTTCGCCCATAACAAAGCCAGTCGCATGATCGAGCATGATACCATGGCCAATCCGAGCGGCCGGGTTGATATCGACGCCAAATTGCTCAGAAGATCGGTTCTGTAGATGAAAAGCAATCATCTCCCGCCCGCTTTTATAAAGCGCGTGGGCAAAGCGGTGTGTCTGTATCGCCATATAGCCTTTAAAATATAGGAAAGCCTGTAAATGAGACCGCGCCGCTGGATCGCGGTCTTTCACCGCCAACAAGTCTTTGGCGGCACATTCCACAATCATGGGGTTAAGCTCTAGGGCGTCCGAGAGAACGCGGCGTAACTTAAGCGGGGTAAAATCCTCTGTCGCCAGTTTACTGGATAAGTGATTAATCAAAGCGCCACCGAGCGATTCCTGTTCTAGGATTGTCGCATAAAATAGCGAGGATAGAGCTGGTTCCTTGACGGCTTGAGCCGCAGCCTGCTTTCGCAGGTTTGACCAGGCGCATTCATCCGTTTGATTGTCAGCAGCAAGATTAATCTTAGCCATGATATTCTCCTTGGGCTTCTAAATAGGGAGGCGCGCGTTAAAAGCAAATAAATTTTGTGTCAGCCAGTCTTCCTTGTTCGAATATTAGACATAGGTGTAGCTTCCAAGACTCATCGAGTAGTCTCTTTTTTGTGGCAGGTTGCCCCAAATAAGATATGGAGGCCAACCCAACCCGCGTTGGGCGCGTAACTGGCGCGCCACGGGTTCGAGCGCCGTGAAGCGCCGAGTGTCAGAAAGACACGAGGATATATTCTATGGTTCATCGTGTAACCACCGAGTTGAGGGTTAAAATCAAATGGGACAAGCCCGTGTGATCCAGTCTCCCACAGGAGACCTAATATGTGTTTGTTTCGTGAGAGTTGAATCACACGGCGATGCTTTTATCTAGTGCGGCCTGGTTGTAAGCCAGTCGACCGGGATTTAA
>CAZPLJ010000086.1:0-7585 GCA_964587545.1 uncultured Caulobacterales bacterium | reverse complement strand
TGCCTTGCGCCATAGTTTCGCGACACATCTTCTGGCTGGCGGTGGGGACCTAAGAACTATTCAGCAATTGCTTGGACATGAAAGTCTCTCCTCGACACAACGATATACAGAAGTCGATGTCAGTAGCTTAAGACGGATACACGCTGAAACCCATCCAAGAGGCTAGCTATTTTAATTTAGTAGGATTAAGGTGGATGACTACAATCAAACTTGTCCAATAACTCAATAATGTCTCAAAACTTTCATGTCAGTGTCGCACCTATGATGGACTGGACGGATCGGCATTGTCGATGGTTTCATCGTCAGCTCTCCAAGCATACCCGCCTTTATACGGAGATGGTGGTCGCGGATGCAGTTATTCATGGTGATAGAAATTATCTCTTGGGATTTGATCAAATTGAACATCCCGTTGCACTGCAAATTGGGGGAAGTGATCCCGTAAAACTTTCCGAAGCCTCAAAAATTGGCGAAGAGTTTGGCTATGATGAAATCAACATTAATATTGGTTGTCCGTCTGACCGTGTGCAGTCTGGGAGATTTGGTGCGTGCTTGATGGCAGAACCTGATTTGGTGGCGGAATGTTACAACTCTATGTCAGAAGCGGTAGATGTTCCCGTCACAGTTAAATGCCGTCTGGGGATTGATGATCAGGATTTAGATAAAACATTGCCAGAATTTATCGAGAAAGTCTCGGCGGCAGGCTGTTCGCATTTTATTATTCATGCCAGAAAGGCTTGGCTTAAAGGCTTAAGCCCTAAGGAAAATCGAAAAGTCCCTCCGCTGGATTATCAATTGGTCAGGGATATGAAGAGCGCTTTCCCGAAGCTTGAGGTTGTTCTTAATGGGGGATTGAACGATCTTATCGTAGCTAAGTCTGAAGCGCATATACTTGACGGCGTCATGTTCGGACGAGCGGCCTATCAAACTCCATGGATATTAACGGACGTGGACAGATTGTTTTATAACGGTATAGCATGTGTAAAAAGCCGTGATGATATAGCCCATGACATTATAAAATATGCCAAATCTCATGAGCGCAAAGACCGAACGACTAAAGCCTTAATACGTCATATTATGGGGCTCTATGCGGGTGAAAAGGGCGCGCGAACATGGCGACGGACATTAAGTGAGCAATCAGCAAAAGGATTAATGCCGTCGGACGTGATTGCCGCGGCTCTTAATGCTCGCAACCGTTCAGAGATGGCGGCTTAAAAGTTTAAAGCCTTAAAATCAGTGACGTTGGGGTGGCTTCAACTTTTTGAAGTTGGCCTAGATAGGTCATGCCCAAAAGAGATGTGCTGAGCCCTTCAGGCACCACGAGTGCTTTTACATTGCGTACGGTCACAGCTCCAACGGAAATGGATTTGAGAGTGACATAGGCCGCGACGTTTTCCCCGCCAGCCGTTGAAATTGGGACATTATAGTCAAGTTTATCAAGCTTAATACCGGCCTTTCTTGCATCCTCAGGTGTCAAAGCAACTGAGCTCGCGCCCGTATCAACTAAGAAACGAATAAATCCTGAATTTACTTTGGCTTCCGTCCAATATTGTCCATCTGTCCGAGACTTTGGTATAGATACGGCCAGTCCTTTTAAAGGTTGAACATTGTCAACTGTTTCAACTGTTTGATCTGGCTGTTGGTTAGAAGCGGCATTTGGTGGCAAAATACCGAAATACTCATATATCATATGGCGGTTGGAGGCGGCGAAGGCTAAGCCAATACACATTACCCCGATAATGATAGCATCTCTTAAAACTGTTCCACGCATATTCATAACGTATACACCAATCGTTTATGGTATCTAAAGGTTGAGAAATATTTTGCCCCCTGTTCACACATTATTACTGGGCATCACAAAAAGATTTGGTAAACAGAATCATGGAAGATACTCAACGTCCTTTTGACGACATACGCAACTTAATTCGTACAATGCCCGGGGAAGATAACGCGGCTGGCATGGCTGTCCGTGAAAAAATCGCCAATTTTCCGGGCCCTCAACCGATTTTAGGTTTGCAACAAGATTCTTTAGAATGGTTGGCATCTTGGCAAAAAAAAGAAAACCCGTCGATTGAACGTCCGTTAGTCGCCGTTTTTGCGGGAACACATGACGTTAGCAAACATCTTTTCGGACCCAATATTATCAAAAAAGCAAGCCATCGAGTTCAAGGTTTAACCAGCGGAAAATCCGCAATCAGAGGTATGGCCGCAGGGCTTGGTGCGACCTATAAAATTTATGAAATGGGTCTCGAACATCCGGTGCCAGATATGACTGAAGCCGAGACACTATCAGAAATTGAATGTGCCGCGGCGATTGCCTTCGGAATGGAAGTGGTAGCTGAAGGTGCAGATATTATTGTACTCGGCGCTGCCGGGTTAGGCGCTGCCACAGCGGCGGCTGCTATCGCACAGGGTTTATATGGTGGCGCATCCGATTATTGGGCTGGCGGCCAAGGAGAGATCGCAGAAGCACGCATTGCTGCCGTTGAAAAAGCGATGCGAACACATACGGGCATATCCAGTGATCCGCTGGAATGCCTCCGTGTCTTTGGTGGTCGAGATATTGCGGGTTTGGTTGGCGCTATCATTGCGGCTCGTCATCAATCAATACCGGTTTTACTAGACGGATTTATTGTCTGCGCGGCGGCGGCCATACTTCACAAAATTGATCCAAAGGCACTGGATCACTGCTGGGCAGGTCATTTAAGCGCTGAACCGGCACATGGAGCTTTACTGGATCGGTTGGGTAAAACACCAATGCTGGATTTCGGGTTACCCGTTGGGGACGGAACAGGCGCAACTTTCGCACTTGGGACGATTGCATCGTCCGTCAGCGCTCTAACGTCACTTGTTTGATGTCGTTCAAAGTTATCCACATCCTATCCACATTATAATCCTGAGGACAGTGTGGATAAGTTTGAAGATAAAAAAAATTGTCACAAAAATCCTTACTGGATTTTGTTTTAAGCCGGAGTATAACGCTTCTCTATGACTAAGCGTATTGCTCTATATCCCGGTACCTTTGACCCTATGACGTTAGGGCATTTGGACATTATCAAGCGCGCGACGCATCTTTGCGATAAGCTTATTATCGCCGTGGCTATAAACCGGGATAAGAATCCGTTATTTGCACTGGATGAGCGGGTTGAAATGGTGGAGAATGAGTTAGTCACATTGCGTCAAAATATAGACATAGAAGTCAAGTCTTTTGAAGGATTACTGATTCATTTTGTTGAATCATGCGGAGCCTCTATGATAGTCCGCGGATTGCGTGCTGTATCTGATTTTGAGTATGAATTCCAGATGGCAGGCATGAATGACCGTCTTAACCCGGATATTGAAACTGTATTTCTTATGGCTGATGCCCGTTATCAAACGATTGCTTCTCGATTAGTCAAAGAAATATGCAGGCTGGGTGGTGATGTATCGCAATTTGTTACGCCGGAAGTTGAACGGCGATTAAAGGATAAATTTTCATGATGAGATATCTTTCCCTGCCAATTATTCTATCTCTGACGTTTGCGGGCACAGCCTGCAGTGCGCAGGAAACACCTGTTAAAGAGCGGGCGGTCGAGACCGTTTTGGCGGCCGCAGCTGTGAGTGAAACCAGCCTTTATCCTGACAATGCCTGGCGCGACGTCGATCCCGAAAATCTGATGGTGATAGATACGGATTACGGACAAATTCATATTGAGCTTTATCCGGAAATAGCCCCGAAACATGTGGCTCAAGTGAAGACACTCACGCGTCAAAAATTTTACGACTATATTACATTTCACCGAGTGATTGATGATTTCATGAATCAGACGGGTGATCCTAAAGGCGATGGAACCGGCGATTCAAAATTGCCTGATATCGAGGCGGAATTTGAGTTTCGTAGATCACCGGAAATGTCGCTAACAATAGTCAATGAGAGACCTATAAACCCTAGAAACCCCTCTGCTGGCAGTATTGGCGTTGGATTTTACAAAGCCCTCGCTGTAGCCAGCCAACCAGCAAGCGCTGCTATTTTAACAAAAGATGGTAAGGTCCGGGCTTTTGGTTTACATTGCAAAGGCGTCACATCTATGGCCCGCTCCAATGACCCGAACAGCGCTAATAGTCAGTTTTTTCTCATGCGCGGCACGGCGGATCATCTGAATGCTGGATATTCAATTTGGGGCAATACGGTTTATGGTCATGAAAATCTGACTAAAATCAAAAAGGGAACCGTGGGTGAAACCAGTGGTTTTATTCCTGATAAAATGAATAAAGTTCAGATTGCGGCCGATATTCCAGAAGCCGATAGAGTTAATATTCAGGTATTAGATACTGATAGTTCGGCCTTTAAAAATTATTTGCGTACGCAGAAAAAATCGGATGGTAGCTATCCGGATATATGCGATATCTCGGTTCCGAGTCGCCTCAAACCATAAGGAAAAACCATGGCAGAAAAATTAATCATGTCCGTCGATAGCCAGACGGGCGAAACTGGTGATATTGTAATCAAGCTTAGACCTGATCTTGCGCCAAAACATGTCGAGCAAATTACGCGTTTGGCCGGTGAAGGTTTTTATGACGGGCTGACATTTCACCGTGTGATTGACGGCTTTATGGCCCAAGGCGGATGTCCAGACGGCACGGGTATGGGCGGCGCGGATAAGAATATCCCTGCCGAGTTTTCCCGCGAGCCGCATGTGCGCGGTGTGTGTTCCATGGCGCGGTCTCAGAACCCCAATTCTGCAAGCTCTCAGTTTTTTATCTGTTTTGACGACGCGACATTCCTCGATGGTCAATATACCGTCTGGGGTGAAGTGGAAACCGGCATGGAACTGGTTGATGCCCTGCCCAAGGGGGAGCCACCGCGTTATCCGGGCAAAATCGTCAAGATGAGTGTTGCCTAAGACCTATTCGGGGCGTCCGCTCTCATGAAAGTCGATCTATTTGATTTTGACTTGCCGGAGGAGGCGATTGCACTTCGTCCTGCGGTTCCTCGCGACACTGGGCGGATGTTGCAAGTCAGCTCTAGTGGTGAACTCACCGATTATCATGTCAACAATCTCCCGTCACTCTTGCGGGCGGGGGATGTGTTGGTATTAAATGATACGCGGGTGATACGCGCATCCCTGAGAGCAATACGTCCCGCGCGGCCGGTTGGTGGCGGCGGTGATGTGAGCATTGATGTTAATCTTCACAAGCGCCTATCTGATAGCCAATGGAGGGCTTTTGTGCGGCCAGCCAAACGCTTAAAAGCCGACGACGAGTTGTCGTTCGGCGAAAATCTAAGCGCGAAAGTTTTAGATAATCCGGTCGCAGGCGAGGTGACTTTGGACTTTGATCGCTCCGGAGATCATCTCGACCAAGCGATTGAAGTTTGCGGAGATATGCCCTTGCCACCTTATATTGGTCGGAAACGCGACTCGGATGATCGCGATGAGACGGATTATCAAACCGTATACGCCAATGAAGATGGATCCGTTGCAGCCCCGACGGCGGGACTGCATTTCACACCTCAGCTTTTTGGTAAGTTGAAAGAAAAAGGGATTCAGATTGAAAAAATAACCTTGCATGTCGGCGCAGGCACATTTTTACCTGTCAAATCTGATGTCACCAATGATCACCACATGCATAGCGAGACTTTTCATATAAATGCCCCAGTGGCGGAGCGTATCAATCAGGCAAAAGCTGACGGTCAACGTATTATCGCGGTCGGAACGACAGCGCTTCGAGCCCTAGAAAGCGCAAGCCAAAATGGCGAGCTCACATCTTATTCTGGCGACACAAATATTTTTATCACACCGGGCTATAAGTTTAAAATCGTTGACGGGCTTATGACCAATTTTCACCTCCCGCGATCGACATTATTTATGTTGGTATCGGCCTTTTGTGGTCTTGAGGTCATGCAAAAAGCTTACGCCCACGCCATTGAAACCGGATATCGCTTCTATTCCTATGGTGACAGCAGTTTGTTATGGAAAGCCCATGGCTAAATTTCCGTTTGAGATAAAAGCAAGTGAAGGTGCGGCTCGCTCGGGAGTTTTAAAAACTCCGAGAGGCGATATTCGTACACCCGCCTTTATGCCTGTTGGTACCGCAGGGACCGTTAAGGGTCTTTATATGGATCAGGTCCGGGAGGCTGGGTCTGATATCATTCTTGGCAATACATATCATTTGATGCTCAGACCGGGGGCTGAACGTGTCAAAAAATTGGGTGGGTTGCATAAATTTTCCGGCTGGGACGGTCCGATATTGACCGATTCGGGTGGGTTTCAGGTTTGGTCCTTATCCAAGTTGCGTAAAATGAGCGAAGACGGAGTGGAGTTTCAAAGCCATATCGACGGCTCAAAACATATGCTCACACCTGAGCGCTCTATTGAAATTCAGGCTGATTTGCTGGGCGCGGATATCTCTATGCAGCTGGATGAATGCACGGATTTTCCGGCCACACATGAGGTTGCGGCAAAGTCGATGGAGCTATCCTTAAGATGGGGAAGGCGTTCACTGGAAGCCTTTGGTGAGCGCTCTAATCAAACTTTGTTTGCCATCGTTCAAGGGTCGACTTTTTCTGATTTGCGTCAAAAAAGCGCCGAGGCCAGCGTCGCTGAAACCATGTCAGGAGGTTATGGTGGATTCGCTATTGGGGGATTAGCCGTAGGTGAGGGGCATGAGGCTATGTGCGACACGCTGGAACTGACCGTACCATTTCTCCCTTCAACCCGGCCCCGCTACCTCATGGGAGTCGGCAAACCGATTGACCTGGTTGAAGCCGTGTATCGCGGCGTCGACATGTTTGATTGCGTGATTCCTACCCGATCTGGCCGTCACGGTCAGGTGTGGACGGATCAGGGGCCTTATAATATTAAAAACGCCAAATTTGCTGAAGACCCTAGACCATTGGATGCAAATTTGAATTGCCCATGTTCGACGAATTACTCGAAAGCTTACATTCATCATCTCATCCGTTCGGGAGAATTGCTGGGCTCTATGTTGTTAAGCTGGCATAACATTGCTTACTTTCAGGATTTAATGGCGAGAATGCGCGAAAATATTGCTCAAGGGAGGTTTGAGCAATTTGTCGTAAACTTCCGACGTGAATATTCGTCCTAGTCATGCTTTTTTTGGGCTTGACCTAGCCGCTTAAGGCTCTTAATTAGCGCCTCCTTTTAAGCGCCCGTAGCTCAGTTGGTAGAGCGCCTCACTTTTAATGAGGATGTCCACGGTTCAAGTCCGTGCGGGCGTACCATTCCCCTCATAATCACTATCTGCACAAAATTTAGCAATGAGTGATGCATTTTCGCCACTTTCTTATAAAAATCCTATTAAAAGTTGTCGCATAGTCTAGCCAAGTGAAACAAAATACTGTAACGCGCTCGAAGGATTTAATAAAACCTGCGCTGGATGCGGGCGAATCTATTGGAGGAAATTATTATGAAGCTTAAGCTTCTTACAATGACGGCCGCGATGGCCTTAATGGCTGTGCCGAGCATAGCATCTGCACAAGACAACTGGAATGATGAAGGTTGGTATGTACGCGGTAACGTTGGTTATGGCACTCACACAGATGCGGAATTTGATCAAAGTATTTTACGGGGTGATGTTGAAAGTGAAG
>CAZPLJ010000085.1:2565-7866 GCA_964587545.1 uncultured Caulobacterales bacterium | reverse complement strand
CCGCCGCCACCGCCTCCGCCGCCGCCAGAAAACCCGCCTCCGCCGCCGCCCGATGAGCTGGAGCTTTTGGGCATGGAACTTTGCACGCCGGAGTTTAGATTAGACGTGATCGCGTCATTCATGCCGCCGATGGATCTAAAACCGCCAGCGTGCATATTGGTCCAGCTTGGATTATAATTTTCAGCCTCTTGCGGAAGTGTGTTTTCAAAATATTTCGTCCAAGGCTTTTCGACATCCAAGGCTATCGCATATGGCAGGAAGGCCTCATATTGGTCTTTGGACATAGGCAGAGGTTGGTCACTCCCGACCTCGACAGCATTGAGTTTTTGTTTCTCGGCGGTCTCAAGATAAAGTTTAAATCCGGCTATTTCCTGCCTGATTTTTTGACCCTTTCGTGTGGGGGCTGGCATGAAATAAAGAAAAGCGAGATTCATCACAATGAGAGCGGCGATAACGGCCCAAAAATAGTGTGTTTGGTTGCCGTAAAATTGGCTCAATGCGGCAACGATAGCGAACGCACTTAAAATGAAACCAATAATTGTATATTTGGCATTCCAACGAAAATAGGGAACGCCATAGGCTTTGCTGACTTGTCGTTGAAAGCTCTTATAGCTGCTATAAAAAGCGGAATTATATTTTTTCCCAATGGTAAGGTGATCACCGCGTTGAAATAAACCATTTTCGAGACTGTCTTCGATTGAGGCTTTTTTTGTATAATTTTGTAAGGGACCTATTCGGGACAATGTTGTGAGTTTGTCGTCTGTGTCGAGTTTTATGCGTCCTTTAACGGCCATATCAACAAGGGTTGAAATAATTGCATTTTGTCCTTTAAAGCCGCGATTATAAATATGATGAACGGCTGCGGGAGAGTAACCGTCGGGCGGGCCATATCTGGCAAAAACTGGATCTTTAGCCGGATCGCGACCGACCTTGTTCCACATGGAATAGTAATATCCAAAAAGAAGAATAAATAGGCCTGCGAGTAGGGCGACCGCGCCATTTTTAAACCACCAAAAACTACGCTTGTCAGCGGCTGAAGGCGGATCAATAATCCCTTTTGGAAATTTAATGGAGACCGCCATCCCTTCGCGTCTGTCAAAGGCGCGGGTGGACTGGATTAAAAACGTATTTCCTGACCGGCTCATTTGGCAATCAGAGGCGGTAGAGCGATATCGCCCGGTAAAACAATTTAACTCAAGAGACCGAAAGCTTTGCGGAAATGTCACGCTCGCTTTAGCTCTATCTATGGGGAAGGCCCAATAGGTGCCTATGGCGTTCCAGTAAACCTCATCGAAATCGTCAAAATAGCGGACTTCATTTTTGACCGAATACGTAATTTCATAGACATGTTCACCGCGCTTTAAAAAGACATTGGCGTCACCAATTCTAACTTGTTCGGCGTTGCCTTCGCTTTCCTGGGCAAATGGTTCTCTGGCTCCATTACGTGTGACGGAAAGGATTTTATATTGGTACGGAATTTTGACGTCGTCGGCCAGTTTATATCGGGGTAGATCTCTAAATATACCGCGCCTTATCTGTCGTCCCTCTGAAATAACCGAGATGGTTTCTTTAACGATAAAGTCCGCATTTTGCAGAACCTCTATCTCAACATTATAATCGGTGATTTTTTCTTCAGCCCAAGCCTGTAACGAAAAAAGCGTCGTTAAGGCAATTATGAAAAGTGATCTCAGCATTAGCTATCAAACTCTATGCTGGGGTTGGCCGCATCTGATGGATCAATGTCGAAATATTCTCGTTCACCAAATCCAAAGGCGCCCGCGATAAGATTAATGGGGAAGCTTTGAACCTTGATATTCATCTGTCTTACGGCGCCATTGTAAAAGCGTCGGGCCATCTCGATTTTATTTTCTGTGTCTGAGAGCTCGTTTTGTAAATCCAGAAAGTTCTCATTGGATTTTAGGTCAGGGTAATCTTCTGCCACCGCAAAGAGACGGGAAACAGGTTGTCCGAGCGCGCCTTCGGCTGCCCCCCGGGCACCAGGAGCACTGCCGGCTTGCAGCGCCAAATTTCTTTTTTTGACAATGTCTTCAAACAAATTGCGTTCATGGGAGGCATAGCCTTTTACTGTGTCAACAATGCGAGGGATGAGATCCGATCGGCGCTTAAGCTGCACGTCAATATCTGACCAGCCATTATCAACGAGCTGGCGCGCGGATACGAGCGAGTTATAAATGACGACTAAAAACACGGCGAGTGCTGCGACGATGGTCAGAATAATCCAAATCATGAGTATCTCCCGATATTAGGATAAGAAGAAATCATAGAGTTTGCAATCATGGTTTAAACGGCAAAATTAAACTCCACTCCAGGCGGGTGGGTTGATCTGTCTGATAGTCTTTAAGGCCAATGGTCATCGCGTCATGGCCTTCACTGGGCTGGGCGGTATAGGTGCCAAACACCTTATCCCAAATTGAAAGACTAAAGCCGTAATTGCTGTTGGTCTCATCGGGAATTATTGAATGATGCACGCGGTGCATATCCGGCGTTACGATAAAGATGCGCAAGATATGATCTGCCCAAGAGGGTAGACGTAGATTGGCATGATTAAACATGGCGCATCCGTTTAAAGTGATCTCAAAGATAATGACTGCGAGAACCGCTGGCCCCAAAATGAAAACCAGTGCACATTTAAACAACATTGAAAATATAATTTCTATGGGATGAAATCTGATGGCCGTGGTTACATCTATATCCCGGTCAGAGTGATGCACGCGGTGCAGCCGCCATAAAATTGGTATTTTATGGCTAATGACGTGCTGAAAATAAATGGCCATATCCAGCAGAATAATTGCGATTATGATTTCGAGCCAAATATTCAGTTCAATAAAATTAAATAACCCATATCCTTTTTGAGCCGCATGGCCTGCGGCAATAACGGCAACAACAGGACCCATTATTTTTATAAAAATGGTGTTGATGACCGAGATTAATATATTTGTTGGCCAACGTGATTGGCGCGTGAGGGCTCTTTGTTTCTTGGGAAAGATAGCTTCAAACAACATGAGGCTTAATAATAAGCCTAGAAAAATCGGAAGTCTTAAGCTTTCAGGGGAAATCTCTGTCATGAAGGCAATATAGGGCTCAAAGCCATATTATCCAAACCGATTTAATTAAATTCTTAACGAAACCCCAACGCGCTTTTAATCAAATTTTATGCATCATGACGTAGAAACTGTCCCAAGATATGCCGTTGAGGTGTATCGCTCCGGTTCTGCCAGACAGGTTTGACGCGGAGGTTGTTCGTGGTAAATGGGGTTATGTCTGATGGACTCCCCACAAATGCCGCGCCCGGCAAGACTTTGAGCGAAGCGGCTAAACGCGCGCTTAAGGAAGCCGAGCAAAGGCGGAAAGCCGAGACGGACAACCCTGAGCGTCCACCCGAAAAGTTGGGACCAAAGGGGGCCGAACCCACCCGCTATGGCGATTGGGAACGCGGCGGAATCGCCTACGATTTTTAGGCGTAACCCCTAAATTGGTTTTTTTGACCTGCTTTGCAGGTGAACATAGTGGGAGAGAACGCATATGCGTCACCGTTTTTCTATTCTAGCCTTATTGGGTGGTTTAAGTTTATCCATGGCTGGAACATCAGCTTTCGCAGGTAGTTGCGCAAGTGGAATTCCTAGTCAGAATTGTGTATTGGCACCAGCTGCACCGTTCGTATCAGCGCCTGTTTATCAGGCCGCGCCCGTAACAGTTCAGGCTATTAGACCGATTATAGCGGTACCTACACCTGTTCCAACGCCGGCTCCTGTCGGGTTTGCGGGGCCTGCTCTTGCGCTCGGGGCCTGCCAAGGTCCAAATCCCGGTCCGGATTGCCGGACACCTGTTGTGGTTAACCCAGGTGCGGCTCCCGTTTTTGATCCCATTGAGATTCATACGACACAGCCTATGGGTCATTTGCGCTCTGTAAATATTTCTCGGGCTCCACATGTCAATATTACGCGTGTCCATGGCCGCGGAGAGACTGTCGGTTTGACAGACGCGCCGAGCGGATTCACGCAAGGCTGCCACCCATCTTCAACGAATTATTGTCGTCAAAACGGCTTGGCTCAGGCTGCGTCCCCTGTTTCCTTTGCGGCCCCGATTCAAACTGTTTCAGTGGCGAGTGAAGCCCCGCGTATTTACGGGTCAACAGGCATGGTGCCCGGTATTGCTCACATCCCAACATCAATTGTAAATCGCGATCATGCAACCGCGACGGCTGTGCTTAATAGTGGCACGATCCCGGCGCGCCCGGCAGTACATGGCGGTACGGTTCCGCATCCATCTATGATGGTTGGCAACGCTGCAAGCTATAACACGATTTCAAACGTTGGCTTTGCTCCGATTACAGCTCCTGTCATAAATGCCGCTCCAGTATCAATCACTGCAGCTCCAATATCAGTTTCAGCCGCGCCCGTGACATTTAATCCGGCATCAAGCGCGCGTTTCTTGCCGGAAACTTTACAGGCAGATGGGACGTATTGGGAACAAACCTCCGGTCCAACAATTGTGGACGGTATGCTCGCTTCAGAAGTTGTCTGTAAGCGCCAAGCCGAAGTTGTAAATCCGATCATTGGTGTGCCTCAGGCGGTTCCGACACCTCTTCCGCTCGCATGTTATAACCAAGCGGGCGTTTTGGCAGGCGGCCCATTTTAAAATAATTATAGCTTTGGACCTTTGGGTCTGAAAAATCAGGAGAGAAAGAATGGTAATGTCCTCTTTAAAAAAACTAACCTTTGCGGCGATAGCCGCCGTGGCCTTTGGCACCTCAGCAAGTGCAACTTGTACAGACGGCCTCTATTGTAACAGCGGATTGACTGGCTCCAGCTTTGCCGCGCCAGTGTCCTCGTCTTACGGCGCTTATGGTGCTTACGGCTCGTCCTATGGTGCCTATGGATCTTACGCTCCTGCCGAGTCATACGGATACGCGACGTCTAATTCCGTAGTTCCATCATATGACACCGGATATGGGTCTTACTCAGTGGCACCTCAGACCGCGTCTTATACGACAACATCCGCTGGTGGTTTCGGAAATTCCTCAAATCTGAGTATATTAGATTTCGAGGGCAATGGCCGTTTATGCGAAGTCAATTGTCCTGTGAATGTTCATAATCCAGAAGGCGGTATCGTTTTGGATTGTTATAGAGCCTGCGAGCAACCGGTTGAAGTTGTCAATAATTATGTCCGCGTGATCCGTCCGATTATTCAGGTACCGACACCCGTACCAACGCCGGTCCCTGTGCCTGTCCCTGTTGACGTTCCACAGCTACGCTCCTTTGGAGGATTTTCAGGTGGAGG
>CAZPLJ010000085.1:0-2465 GCA_964587545.1 uncultured Caulobacterales bacterium | reverse complement strand
TGGAGGATTTTCAGGTGGAGGGTTTCAAGGTGGATATGCGGGAGGTTGTTTTAGCCCCGCAGTTTATCAAGCTTCTTATGGTTGCTAGTTAGCCTTTCATATTTTCAAGAATTTTTCGGGCGGCTCCCTTGGGGTCGCCCGATTGCGTTATAGGACGGCCAAC
Source organism: uncultured Caulobacterales bacterium (assembly GCA_964587545.1). Lineage (GTDB taxonomy): Bacteria > Pseudomonadota > Alphaproteobacteria > Caulobacterales > Maricaulaceae > JACOMS01. The sequence goes on along the minus strand of CAZPLJ010000085.1, from coordinate 2,302 downwards.
CACAATATGCGACGCGCCGCTCTTGAGAGCATTGCCCGGCGTGGCCACGCGTTTTTGATCCCCAACCGCGTCGCTCGCCATCCTGACGCCCGGCGTCACGACAAGAAAATCTTTGGGAACAATGTTACGAATTTTCGCGGCTTCTAGCGGGCTCGAGACAACCCCGTCTATACCGGCATCCATGGCTTGTCTTACACGATGCAGTACTAGCTCTTCGGCGGTGTGATGATAGCCAATATCGATAAGGGCTTGCTCATCTAGAGAGGTCAAAACCGTGACGCCCAAGACTTTGAGATCACGGCCTTTGCCCTTGGCCGCAGCCACCATCACATCGGGGCGGGCATGTACTGTCAAAAGATTTGCCCCCACGCCCGCAATAGAGCGTGTCGCTTTTTCGACGGTGGCGTCAATGTCATGCAGCTTGAAATCCAGAAAAATATTCTTACCCTGAGCCGCTAACTCTCTACCAAATTCGGCTCCGGCTAAGGGTAAAAGTTGAAGACCGATTTTATAGGAAATTACGGTCTCTCCCAAGGTTTCCACCATGGCCCGCGCCTCGTCGATTGACGGCAGGTCAAGCGCCACATAAAGTCGGGGATCGGCTACGTTGTTATCTACCATGCCTTAATTACTCTTTCGAAACTTTTTGCTGTTTTTAGCCATAAGTTTAAGCGCCAAACTATCGGGAATAATTTTGGCAAAGGCGGCGATGGATTTATTCACACCTCCCGGAATGAACACGGCGCGGTTGCGCTCACAGGCTTCAACGCCCGCTTCGGCGCAGTCTTCTGCGCTCATCATCATATAGTCGGGTAGCTTATTGAGGGCTTCACGCGTACCGTTGACATCATGAAACTCGCTATAGGTAAAGCCGGGGCAAAGTGCGCTGACGTGAATATTATGCTTGCGCATTTCCAAGTTTAGGCTTTGCGAAAATTTTATCAAAAAGCTCTTCACCGCCGCATATAATGTATGGCCTTTGGAGCCCGGCACATGCCCCGCTAAGGACGCGACATTAATGATCCGCCCAAAACCTTGTTCCTTCATGGAGGGGATAAAAGCATGGCTCATTTCACAGGGCGCGCGCAGCATGATTTGTAAAAAATCAGCATGAGCCTGCCAGTCATGATCCATAAAATTATCCGGCAACCCATAACCTGCATTATTGACCAGACCATCAATGCGCACATTTTTACGGTCTAACCGTCTGAGCAAATCTTCCGTCGCATTTACATCATGAAGATCAAGCGGGAAGATATGGCTGGTCGTGCCAAATTCCGTTTTCATCTCTTTGGCGAGCGCGATCATAGGCTCTTCGCGCCGCGCGGTCAGGGCCAAATCCCAGCCACGGCTCGCATATTCGCGGGCGATAGCCGCGCCGATGCCAGCTGAAGCTCCAGTGACAAGACAGGTACGTTTTTCGGTCATGGGAATCTCTCTTTTTTTATGAATAACAAAACTAGCCCGGATGTCGACGTCCGATTTCGAGTTCTCAGACCGCAAGCGGATGTTTAGTAGAAGGGTTTACTAATATTAGTAGAAGGGTATGCTAATAGTAGGTATAACATACTTAAATTCACCTATATGTGATTTATCTTCCAAACAGAATGTTGTAATTTCCAAACTCGCACAACAGAAGTGAGTCACTATGTCTGCTATTCTCCATCTCGCTATCCCTGCCGGGGATTTGAAAAATACCGTAAAATTTTACACGGATGTTTTGGGGTGTAGCTTGGGCAATAGTGAAGAAGGACGCTGGGTTGATGTTAATTTTTGGGGCAACGAATTGACATTGCACCAAAGTGAAGAACGTCTTCCAAATGTGCGTCATGATGTGGATATGGGAGCGGTTCTTGTTCCGCATTTTGGCATCCATCTTACACAAGAAGATTTTGACGGCCTTAAAGAGCGCATCGCCGCTGCTGGTCTTGAATATATAGATCCACCTTATCGTCGTTTTAAAGGCGATATTTATGAGCAAGAAACATTTTTCATCTCCGATCCCAATAATAATGTGCTTGAGATCAAAACCATGAAAAATCCCGAAATATTGTTCGGGTAAAATATTTCCAACTCCCAATAAGGCAATAAGCCTTGTTCTAAGACTCATCTAGTAGTCTCCTAAGTGCGTGCTATCACACGCGGGTTGGGTTGGCGGGCGGCAACCCGCAAGATCAAAATGGGACAAGCCCGTGTGATCCGGCCTCCCACAGGAGACCTAATATGTAGTTGTTTCGTGAGAGGTGAATCACACGGCGATGCTTTATTTCACGACGACCTCGTTTCACACCAGTCGTAAGGA
>CAZPLJ010000084.1:2275-8014 GCA_964587545.1 uncultured Caulobacterales bacterium | reverse complement strand
GCAAGTCTTCGCCCAGATAGGTCACCGACCCGTCGGTCACATCATAGCCCTCACGGCCCGTGAGGACATAAGAGAGCGTTGATTTCCCAGCCCCATTTGGCCCCATAATCGCATGGACTTCGCCGGCCGGTATCTCAAGGGATAGCCCGCTAAGGATTTTCTTTTGGCCGTCATCAACAGCGGCGGAGAGGTTATTTATTTTTAGCATTATAAGCATCCTGCTTCAGTTCTATAACCGAGGGTTTCAATTAACTTTTTATTGTCGTCATAAAAGGATAAAACCGAATAATCCATCTTACATGGAAACTCTCCATGCCTTTGATGATAGACATTAGAAACAATCACCTGCTGGATAGGTTTCCCGTCTTCACCCCTCCATTGATCACGATTGGAATATTGACGAACGAAATCCATTTTTGCAGCACGGCATTCGTCAAGCACCTGAATCAGATGAGGTTTCAAGACTGTCTTTTTAGCCCCCAGCCATTGACATAATTTAGCTTGATAAAAATGAGCTTCGGTCTTCTCAAAGCCTTTTCTTAATATGTACTTTTCGACATCTTCTTTTTCATTGCCTTTTTGGAACGGCCTTTTCTCTAGGGTTACGAAAGTTTTCCAACCAGATTCATTTAGTAAAATTGGTCGCATTATTGGGTTTAGAAATGCCTTACTTCGGCCAGTCGAAATTGCACAAGAAGACACTGCTAGAATGGCTATAAGGCAGCCCCATTTCAAAATCTGTCTAAAACGGGACACTAAACCCACTCCCCCATGGGCGCGTCATATTTCGCATCGACTTCGGCATTGCCGTTATTCTTCACGCCCTGCGGTTCAATTAAAAAAATGAGACATTCTTCTTCGGCGCGGGGGCGATGGACGACGCCTTTGGGCACGACGATAGCTTCGCCTTCGCCGACAGGCACGTTTTCTCCGCCCTCAAAATCTAAGACGAATGAACCTTTCCAACAAAAGAACATCTCGTCCTCACCCTCATGGGCGTGGAAAGGGTACTCGCCTTTTATCTTGGCGAGTTTAAATTCTTGCCCGTTCAGCTCGGCCACAATCTTGGGCCGCCAATGCTCGGAGAACTTCGAGAATTTCTCATCTATGTTAATCTTAGTTGTCATATTTTAGAGGCACCCACGTTCGCCGACTGTTCCATCCGCTGAGATTAATTTTTTATCAGCATTAAACTTCAAAAAAACAGCCCATTCCATATTGCAAACGAACGTTCCATATCTCCGCGTCCAAACCATTGTGTCACTATCAACGACCTCTTTAGAAAAATAAGATTTATAATAACCCGGTGAAAATTTTGAAGCACTAAGAACTTCGCTTACAGAACTAACGCTATCCCCTTCGTTAAAAACATCTGGGATAAGGTCACGGCGGGTGTCCCATGCGCCGCCTTTACTATGAATGACGCTCATTACCGGATCTCGCTTAATAACTCTATAGGGTTCACCGAGTGCATAAATCCCAGCTGCTAAGGTAACGGCACATATGCCTATAACAATCAAAAGGACAATAAGAAATACCCTCAGATAACGTTTCCGTTTTGAGCTAGGAAGTTTGTGTACGGAAACTTGGTCCACCTACTATCCTTTGAACGCCGTCATTTCGACTTCGACTTTCACCTTGTCATCAACTGCGGCGGAAAGGTTATTTATTTTTAGCATTTTTATGTCTCTTCTTGCGGCTAGCGAAGATAGCCCTTCGTTCTAATTGAGAAGCAGCGAACCATTTTTGTTCATCCAGTTTATCTAATAAAAATGACAAAGCTAAAATAAATAGCGCCTGCATTGCCAAACCCCGGCTGGCTAACCCCCATTCTCTAAGGGGCGCGTGCTGCTCAGCGGTCGCGAAAAGCCCTAACAATATCGCAGGAATGGAAATGATAAGACACAAAATACCAAACCATTTCATAAACCGAACCAGTAAGGTTTTTGGGCGATCTTTGTCTGATAGATTAACGTGATTATCCATAATTCGTTCGTCCTACGCTCAGGAAAATCGATTCACTGGATCGATTTTCCGCCTTCGCTTGGCCTCACCCTTTGTAAGCCGTTACCTCGATTTCGACCTTCATTGCCGGATCGACCATTTCCGCAATCACCATCGTGGCAGCAGGCAGGATATTGGCGAAATGCGACTGGATGATAGGAAGGATTTCATCGATATATTTCCGGTCTGAGACAGTATATTGTACGCGCACCGTATGGCCGAGTTCATAATCCGCCGTCTGGAGTGCTGCCATAATATTGGCAAAAGCATTATTTGCTTGTTGCGCTGCGCTCTCTGGAAGCTCGCCCGCGGCGTAGTCATATCCCACTGTTCCCGAGACAAAGCACCAATCGCCCTGCACAACCGCGCGTGACATGGCGTAAGTTTTTTCACCCTCGGATAGGGCAACCAGCATACGCTTGGGTTCGTCTTTCGTTTCTGCTTTTTTCTTTGGCATTTTACAGTCTCCTTAATCTAATTTCACGGACATAAATCAATGGTCCATTGTTCTGTGTTAGCGCCCCGCATACATTTGATTTTCATCCCATAGTCAACGACACTCTCCTCACCGTTGTTAAATTTCTTGGTGATTAGATAAAGACGCTCAGATTTAACGCTATCATCTTTGAGATTGCTGCGTTCTGCGACAATGACGGTTCCGCCATCCGTCGCGACAGTTGAAAAGCTGGTTTCAGCTAATTCACGCTCTGGATCTCCGCTATAATGTCCTTCCGGACGCCCAGCCCCGGGCGAGAAATAGGCTTCAATCTTGGCATTGGCTTCAGTTAGACTATCGCCGACCTCAAGCCCCACCCAACGCGCTAACTCGCGGTCATAAGAGGCGAAATCAATATCGCTGATACCTTTGATCTCGTCCGGTTCAGTAGAGGTCGGGGTTTTTGATGGGACCGAGGCATTTGACGGAATCGACGTTTCAACGTCACTGGAACCCGCTTGATTTACTTGATTAAGATCCGGGTTTGACATTTTATAACCCGCTGCGCTGGCAATAAAGATTAGGACAAATATCCCAATAGCTTTCCGGACAGAGATGCCGTTTTTATTAGGTGACGGCTGAGCCATTAGCCTACACTCCCTTCAAGAGAGATCGCGACAAGCTTTTGCGCTTCCACCGCAAATTCCATAGGCAGTTCCTGCAGCACTTCTCGACAAAACCCATTGACCAAAAGCGCGACCGCATCTTCCTCCGACAGACCCCGTTGGCGGCAATAGAAGAGCTGATCATCTGACAGCTTTGACGTGGTGGCTTCATGCTCAAATTGCGCAGATGGAGTATCGCTCTCAACATAAGGCACTGTATGCGCGCCACAGTCATTCCCAATAAGAAGGCTATCGCATTGCGTGAAGTTACGCGCGCCTGTGGCTTTACGGTGGGCGGAGACAAGCCCGCGATAGGTTGAGTTGGATTTGCCCGCACTAATGCCTTTGGAAATCACCCGGGATTTTGTGTTCTTGCCTAGATGGATCATCTTGGTGCCGGTATCGGCTTGCTGATGACCATTGGTAATAGCGATGGAGTAAAACTCGCCCTGACTATTATCACCTCGCAGCACACAGCTGGGATATTTCCATGTCACGGCAGAACCCGTCTCGACCTGAGTCCAGCTGACTTTCGAGTTTTTGCCCCGGCAATCGGCCCGCTTGGTCACGAAATTATAGACACCGCCATTGCCTTCGCTGTCACCCGGCCACCAGTTCTGCACGGTGGAATATTTCACCTCGGCATCTTCCAGCGCGATGATCTCAACAATTGCGGCATGGAGCTGGTTCTCATCCCGCATAGGCGCGGTACAGCCTTCCAGATAAGAGACATAAGAGCCTTTATCGGCAATGATGAGCGTGCGCTCAAACTGGCCTGTGCCTTCGGCATTCATACGGAAATATGTCGATAATTCCATCGGACAGCGAACCTCCGGCGGGATGTAAACAAAGCTCCCATCGGAAAAGACCGCATTGTTAAGGGCGGCAAAGAAATTGTCGGTCACCGGGACAACAGAGCCCATATATTTTTTCACCAATTCGGGATGTTCGCGAATGGCCTCAGAGATGGACATGAAGATCACGCCCGCTTTTGCGAGCTCGTCTTTAAAGGTTGTTACCACAGAGACGGAGTCAAACACGGCATCAACCGCCACACGGGGTTTTTCGCGCGCTTCCGCCGCGCTTTCAGCGGCGCCTTTGACGCCCAGTAAGACCTCGGCTTCGCGCAAAGGTATGCCGAGTTTCTCGAAATCCTTTAAGATTTCCTCGGGGACATCATCAATGCTTTCATATTTTGTTTTGCCCGTGGGGGCTGCGTAATAATAGGCATCCTGATAATCAATCTTAGGGTAATCCACCATCGCCCATGTCGGCTCATCCATCGCCTGCCAGCGTGTGAACGCCTCCAAACGGCGCTCCAGCATCCAGTCGGGTTCGTCCTTTTTGGCCGAGATAAAACGAATTGTGTCCTCAGACAGGCCTTTAGGTGCGAACTCCTGTTCGATATCTGTCTCAAAGCCGTATTTATATTTGTCCGCCTCAAGCGCGCGAACCCCTTCAACGGTTTCCGCATCGATGCTGTCTTTGGCTATTTTTACGTCGTCGGTCACGCCGCGCTCCTTTGGCTTTTGCCCCGGATTTTTACCCAAGTTTGAATAAACCTGTTCACATCTTCCATGGTCGTCGTTTTACCCATGCTCACGCGGATGGCACCTTTGGGGGCTTTGCCTGTGACTCCCATAGCGCGCAGCATCCGGTTCTCGCCGGTTTTGCCGCTCGAGCAGGCTGTGCCAGTGCTGACAGAAATCCCTTCGAGGTCGAGCTGCATCATCAGCGTCATGGCGCTTTGATCCGGCACGGCGAAAAAACTGGTATTGGGGATACGGGGCGAGCCTTTTCCAAAAAAGGTAATCTCAGACTCCATCTCGGATAGCTTGGCTTCCATATGATCCCGTAACTCCGCGAGATGGCTAGTGTCTTTGATCGCTTTTGCCGCCGCGCCAAATCCGGCCAAGCCCACCACATTATGTGTTCCGGCGCGTTTGCGTCTCTCCTGCCCCGCCCCGCAAAGTAAAGAAGAAATTGGGGCGTCAGGATTAACATATAGCGCGCCCACGCCTTGTGGCCCGCCTATTTTATGCGCGGACACAGAAAGATAATCAGGCTGATACGTCATCGGGATTTTACCGAGAGCTTGCACGGCATCGACAGACAGCAAACCACCATGCTCAGACACAAGGTCCGATGTGGCTTCGATGGGTTGAATGACGCCCGTCTCGCTATTGACGGCTGTGGTGGCGACAAAAATCCGGCCATCCTCCTCATCCCAATTTTCAAACCGAGTTTTTAACCAGTCAAGATCGATTTCACCCGTGGAGGTCACAGGCATAAATTCATGCGGACAGCCCCAAATCTCCGCCGCTTTAAAAGACGCCACATGATCGGCCTCAGAGAATAAGAGCTTTTTGCATCCGGCGGTCCATGCCGAGAAGACCGCCTGATTAATGGCCTCAGTGCCGCAGCCTGTAAAAATAATATCCTGAGCGCAGACACCCATAGCCAGACCGACCGCTTCGCGGGCATCCTCGACGATTTTACGCGCCGAGCGGCCATTGCCATGCTGGGCTGAGGTGTTGCCTTCAATCTCCATGGCCGCAATCATCGCCGCCTTGGTTTCGGGGAGGAGCGGATGGGTCGCATTATTATCGAAATAGAGGCGGGTCATTCCGCCGC
>CAZPLJ010000084.1:0-2175 GCA_964587545.1 uncultured Caulobacterales bacterium | reverse complement strand
TCCATCACAGGGAGACGCCCATCCACAACATCCTGAATAGAGATATCGGCGAGAAATTGCTCGATATGACGCTCCAGCGCGCCCCAGAGATTATGCGTCAGGCATTTATCAGACTTACCCGTACAGGCGAGCTTGGCCTCCGGGGTGCAGCCATGGGCTTTGATATCCACATCCACCGCATGAATTACGGCGGAAAGTCTGATCTTATCAGGGGAGCTTGCTAGCAAATAACCGCCCGATGCGCCGCGCTTGCTTGCGACAATGCCCGCTTTGCGTAATTTGCCAAAAAGCTGCTCTAGGAAGGAGAGCGAAATCCCCTGACGCGCGGAGATATCCGACAGTGACACAGGCGCAGTTCCGCCTTGCGCGGCCAAATCAGCCACGGCCATAACGGCATATCGTCCTTTCGCGGTCAGTTTCACGTCATTACCTAATGTGAAGTTTATTTTGCTTTTTGTGAAAAGCCTTGTTAAAGGCCGCTTCAAAATCGTTAGACGGGCTTTAATAATCCCGACTATTTGAGTCAAGTTTAAACGGATACGAAATGCCAGAAGTAATTTTTGCCGGTCCTGAAGGCCGGTTAGAGGGTCGTTATTCACCGGCCGATGATCCAGCCGCACCCTGCGCACTGATCTTATCCCCACACCCGAAAGCGGGTGGACATATGGATCACCGCATCCCGGTTGCCATGTATGAGCAATATAAGTCTCGCGGCTTTACCTGTTTGCGCTTTAATTTCCGCGGCGTCGGGCGCTCTATGGGCGAATATGATAATGGCCAAGGCGAACTCCAAGACGCGGCTTATGCGCTGGACTGGATGCAGAGCTTTAACCAAAACGCGCCGTTTACGTGGGTCTCGGGCTATAGTTTCGGGGCTTGGATTGGCATGCAGCTATTAATGCGCCGCCCGGAGATTATCGGCTTTGTATCTATGTCGCTGCCGACAAACACCTATGACTTTGCCTTCCTCGCGCCCTGCCCGGCCTCGGGTATTGTGACTTATGGCGACCGTGACCCGATCGTGCCGGCCGATGATGTTGACCGCGTTGTCGAGCGTATCCGCGTACAAAAAGGCACATCCATCACAACGACACAGATTGATGGTGCAGATCATTTTTACACGAACACGCTACACACGGCCTTGGATGTGGTCGATGATTATCTCGATGAGCATCTCGATCCGAAATATGTGATCCCGCGTGAGCCAAGAGAGCCTTTTAACGAAGGCTAGGCTTTTACCATTTTATGTGGTAAAATAAGATAACGGCTAGCAGAGCCAAACCCCGCGCATATGCGCTCACCTCTGCACGATAAATCAGAGACGGCTCTCAATTCCGAGGCCGTCTTTTTTTATTGGGGATTGACTAAGCGCCCACCTGTCATGGGTTTAGGGACACCTGTTGTCTCCGGGAAACTGATCTGCAAACCTAATTTAGAACGCACAGCGAGATAAGCAAAAGCCTGCGCCTCAATCATATCACTATCCCAACCCACATATTCCGCAGGCATGACAGGGCGATTAAGCTCCACCGATAACATCGTCATAATGGTTTGATTATGCCGCCCTCCGCCGCAGACGATCACACGCTCCGGCTTTGGACCCAGTTGCGCGAGGCTTTTTTTGACCGATAAAACTGTGAAGGCGCAAAGCGTCGCCGCTCCGTCTTTTAAGGACATATCCCGCATGTCGGGTATGACATCAAAATCATATCTGTCTGCACTACGCGGCGTGTGACGCGAGAAAAAGTCCGCCGAGAGCCAGCTCTCAACGCGGGCGAAATCAACCGCGCCGTCACGAGATATGTCACCGCCCGGATCATATTTATGGCCTTTGAGCTGCACCCAGCTATCCAGCGGACCATTGGCCGGACCTGTGTCTGTGGCTTTAAGGATATCTGGGCCCACAAGCGTCACATTGCCTACCCCGCCGAGGTTAAGCACCGCCGTAATGCCGTCGAGCCCCGCATATTCGACCAAAGCTTTATGATAAATCGGAGCAAGTGGCGCCCCCTGCCCGCCCGCTTCGACATCCGCTGTGCGAAAATCATAAACACAGGGAATACCAAACTCATCGGCTAAGACCTGCCCATTGCCGAGCTGTAGCGTTTGGCCTTTTTTTCCGTCTTTGGCCGGAAGATGCAAAACCGTTTGTCCATGATAGCCGATAAGATCAAT
>CAZPLJ010000083.1:0-8390 GCA_964587545.1 uncultured Caulobacterales bacterium | reverse complement strand
GTGCCGATGGAGAGACTCGAACTCTCACTCCCAATGGGAACTGGATTTTGAATCCAGCGCGTCTACCGGTTCCGCCACATCGGCACATGTGATCTGGCAAGGAGCGCAACATAACGTCAGCATTCATCAGGTCAATATTTTTCCCGTTTAAACGTGACATTAACAGCTGCTCTGCTAAAGGGCGCGAATGAAGGGTCGGCTTGCATTTTTAGATCGCTGGTATGAAGGGACAAAAGCCCTTGCGCGCCATAAACATGCCCTACCCTTGCTGGGTTTTGTTTCGTTTATTGAAAGCGTGATTTTTCCTATTCCTACGGCCGTCATGGCGGCCCCTATGATGCAGGCCGATCACAGTAAAATTTGGCGGATTGCCACAGTTTGCGCTGTATTTTCTATTCTAGGTGGATTGGGCGGTTATGCTCTGGGTTGGTTCGCCTATGAAACTTTTGCCCTGCCGTTACTTGAGCGCCTTGATAAAGTTGATAGCGCTGAGAAGTTTCGTACCATGACAGATGAGTATGGCGGTATAGCGGTTTTGGGGGCTGGACTGACCCCCTTCCCTTATAAGGTTATCACCATTTTATCGGGTGCCATGAAAATCGCTTTGCCAACATTTATTATTGCCAGCCTTTTGGGTCGTTTCGGACAGTTTTTCTTTATTGGCTATGTCATCAAAAAATTTGGCAATCAGGCGGAAGCTTTCATGAAAGAAAAGTTTGGCCTTTTCACGATTGTGGCCTTTGTCAGCCTTACCTTACTATACATAGGCTATAAGCAGCTTACCCACTAGCCATCTAAAAGAGCGACAACACAGTCAAAACCATACCGCCCAAATGCCTCCCGTCTTGCAAGCGACGTGTTTGGCCCTATCAACAAAGCCGTATCCACTTCATCTATTTTTGCGCCGATATTTGGAAGAAGTGATTTAACACGTCTCGCAATCGCCGCCCCGCTGTCAATCCAATTAATATGGCCCCCCAATGTTGTGAGCTCCTCGCGAAGCAAAGGGAAATGCGTACAGGCCAGCACGACTGTGTCCAAATCTGAGCGCTCCAACAGAGGCATAATGTCTGCGCGCATATCTGATACATTTAAAGCGTCTCCTGCCAGTTTGCGTTCAGCCATTTCGACCAGTCCCACGGACCCACACAAAACCACCTCGCAATCACCTGCAAATTCTGAAATCAAACCATCCACATAACGGCGGCGAACAGTACCAGGCGTGCCAAGCACACCGATAACTTTGGTCTGGCTTTGCTCTGCGGCAGGCTTAATAGCCGGCACGACTCCAACGACGGGAACTGAGAGAACCTCCCTTATCTCGGTCAATGCAGTGGTTGATGCTGTGTTGCAGGCGATCACGACAATATCAGGACGGATCATGTCAGACAGCGTCGAAAGAAGTCCCGGCAAGCGGGCATTAAGCGCCTCTTCAGTTTTATTGCCATAGGGACGAAACTCATCGTCGGCGACATAGGTCATAGCCAGATCAGGCAATAAAGCCCGTATCTCGGCTGCAACCGTCAGGCCGCCCACCCCACTATCAAAAACCAAAGCCATCGACATAAGACTGGATTGACAATAGGGGGTTAAAACGGCGTAAATATGGCAAAGCCTCTCAACATAAGAGGGTGAAAATAGACTTTTATTTAGTCAAATTTGGCACTCAAATTAGCATTCTGTCTCCCTAGCTGTCTGTTTCGTGTTTTTACCGCTATCTTTGCGTGACAAATAAAATTTAACGAGGCATTGTTATGCAATAAATGAGTCTTACCTGTGATTCAAATCATCACGGTTAAAGGCAATCCCGGAGATCTATGTGGCAGACAAACTCGAGAAAAACCTGACTCTGTTTGATGTTTACGCCATGTCAACGGGAGCGATGTTTAGCTCAGGGCTTTTTCTCCTGCCCGGCATTGCCGCAAGTTATACAGGGGACTCTGTCTATTTGGCTTATCTCCTAGCGGGATTTCTAATATTGCCAGCTATGTATTGTATGGCGGAATTATCTACCGCCATGCCCAAAGCTGGTGGAACCTATTATTTTCTAGATAGAGCCATGGGACCACTTGTTGGAACCATAGGAGGTCTCGGATCATGGGTCGCCGTCGTATTTAAAAGCGCATTCGCCCTCGTCGGTATGGGCGCCTATCTAGGTATATATCTCAATCTACCTTTCACACTTCTAGCCATTATTCTCACAATTGCTTTTGGCGTGATTAATGTGATAGGCGCAAAAGAAACGACCCTTTTGCAACGTGTATTAGTCGGAGCCTTGGTCGTCATTTTGGTCGCTTTTATCATTTTTGGCCTATCGCAAGCACAGGGCACGGCGACCTTTTTTCCGAATTCAGACGAAAGTAAATTCTTTGCCAATGGGCTGGTGGGTTTTGTTTCTACGATTGGTTTGGTTTTTGTTTCATATGCGGGATTGACGAAAGTTGCCAGTGTGGCCGAAGAGGTTGAAAACCCGGATGTCAACATTCCGCTCGGCATGACGTTATCACTCGTCACGGCGACCGTGATCTACACGCTCGGAACACTAATCCTCATAAACACCTTAGATTCCGCCGTGCTCCATAAGAGTTATACCCCCGTAGCAGATGCTGGCCGAGTATTTCTAAACTGGGTTCCCTTGGATCTTGGGATGATTTTAATTGTTGTCGCGGCGATTGCAGCATTCGCTTCAACGGGTAATGCAGGCATTATGTCCGCCTCGCGTTATCCCTATGCGATGGCCAAGGATAAGCTCATACCAGATAGCTTGTCTGAACTTGGAAGCTATGGCACCCCAACAAAGGCCATCATTCTGACTGTGTTGGCCATGATCGCCGTCCTTTTAATTTTTGATGTTGAGGGTGTTGCCAAACTTGCCAGCGCGTTTCAGCTATTACTCTTTGGTCTAATTTGTGTCGCGGTTATAGTTATGCGAGAAAGCCGTATTGAGAGCTATAGACCGGGCTTTAAAGCTCCCTTTTATCCCTGGCTTCAAATCGGCGGTATTCTCATTGCTTTCTGGCTCATCATTGAAATGGGGATTTTAGCCATTGGGTTTACGGGGATGGTCGTCATCGCCTGTGTTCTTTGGTATCATTTTTATGCCTCTGGCAATCTTGAACGCAAGGGCGCTATTTTCCATATTCATCAACGTCTAGGCCAACAAAAATATGAAGGGCTGGAGCGCGAACTCATGACGATTATTCATGACCGCACTGAAGCTCAAAATTTGTCTTATGAAGGCGTCGTCGCCCGGAGCGCTATTCTGGATTTACGTTACGGAAAATATGATAGTGATCACGTCAATGAATTATTAGGAGAAGCCGCCAAAAATAGGTTTGCCGATGATGATGGACAAGACTTGGATTTTGACGAGATTTTTCAACATGATTGGGATTTTAGACCAATTGGCCCAGGCGTATATTTGGCCCTTAAAACAGAAGGTGCCGTACCCAACCCTGAATTAATAGTCTGTCGCTTCGGGCCACAAGCGCGCCTGAGTATAGACGCAGTCGAAGACGCGCATACTTTATTATTCCTGGTCTCACCTAAAAAACCTGTTGGATTGGACATGCGCATTGCGGGCCATTTGGCGGAAGTTGTTCAAAGCGATAATTTTCTAGATCGCTGGTTAAAAGCCAAAGACGAAAAAGCGCTCAATGAAATTCTCATGCGGGATGATCATTTTTATCATGGTCCTGCCGCCGATATACCTATTTTAAAAAATCAAATCGGATTGCCAATTGGAGAGCTTGATTTGCCAGCATCCTGTTTGCTGGCGATGATAGAGAGAGACAGAGAGCTTATTATTGCCAAGCCCGATGTTATACTGATGGAGGGGGATGACATCGCTATCATCGGTGAACCCGAGGATATTAGTTCACTCTTGAACCAAAATTAAGCGCCGAGCTTCGCCTTTACCAAAGCGCCTGCCTTACCCATATCAATGCGTCCGGCGAAATCTGTCTTCAGACGACCCATCACCTTGCCCATATCTTTTAAACCTGTGGCATCTAGCTCAGTAATGATATTACCAACTGCCTCTGTCATGTCGTCATCAGACAAAGGCTTGGGCATAAACTCACGGACAATAGAAATCTCTGCCCGTTCACGCTCCGCTAATTCGGGCCGAGCATTTTCTTCATAGGTCTGGGCGCTTTCTTCGCGCTGTTTGACCATCTTAGACAGCAAAGATAATATTTCGCTATCATCGATACCGTCACAACGGTCCTCTGCGCGGGCGGCGATATCGCGGTCTTTAATCGCCGCATTGACGAGTCGTAGCGTCGACACCCGGAGGGAATCTTTACTTTTCATCGCGTCTTTAACCGCATCTGTGATGCTTTGTCTTAAAGCCATATTAAATCCTTTGTGGCATTAACCGTCAAAACCACCCCGTTATATAGGGTTTATTCTCTAAAAGGCCAAGCTATCTTCATATTTGTCTTGCGTCAGAGTTGAGCTACCGTAAAACGGGGCCGTTTGAAAAAAGGAGCCCTTAGTCACGTGAGCACTGGATTGCAAGATATTTTAAATGCCCCGACAGCCGTTTTGGTACTGGCCAGCGGGGATGTGTTTTACGGTCGTGGGTGCGGCCATATCGGCGAAGCCGTCGGTGAGGTCTGTTTTAATACGGCCATGACGGGGTATCAGGAAATTCTGACAGATCCCTCTTATGCGCAGCAAATAATATGTTTTACCTTTCCTCATGTGGGCAATACGGGCACCAATGTCGAAGACGAGGAAGCGTCTACAAAACCTGCCGAAATCGCCGCCCGAGGCGCCATTTTCAAAGCCCCGGTCACCCAACCCTCAAACTGGCGATCCGATAGCCATTTGCATGACTGGCTCATCGGGCGAAACATCATCGGGATTAGCGGTGTGGATACCCGCGCCCTAACGTCTTTCATTCGTGACAACGGTATGCCTAACGGTGTCATCGCCCATAACCCTGACGGTCAGTTTGACCTCGACGCCCTTAAAGCCAAAGTCCGTGGCTGGAATGGCTTGGTCGGCGCGGACCTCGCTAAAGACGTTCATAGTGATGAAGCCTTTGACTGGAAAGAGGCGCGCTGGCAATGGCCAGAGGGTTATTCTGAAAAATCCGGCATCAAAAAAGTTGTCGTGATTGATTATGGTGTCAAACGAAATATCCTTCGCAACCTTGTTTCGCAAGGCATGGCCGTGAGTGTTGTGCCCGGAAACACGGCGGCTAAAGATATTCTGGCGCTGAAACCTGACGGCGTTGTGTTATCCAATGGCCCCGGAGATCCGGCCGCTACAGGTGAATATTCCATCCACGTTATTCAAGAGCTAATTGCCGCCGATATGCCAATCCTAGGAATATGTTTGGGTCACCAGATGCTGGCATTAGCACTCGGCGCGAAGACCATTAAAATGGAACAAGGCCATCACGGAGCCAATCACCCGGTAATGGATTACACAACAAATAAAGTTGAGATTGTCTCTATGAATCACGGGTTTGCTGTGGATCGCGACAGTCTGCCCGACAGCTGCGAAGAGACACATGTGTCATTATTTGACGGGACAAATTGCGGGATCAAAGTCAAAGACAAACCCGTCTTTTCCGTTCAGCATCACCCGGAAGCCAGTCCCGGCCCACAAGATAGCTTCTATCTTTTTGAGCGATTTGCAGACGCGCTTTAATTTCACACAATGGGCATTTTGCCGTTAGCAATCAAGCTCTCGGCGGCTGACAATATAGCTTCCTTGGCAGGGCGGGGCATAACTTGCGTGATGTTGGTAACATAGGCGCTATCGGCTTCATGAAATGTGCCTAGATCGGGAATGATGCCTTTCACACGCTCATCAAACAGGCCCACGAGACGCACTATTATATTGGGCAACTCGCCTTTAGGCAATGTCTTATATTGCGGGTAATTTTCCTTCAGAATGTCCCCAATTTTTGAAAACCATAAAGTCTCCGACGCCCCCATCAATCGCCGCCCCCCCGCCTCTTTGGCTGTCATAGCGGCCACGTGAATAGAGGCGCAATCCCTCACATCAATAATCGGATAAGCAATTTTCGGAACCAGCGGGAAATCACCGTCAAACATGGCCGTCACCAGGCTCAGGGACGCGCCGCCATTATCATAACTATCCGGCCCCAGGACGAGACCCGGGCAAATAGTTGTCAATTTATCAGATTGCGTCTCAGCCTTTACATAATCCCACGCAGATTTTTCCGCGCGGGTTTTGGAGACGGGATAGGCGGTTAAAGGCTTCCAGTCCGGATCAGACCAGTCATCTTCTTTGACCAACATATGAGCTCCCCGCCCTTTTTGTCCCATCAATGACACCATGGATGATGTCATCACAATGCGCTCAGCACCCGCAGTCAACCCCTTTTCGATAACACGCAAGGCACCGGCCCGTGCTTCCGGAACAAGAGCTTCACGGTTACTCGGAGCTTCTAATGGAAAAGGCGAAGCGATATGCTGGATGTAGCGACACTCTTTGACAGCCTCGTCCCACCCGGCATCGCTGCCCAGATTGGCTTCAACAAGTTCCAACCGAGATACATCAGAGCCATTAGCGGCCAGCTTATCGAAGATTTTCTGGCCTTTCTTTTTATTGCGCACGGTTCCGCGCACCGCGTAACCTTTGCCTAAAAGACGCTCAGCCACATGCGCGGCGATAAACCCCGACACACCGGTAACTAAAACCAGATCACTCATAATTCAAAAACTTCCTAGCGAATTTTCGTCGGGCAGTTTTCATTATAGATTTGGATAGCTTCCGGCATCCATTCCTGAAAGTTTTGCACACGGGTTTCAGGCGCCGGGTGGGTGGATTGAAATTCCGGCGGCGTTGCCCCGCCGCTTTGCCCCATACGTTCCCAAAGAAGTGGTGCTTCGCGCGGATCATAGCAGGCCCGAGCGACCAAGATCAGCCCAATATAATCGGCCTCAGATTCATGCTTTCGTGAAAAGGGTAACGCGTAGCCATATTGGGAGATACCGCCAAACACCCCCATGACGGCCCGCTGCGCGCCGTAATCCAAACCCCCTGCCCCGAGCGATACACCCGCCCCGACAATGCGTTGCATATTTTGCTGAGCCATACGTTCTGCCCCGTGATGGGCCAGCGCATGGGCCACCTCATGCCCCATAATCACGGCGAGCCCGTCTTCATTAGCCGCAATCGGCAAAAGCCCCGAATAGACGGCGGTAAATCCACCTGGCAGCGCAAATGCGTTGGCTTGTTCTGAACGGATCAAATTATATTCCCATTGAAATCCCGGGTCCCAAGGCTCAGCTGCGTTTTTGATATCATTGCCAATTTCCTGAATAAGCTCATAGGCCTCACCGGAGCGCACCAGATTTTGACGGTTATCATTGAGAATCTGCTGATAGGATTGCAGACCAAGCTGCATCTCTTGCGCTGGCTTCATCGTCCGGAGTTGCTTGCGTCCGGTAATCGGCACCGTCTTCTGGTTCGCAAAATAATAGGCGCCCGCACCCAAAGCAAACAGCAACATGATCTGCCAACGAAACCCCCCGCGCCGACGACCCATGCTTGAACGCCCAATATTATTGCGAAATACCATGATTTCCCCTTTAAGCTTTCTCCTCCCTTAGCATAATTTCCTCAGCTGAAAATAGGATAACTTTCAGGCAATAGACCTTAGCTGTCGGCAAGACGGTCTTTACTTAAACCAAACAGGCACAGCGCTAGGAAGAAAGTGGCCACAACACCGGAACCCCCAGCCAACGCACGCGGAACAACACCTTGTTGAATGCCAAACATCATGACGGCGGCATTAGTAACAAGTGCAACAATGCCTGCGAGAATGGCTAAAATGCCTAATAGAGATTTTCCGTCCTTTTTGAGCGCGGCACCAAATACAATAGCCGCCAAGCCTAAAAGCAATTTGGCGGCATTATACAAAAAGAATGACAAAGCTATGACGGAAAAGGCCATAGGCCCGAGCTCTTCAAACGCTTTTCCGGCGGCCCGAAAGGGACCAAAATTGAGAATCCCAATTCCGACCTGTGACACATTAAGGACTGTGCTAAAGGCAATAGCAGAAAAACCTAACGCGTAGCGTTTATCTGCTGTCACCAAAGCCGCGCCGGCAAAAGCCGCCATTAATGTAAAGATCAACGCCTCGAAACTCCATAATATTTGCCGGTTAAAGTCCGGCGCCTGTTGATAAAGCAGCGTATATATTGGCTGAATGATAACGGCCAATAAGAGCAAAATAGCTAATATTTTGATGGTACGATTGACAGTAAATTCCATGATAAACCCCGTGTTTTCCTCTATGATTATTTTATTATGACACCGTTTAAGCCTAAACATGCCGTCTTTGGCAAGATTTGTTTTCATACCTGGCCACACGATTATGTAGAAAGACCGTCAATTAGCCT
>CAZPLJ010000082.1:0-8423 GCA_964587545.1 uncultured Caulobacterales bacterium | reverse complement strand
CCGACCCTCGGCCCGCGTAAAGTTTACGCCAACCTTGGGCAGGCTTACGGCAAAGAGGCGGATGAATTTGCGATCCTCTGGAACCCGCAAGACGCCTAAATCCCAAAACGCCTTAGACCCGCATTGGCTCACGCTAATGCGGGTTTTTTCATGTTCACAATTTGTAGAATTAGAGAGAGTTTTCGACTCCTGATAGGAGAGTTTTATGATTTTAGGTGAGTTTTTTGGATTCAGGTGTTTACTTTTCTAGGAAAATGTTCCTATTTTGTTCTAATGGGCTGGAAAAGCCTATGGAGACTGAAATGAACAGAAATAATAGGGTGATAATATCAGATGCAGCATGGGCTTGGGAAGGCTTACGGCGCAATAAGGGTTACCGAAGAGCGTGGGCGAGATATGATAGAGCGCGTCCTCATATATGTGATGCGAGGACAAGCCTGCGATATGTCAGGCTTGAGCGGCCCTATTTAGAAGCCGAAGTTTTTGGTCTTATTACCTTTGCCGACCCTGAACATTCGGCAAGTGAAGTACCTGTATTTTGGCGGCCAAATCTTCTGCGGCGAACCCTATCAGTTTCACTATCTGTGCAAGAAAAAAAGACACGAACTGGTTTTTCTTTGTCGTCTCTCAAATGCTGTCCCACGGTGTTAGATACGATTGATGGCGAGCGGCATATTCGTCTTGGCGGACATCATTTTTGGATACAAATGGTCAGCCAAGATATAACAAAGTTAGATGATGACACGTCGATTGAGGTCAAGTTGACAGGGTCATGTGACCTCCCGCAACGTATTTCCAGCATAGAGCAGCTCTTCTCATTACATCGATCAGAAAGCGGCGCGCCTGCGCCCGTTAAGCGGCCTCCTAACCGAGATAAACTACTCGAAGGCCTGCTGGCTTGGGATGTTTATGATGGAAAGCCCGGCCAAAAAGGGACGCTAAAAGATGTCGCTATCGCTCTCTTTGGCGAGGAGCGTATCACACATGAGTGGGGTCATAATCGGTCTTTGAAAGACAGAGCTATTCGCGCGCGAGATCGAGGCCGCGCCTTTGTTGAAGGCGGGTATTGCGACCTCCTCAGGCGAGCTTCATTCTAGGGGTGTCGGAATCGAGACTCCCATTTTCGACACTCCCGCAATCTCTAAAATAGGAATATATTCCTTTTAATACTCGCGTCATCTCATTTTGAACGACGCTAAAATTGAAAGGAATTCACAATGTATGACCACCCTAAAAGCCCATTTTTAAAAAGCCAAGAGGCCGCAGATTACCTTCGCCTCAGCGTCAAGACACTCAATAATATGAGATGGCGAGGTGAAGGCCCAAACTACAGAAAGCATGGGGGTAAGGTCGTCTATCACATGAAAGACCTAGATTATTGGTCCTCTGGACGTGACGCCAATGACCACCGGGTTCCTCCTAAAGAGGGGACCGCATAATGACTGCGCGGCGCACCGCCATACATGAGCACTACCGCAAAAAACGCTATAATCACCGACTCGTCTTTGGTCAGCCATTGCGCCATGTTCGTCGTGGTTGGCATTCCCGTTTCGCAGTTTTCGCTACTGGACAGGTCTTTGGATATGAGCGCTGGAGTGCCGATAAATACGGTACACAGATATGGACATTGACCATCGGACGCGCCGTTCAGGGTGGATGTTTTACGCGCATGCCAGGGATTAAACCGGGAGCAGACATATGGGTTGCGGCCAAGGGTAAGACGCAGGTTAAACGACTGTTTTTAGCGCTCGATGCTATGAAAAAAGCAGGACTTAAACCTGAAGACATATGCGAACATCGTTGGCGGAATATTGGTTTGATGCTCGGTCCAAATGGCGATCCTGCGGGCGTTGTACGGAGCTGGACATGCTGATACGTGTTCTCGGAACCCTCACATTAGCTGCGCTTTGTACCGCTTCTCTCGTGCAAATCGTAAGGCCCTCTGTGCCCCGTTTGCTATATAATCCAAGTTCTAGTGCGCCAGTCGGTTGGTATAGATTATACCCCAATAAATTTGCGGATCTGGGAGAGTTAGTAGCCGCAATCCCTCCGAAAAACGGGGTTAAGCTGGCTATTGAAAGAGATTATCTTCCGCCGAAAATTCCTCTCATTAAGACGATTTGGGCCGTGTCAGGCGAACAGATTTGTCATGTTGATGGGAAGGTTTTGGTGCAAGGACGGCCAGCGCTAATCGTGCTTGAACACGATGCTCTAGGGCGTCCTTTGCCGTCGCGA
Source organism: uncultured Caulobacterales bacterium (assembly GCA_964587545.1). Classification (GTDB taxonomy): domain Bacteria; phylum Pseudomonadota; class Alphaproteobacteria; order Caulobacterales; family Maricaulaceae; genus JACOMS01. Next base: position 6,188 of record CAZPLJ010000082.1, on the reverse strand, counting down.
AGCGGCTGTTATGGACTCTTGGAAGACGAAGTCTTTCTCGTTTCGACAGACGTGCAGACCTCTTTTGATAGCCGCTATTTTGGCCCGGTTAGGCGTGAAAATCTGCTAGGCCGCGTTGAATATCTCGGACAATTTAAAGGACGGTCAGAGCGTCTGGGGGCTGGGCACGGGTGAAGGGCGTGGAGGGCCAGATAAAGCGGTGGGGTGTTACCCACCGGCTAACGCCTTGTCTGCACATCGATTTTGGTAACACTACCCGCTTTAGGCGTGGTGTTACCGGTTTTCCGTTATTCTGCGCTCTGCTAGCGAATATCAGGGGTGTTACCTTGTATTTCACCCACGCATTATCCCAGACTATCCGTTTTGGTTAAGCGTGGAGAAAACCAGTTCGAGGTTTATATTGGCCGCATACGTTCACCGTCTGGCAGCAGGCGAGCCGTTGGATTTTTTGAGCAGGTGAAACGAGGCGCTAAGGCCAAAGGACGGCGAGCGTCTTACAGTCGATCAAGCTCTTCAGTCAGAGCCATGACGTTTAATCGTAGAGTCGTTATTAAAGCCTCTATAAAAAAAATGGCAGGCCATGGTTACAACGCGCTTCGCAAGCATCTTGATTATATCCAGCGAGACGGGACAGATGAGCGCGGGGACCGAGCTAAGGCTTATGGCCAAGGTGTTGAAGACCTTGATAGGATTGATGTGAACCAAGAGGGTCTTGAGCGAGATCAAAAAACGGCGATGAAAGACTTCGCGGCAACATGTAAAAATGACCGTCATCATTTTCGAATTATCGTTTCACCTGAAGACGGCGCAAAGCTCCAAGACTTGACGGCCTACACGCGCGATCTCGTAGCGCGTATGGAACATGATCTCGGTACAAAATTAGAGTGGGTGGCCGCCAACCATTACGATACCGGCCAGCCGCATACACATTTAATTATTCGCGGTGTGCGAGATGACGGCAAAGACCTCGTCATACCTCGAAAATATATTGCCCACACTTTGCGTCAACGCGCTCAGGAACTGGTCACTGAAGAACTTGGCCCCGTTTCGCAAATGGAAGGGCGTGTCCGTATGGCAAGAACTGTCCAAGCAAAGGGCGCGACAGCCTTGGACAGCTCTATCCAAAATAGGATCCAAGACGGCGAAATTGATATGGGTGAACCTGTGCCCAAAGGACGGGTTTGGCAAAGGCAGTTACAAGTCAGACGTTTGCGAGTTTTAGAGACTATGGGCTTGGCTGAAAGACTTGGGTCTGGCCGGTGGGCTATCGACCCTTCATTTACTCAAACGCTACGCGATCTTGCTGAACGCAATCAAATGGTCAAAGCCATACATCGTAGCTTAGAACATAACGGCCAAACCGTTGGCTTTGTGACGGAGCGCAATCGATTTGATCCTAATCATCACAATTCAAGTCCGATCTCAGGTGTAGTTCAGCACTTTGGTCGACCAGACGATACGCGAGATGGTGGCTTCGTTGTTATACGGACAACTCGCGGCAATCATCTTTACGCGAAGGTTTCAGAAGACGCCGTTTTTGATAGTTTGCAAAAAGGTCAAGTCGTTACTTTTAAGCCACATCAAAAAGGGGCACGTAAAATAGATCATTCGATTGCTGAATTCGCTAAATCACATAATGGAAATTATAGCGAAGTCCGGCATGTTACCGAAGGCGGTTCTGTTTCGCCAGCTTATGCTCAAGCGCATGTGAGAAGGCTTGAAGCTCTGCGAAGACATGAACTTGTTACCCGACAACAAGATGGTACGTGGCAAATTCCAAAAGACTATTTGGAACGCGCCTCAAATTATGAAGCGGTTAGGGCTTTGCGAATGCCTGCCTCTATGGAGCGCGGTAGCACTCAAACCTTGTCACAAATGGAGCGAGCAAGAGGCGCAACTTGGCTGGACAAACAGCTTGTCGAAAATGGAAATGGAAACATTGCTGATAAGGCCATTAACGCTTCTCTTATGAAGCGCCAAAGGGAACTGAAAAATATGGGCTTAAATGTTGACGAAAGCGGGCATTTACAGAAAGCGGCTCTATCAGAATTAAAAGATATGGATTTGAGGTCTGCTGCCAATAAATACAGCGAGGCATATGGAAAAACATATGTGCCTTTAGGTAACGCACGGCAAGTCGAAGGGGTTTACAGAGAGGCTATCGAAAGACCAAGCGGCAAGTTTGCTGTAATTGAAAGATCTAGGGATTTTACCCTCGTGCCCTGGCGACCCGTTATGGAGCGGCGTCTAGGACAATCAATATCTGGCCGAGTTTCGGCGGGTGGTATCAGTTGGAATGTTACGAAAATGAGAGGCTTGTCAAGGTAGCTCCCTAAGTCGATGTTGGCACTAACTTCCTGTGATATTCATTTCGAAAACTACTAGAATAAACTGAGCATGTGGCAAAAGTGAAATTTTTATAGACAGCCGCACATCTTAGGTATGATATTGTTTTGCATGAAGCCAAGTGATTTACAGATCAGTCCTCCAAATAGTTGGATAGTTTTTGAAAGCCTATGTCATGCTCTTTTTACAGAGATTTGGAATGACCCATATGCGCAAAAAAATGGCAGAGTTGGGCAAGCGCAAAAAGGTGTAGATGTATGGGGTTTTCCAGAACGAATGTATGGCGACAACCCTTCAGGCATTCAATGCAAAGGCAAAACTGCAAATTATAGTTCAGTAGCAAATTTCAAGGAAGTGCGTGAAGAATGCAAAAAGGCTGACAATTTTAAACCGTCTCTGAGGCACTGGATATTTGCGACAACATCACCGAGAGACGCTAAACTTCAAGAGCAAGTTCGAAAATTATCTGAAGACAGGAAAGCAAAAGGTCTTTTTACAATATCGGTTTTCGCTTGGGACGATATCGTAGATAAACTATGTGAACATCCGAAAGTACTAAAGGAATTTTACCCGAATCAAGCCGACCATATTCCTGAGCTCGTAGAACGGGTCAAAGAACTAATTACAGAGAAGGATGTTACACTGGCCGGGACTTTTTGGACCGAAATTAAGTTTATGGAAGCTAGAGACTTCAAAAGCGCCTTACTAGGCAAGAAGCTTGGAGCAAATGATGCTCTCTCTTGCCCCCGGTTAACTCAAGCTGATGTACTTGTACGAGAACTTACAACAAGTAGAACTGCCCGCTTAGTCGGCCCCCCAGGAGCTGGCAAATCTGTTTGCGCTTACCAAGCCGCATTCACTCTTTCGAACGAAGGTTACAAAGTTGTGCGGCTTCTAAACCCTCAAATTGACACGTTGCCGCCCTTCGAACAATTTAAAGGAACTAAGACAGTTGTTATTATCGATGATGCACACTTGATGCGGACCTGGTTGCTTGAAGCTATTGAGCAGCACTCGAGTGATGAACTTACGGTCCTTTCAACATTTAATGAGACAGGACATGAGTGGCGTATTGGCACATACATTGCGATTGATCCGAAACGGGCTGTAAAAACGATTGCAAAATCTTTGAGGGATGATTTTCAAAAGACGTTGAAAATAGTCGCACAAGTAGATTCCCGTGTTGGAGCTCGTGGAATGCATGAGGACCTCTCCCAGCGTTTAACTTTCGCAGAAGAAAAAGCAGATTCCCCGTGGCAATTTTGTTTTATCCTGGGTGGAGGCAGACAACGAGCAGGCACAATTGCAGATGCCGCGCGAACGGAGGGGTTGGACATCATTCTAGCTATCATTTCAGCCCTGCAAATTGCTGGGCGGGATGCTATTGTGACACCACACCAAATTACCTCGTTCGCAGAGAAGCTTGGATTAGATGTTGTTATAAACCAGACATCGAGACTCGCTGAAGATCGCATCCTTATTAGTGAAGTTGACTGTCGAACTCCACATCAACGCTTCGCCTCGGCTTTACTAAATAGAGTATTGGAAAACCAAGATGAGATAGGACGTAAGACTATTGCCGATGCATTGAACCGAATTGTGTCTAACGATAAATTTCCAATTATTGGCATCAGAAATTTATTCCATGAACTTTTTTATGGAGGGTTAGGCCGTTGGGTCCGTCTCTTTACAGCGGAAAGCCGTGAAACAATCGTTGACCGGTGTTGGAAGGCCGAAACAAATGAGGAGCGTAATGAGGCAGCTTTGATGATTGACGAACTCAGGAGGGGTAATGACGTATCGCTCCATGATGCTGTTGCTGGGCATGAAGCTTTGCTTGCCAACTGGATAGAGACATCAGAGCACCCTAGCGGATATGGCCTATCAGGACTTTTAAACTCATTGGGGCAAAATCACGTTGATTTGGCAAAGGTTGTTCTCAATAACACTGACCCAACGACGATGGCGAATAAGATTAATACAGCTAATCCTGATAATGCATTTACCGTTGCGAGGCTTATCGGCAGAGCAGCCTCTATTGGAAACAAAACATGGAATGAAGCTGTAGCGAATGGGATTGACCATAAAGCTTGTGTTCTAAACGCTAAAAAGTGGCCCCTTGAAAATGAGCTTCATTCAATTTCAGAGCTGTGTTCAGAAATTCGTTGGTACGACAAGAGATTGCCTCTGAAAATGGCTGAAGCTATTACAGATCAAGTCAAGCATGCTTACAGTTTGAACCCATTCAAGACCCAGCGTCATCTGCACGATATATTTTGGGGCATTCTGTATTTAGACAATTCATTAGGCATATATCCCAAACCAGATAAGGTTCAGTTGAAAATTGGCAGGAACTATCTTGCTGATATAGACCCGAAACTTGTCTCAAAACACTTCGCTGACCTTACTCTTCGGCAAATGCAAAATGCATCTACTTTTTTGATGATCTTGAAAAAGTGTTCAAAGGCAAAGTATAATGCAACAATTCGAGCTTTAGATTTTGAAATGCTGGCAGTTTTGTTTGAAGATGAATGGGGCGATCCCAGCCATGAGGCTGAAGTACTGTTGAGTTTACTCTGTGCAACTGATGAAAGCCAAAATCTAGTGGCTCAGTTTTTTGCCAATAATCAGGACAAGCTAAATCTTCTGCCTCCAAGGTGGATATTCATATCTCGAGAAGTAGTGCTTAATCACCTTGATGCAGGAAAGAAAATTCGGCTTGCTAAGTTTGACCATGTGGATTGGCGATTAGGGCATTATGTCATTAAGCTTGTAGCCAAAGAGCGCCCGCAATTCCTTACCAGTGTTGTCGAGCAATGTCAGTCGACACTCGTAAAATCATTAAGTCAACGAAATGCTAGTTGGTTCAAAAATGCATATGATTTTTTGTTTGCGCTATATGAGTATGTTCCAGATTTCTTGAATGTAATCGTGAACGAAATTAACGTTACAGGAGCGAAAGACGGTTGGGCAGACAGTTTAAGGCAAGGCGGTAAGACAGCCCAAGCAGTCGCGATTCTAATTGAAGTTGGCTTGAATTTGGACGGTGATGTACACATTTTATCTGAGAAATTACGACGCCAGTTTCCGAAGACTTCTGTCCTGAAAAAAAAGAAGAAAAACAACTGAAGGGTTTGGCAGGTAATGACAAAATCGAAAAAGTTTTATTTTGGTTTCAAACAAACCAAGCCAGCCCCGCCAGGTGTGTGGGTATTATGTGGTCCATTTGATACTTATGATGAGGCTATGTCAGACAGGCAAAATAGTTTAGCATGGGATTGTGAATTATCGATTCCTTTTTATGCTACTTCACGAGGAATAGCTGAAGCCATGTTAAAAGATCTAGAGGCATAATTCTATCTGCTTGTATTTCCGCTGAGAAGGTAAATTGCGCAGTTGAGCCCATAAGGCAGTTGAGCCCATAAGTCTGTTACTCGCTACCAATTTAAACGATACTCTTCATTCGCTGTAGTATTGTAATTTAATTAAACGAACCACCAAATTTTTTTAGTGCTTGAAGCTCACAGAATGTCCCATTTCTTCACGTTCTCAACCATCATCATCTAATAATGTCACAAGTAATCACACAACGTCGTTATTTAGCATTCTAGATCTTTAAATCTGATATTTTATCACCTCTTTCCTACCTATCTAATTTTTCTATTTACCCTGACCTTAAGTCTCGAAATCAAAACCGAGGCTTTACATGTCACCCAATTCAATTCTCATTGGCCAAGTCGGCGTCGTTTTTACAACGATTAGTGCTGGCGTATGGGGCGCTACACAATGGGTGGCGACTGAGCTGAGGTTTGACCCATATTTGGGCAAGCCTTGGTTTATTA
>CAZPLJ010000081.1:0-8479 GCA_964587545.1 uncultured Caulobacterales bacterium | reverse complement strand
GCAAGACAGATTTTCGGCAAAAGCAAAGACCCAATGCGCGCAAAATACGGGACAGTTACTCATTTCCAATATGTCCTAATCCCACATTGCCAGCACACGCCCCATTGCGATAAATAATCCAACTGCTAATGAAGCGGCTGGAGATGATTTATGCCACATGCGATTATCATAGGGGCCTCACATGCCGCGGCCCAAGCCTGCGTATCTCTTCGGCAAACCGGATGGGAGGGTGAGATTACTGTGATTGGGGATGAAAAAGATCTACCTTATCACCGTCCGCCTCTATCTAAGGATTTTTTATCGGGGCAAAAAAATATAGATGAAATCCTGATCCGCCCCGCAGACGCTTACGCAAAAGCCAATGTGACGTTTAAGCTCGGCACGCGTGTGACCGGGATTAACGCCTCTGAGAAAACTATAGCTACGGATAAAGACGGCGAGATGCGCTATGATAAGCTCATCCTCGCCACGGGCGCGCGGGTCCGTAAATTACCTATTCCGGGCGCAGATAGCGACAATGTCTTTTATCTGCGTGACACGAAAGATGTTCTGGCAATTAAGGCACAAGTGGCGAACGGTAAAAAGGCCGTCATTATAGGCGGCGGCTATATCGGGCTTGAAACCGCGGCCTCGCTCACCAAACAGGGCATGCAAGTGACTGTGCTGGAAGCTATGGACCGTATCCTGCAACGTGTCACAGCGCCGGTCATGTCGAATTTTTACAAACGTGTTCACTTGGAAGAAGGCGTCAATATTGTCGAAAATGAAATGGCCTCCGACATCATCAGCGACGGCAGCCTACGTGTGAAAACAAAAGCGGGCAATGATTACCCGGCCGATATTATCATTATCGGTATCGGCGTGATCCCCAATACGGAGCTGGCCGATACCGCCGGGCTTGAGGTGGGTAACGGTATTATCGTCAATGAGTTTTGCCAGACAAGTGACCCCGACATTTATGCCTGCGGTGATGTCACCTGGCATTATAATCCGATCTATGACACGCATTTGAGACTTGAATCTGTGCCTAACGCGACCGAGCAAGCCAAGGTGGCGGCGGCGCATATTAATGGCAAAGGCAAAGCCTATAACAGCCTGCCATGGTTCTGGTCGGATCAGTTTGACTTAAAGCTACAAATCGCAGGCCTCTTTCAGGATTATGATGACATTGTTCTTCGCGGCAGCCCGACCGGGGGACGTAGTTTTGCCGCCTTTTATTTTAAAGGCGATAAGCTCCTAGCCGTGGATGCGGTCAATGCTCCGCGTGAATTTATGATGGCCCGCATGGCGCTCTCAAAAGGCAAGACACTTGATAAAGCGGTGATTGCCGATCCGAATTCTGACCTTAAATCTGCGATGTCATAATTGGAGCGTGTGCCGGGCATTGGGGATCTCCCACTTGATCTATATGAGTTTGCTGTATCGGAAATAGAGCAAGGCATGCGCATTGTCTTGGTCGTCATCACACATATTGAGGGAGCGTCCGCCCGAAATATCGGTTCCCCCTTAGTCGTTTGCGAGGATGGGCGTTTTGCAGGCTATGTATCCTCGGGATGCCTGGATCAAGATATTGCCGGACAGGCGCTGGAGACTCTGCACGATAATAAATCCCGTCATGTCAGATATGGTGAAGGCTCACCTTATCTGGATTTACGTCTGCCATGTGGAGGCGGTCTGGATGTTGTGATGGTGCCTGATCCGGATGTGCGTGCATTAAAACACATGATCGCTGAGCTTCGCGCCCGTCGGGAGGTGAGTTACAAGCTTGAGACCCATATATTTACATATACGCCGCCTCTACAAATTATTATTTTTGGCAATACCGCCGAAGCTGACCGATTAGCCGATGTGGCCAACCTATCCGGGTTAGTGACCAAGCAAAGGTCCGATTATGCCGATCTTGAGACAGATATTTGGACAGCGATTGTTCTCATGTTTCATGAGCATGACAAAGAGATTTCGCTGCTGCAACAGGCGGTTACGACGCCCGCTTTTTATATCGGCGCGATGGGCAGCCGCAAAGCCCATGCTGATCGTCACGCAACTTTAACAGAGGCGGGAATGTCCAAAGCCGATATATCACGCATTAAAGCCCCGATTGGCTTGGTACCGTCTGCACGCGATGCGGGCCGCTTGGCTGTCTCTGTCCTTGCCGATATATTTGAGACAGACCGTCTGCGGCGTCTCTGATGACACCAAAAAGGGATATAGCCTGTATTCTCGCTGGCGGGGTGTCTGCGCGCTTCGGGCCGTCAAACAAGCTATTAGAGCTAATCGATGGTGACCCTATCATCCATCATGTGATCTCCAGCGTTAAGGCCGCCGGCTATCAGCATATAGCCGCGATTGTTTCAAATGACAGTGAACTTCGCTCAGCCATGGGTCACGATATTCATCTTATTGACAATCGTCATCCCTCACTCGGCCAAAGTTTTTCTCTTAGCCTCGCGGCGCGATATGCTCTTAAAGTACACGCCCAATCCCTGCTGATAGTGCTGGGAGATATGCCTTTTGTGACACCCCAACATATCAAACGTTTAAAGGCGTCGCTTGAGGGATATGACGCGGTGATTTCGTCGAATGGCGAGGTTCTATCTCCACCGCTTCTCGTCACGCCGTCTGTCTTGCCGGAGTTTAAGCGTTTGAGCGGCGATGAAGGCGCAAAGCGCCTGCTTGGCGGATTACGACTGTCTACGGTGATTACGGATGCATCTGAACTACGAGATATTGATTATCCCAAAGACCTGATATCAAGAGACTTGCCATGATGACGCGAGCAGGTTTTCATGCGATTTGGTCAGCTTTGGTTAATCTCCCATAGGTGACACTCTCTTGACGCATAAGGAATAAGCTCCAACAAGACGATATGCCAGATAATCAACTTATAGCGCCGTCTCTATATGAGGTTTTTCAAGCCGAACGCGATGGCTTGATTTCCGATATTGGCGGCTCGGACATGTCATCAGCGCAGATTGTCACCGCCGCGCGCAAAGCACTCGACCGGACTGGCAAAGCGTTTGCCGAGACGACGCCGGACGTGAAATTACAACGCGCCGGGCTCTGGCTTTTGGAGATGATTAAATCCGGCGCCAGCATTCTTGATCAAGGCACGAAAGCCGAAATTATCTGGCATGAAGTCCCCGCTAAGCCCAGACCTTTACCGTGGGGACAGGTGATATTCTACGCGGCCGGCATCGGTATTGTTCTTTGGTCTTTATTTATCGCCTCGCGCGCCGGCGTTATTGCGGGCGCCATATTGATGGTATTGCGCTTTCTAGACCCGCAAAATTGGAAAGGTCGATTGCCGCGTCTAAAGTTTTGGATACGCAAGCAACCAAAACTCGAATTTGGGGATGAAGCTGTGCGTGCCGAAGCCCGGATTCATGTTAACGCAAACGGCTTTGTTAGTAGCCTATCAGACGCGCTAAAAACGGCGGATCATATTCTCTCTCGTCTGGGGGAGCCCAAGCTTGAGACCCATTGGCGCGAAGACAAGCGACTTATCCATTTCATTCAAGGCTTACTGGAAGCCGAAATGTCCAAAGACGGGGATTTTGCATTGACCCTGATTACCAAAGAATTGGAATCAATCCTCGCCGCCGAAGGCATTCAGCGGCTGGAATATAATAAAAAGACCTCTCAATATTTTGACGTCATGCCATCCTTGGATCAAACAGAAACCAAAGTTGCTGCGCCCGCGCTTAAGGCAGGCGATCATCTCATTGCACGCGGCACGGTCTGGAGTTCTGATGAGTAAAAAGGATGTGGAATTTTTAGGCTATGATCTTGGACACGGGGAAACAGCCGTAGGCCGCGCCTATAACCGCTCTATGCGCGAGCCGGAAATTCTTGATCATCGCGGCGAGAAAAGCTTTGTCACGGCTGTGGCCCGCACCGAAACGGGCATAAAAATCGGGGCCGATGCGGTCAATCTCGCAGCTATGGGTAATCGTCCTGATGTGTGGGTAAAATTTAAAGACCGTAATCTCGCCAACAAATCTGTTGAAGAACCAACACAGCTTTTCACTCAGGCTTTGATGCAGGGATTAGCCGCGGAAAAGAAAATTCAAGGCCTTGATAAAAGCCGTTTTGTCATCGGATGCCCGTCCGGCTGGTCACAAGAGACGAGACAAGCCTATCATAAGCTGTTCGAAGATAGCGGTCTTAAAACGATCAAGATCGTCCCGGAAAGCCGGGCGGCTCTGATGACAGCCTTAGAGCAAGGCTATCTCTCACTCGAGGCCGCGCAGTCCAGCGTGCTCATTGTGGACGTTGGCTCTTCAACGACGGACTTCACCTATTGTCATGACTTGGAGGCCGAAGATGTCGGGCATAATGCTCTGGGCTCGGGGTTGCTCGATACGGAGATTTTCAGTCTTAATCTGGAGCGCCAGAAAGAGCGGCGCAAAATCAATCGCCTGATCAAAAAATATCCGCATTATCAACAAGTGATGGAATATTGGTGCCGTCAGGCCAAGGAGCAATATTTCACGGGCAATGATACGCCTGTTGAGTTGATTAAACGCCTGCCGATTGATCGCGGAGTATTATTTGAAATCAAGCTCGATAAGGCGGACGCGAAATTTATCCTCGCCCAGCGCCTGAGGGCTTTGGATCATCAAAGCTGGCCTGCCGCCTTTGACAAAGCTCTCAAAGACGCGCTCACCCAATTGGGCGGGCGCGATCCGGAGACGGTCTTGCTCACAGGCGGGGCTTCGCGCTTACCGCTCATTATGCCCGCCTGTAAAAAAGCCTTCCCCAAAGCCAAGGTCATCCAAGGCGCCGAACCGGAATTTGCTATCGCGCGAGGATTGGCCTGGCTGGGACGGTTTGAATATATGCATGCCAGTTTCAAATCCGCCGTGGGCGATCTTTTGGGTCCAAAGGGGGCCGTTTATGAGAAAGCCCAAATTGCTAGTCAGGATTTAGGAGAACGTCTCGCGCCCGTATTGCTTGACGCCATTACTGAAAATTGCATGGTGCCGGCGTTTCGCGAGTGGCGACAAGGCCGCGTGGAACGTATCGATGAGGTGCAGCCTTTATTAGAAGACCGAATGAAAAGCTGGCTTGAAAGTGAGGATTGCCAAGATACGCTAAAGCCCGTCATTCATGACTGGTTTGGTAATCTCCAGCGCGATATAGAAAAAGACACAGACCCCGTTTGTCGAGAGCATGGATTTCCGGCGATGGTTTTATCTCTGGATGATAGTAAAACCGTCAGTGATTATCTTGAAGGGATGAGTGTGAACGCCCCTTCAATTGCCGGGCTTGAAGCTGACACGGCGCTCGTCGGCGCTTCTCTATCAGGTCTTATCATTGGGACATTAATCGCCAAAGCCAGCCCGCTGATCGCGGCTCCCGGCGGTTTACTGATTGCCGGTGTGATTGCCGGGGGCGGATTTTTATTTGGACGAAAAGCCCTGGAGGGCACGTTTAAGAAAGCCAATGTTCCGGTGGCGGCCCGCCAGCTTTTGACAGATGGTCGTGTGAGACGTGCCGCCCAAAAACAACGCCCCGAAATGATCCGTAGCATTAATCAAGCTTGGAAAGAGGCAGCAACGGAGCGATTTACATCAGAGCTAATTGAGACCCTTAAGACCGCTTTATCCGAACGCGCGGATGGCCGCGCCGTTTTGTTTTTGATCTAGCTGACGAAACTCCCACTTTTTGTAGCATCGAGAATTTTTATGAATGATGGACGCGCGGTCTATTATTAGCTAACGTTGTCGTAACTGTGCGCGCTCGGGGGCAAAAACTAGATTTTATGGGACGTAACTTTGAAACAGACTGGTTTGACGCATTAAAAAATGTTGCGATTGAAGCCTCATATAAGTCCGGCGAAATATTATCGGCGCAAGGGGATATAAACAACAAAGTCGGCTTTATTTTATCCGGAAAAGCTACGGCCTCTTCATACTCCGTGAACGGTGACGAGACTTGGGTCAGTGAATATATTCCAGGTCAGTTTATCGGTCTGAGAGGATTGCTCTATGACCAAACCACATCGCTGGAAATTCGAGCCAAGAAAAATCTAACAGTGTTATTAGTCTCACATGACCGCATGCTGGATTTGATGAGAGAAAATCACAATTTATGCCAAGCAATTGCGACGGATCTAGCTGCGCGGCTCAACCAATCCATGGCTTTTCTTATTGATATAAATACTCTGTCGGTCAAAGGGCGTATATGTGCAGAGCTTCTAAAAATGGCTTTACCGATAGGCATTGATCCTGATCGTCAGGTTATTAGGCCTAATCCCATTTTTATTGACATGGCTAGAAAACTAAATTCATCGCGCGAAACGGTTTCACGTACGATTAGTGAGTTACAAAAAAGAGGAATTATTGCCCGTCAGCCGGGGGCTTTGGTCATCGAAGATCCTATAAGGCTGCAAGATGCCATCGAGTATATTTAAGTTAGCGGCCATAGATTATAGCAACGAACGGGTTCTCCTGCTGCCCTATTAGCCATGCCCGCAAACATAATATCATATTCACCATGATTTTTTAGAGCGACGCTACTGGCGATCGCTTCAGATACAAGGATGTTTCCAGTATTATTATACGCCATCAGGCTGGTGAGTGTGTCTTCAGCACCGTTCATACCATATTCTAGACTAAACATGTCGGCCTGCGACGCCTCTACGGCCTCTAATGCCGATTGAAGGTCCTTATGTTTTTCGACTTTATCTTGACCTGAGTGTGATACCAGGACCGGGAGACTGTCATGTTCGTAAGACCGTGATGGGTTTTGAGGAAGGTCCTTTTGGAAAAAAACATCAACATTTGAAAAATTTGTTTTTGACCAGTCGTCTTTATGATGGGCCGTGAAAGAGTTTTTCAATGCCGGATCATTTATCAAAAATTGCATAGGTTTGACGTGTAGTGTTTCGCTTCGCAAAATGGCCTGTCCCATGGCCATTTGCGCGCCCAAAATTGTATTGGCTTCAAAAGATGACAGGCTGTTTGATGGCAAAGTGGTCAAACTGTGGGATTGTTTAAGGCAGGCGTGAAAACGCGTGACCCAGTCGTCCCCAAAAGGTTTGACGGATTTTTCGATAAAAGAGGGTGCATCACTGGGGAGTATTATGTTTAATTCGGCCCCTTCCGATAATAAAGCCTCGGCCATGACTATGTCGGCACCCGCCGCTAAAGCGCCATACCCAAACCCGATATCATTGGCTTGAATTTCATCGGACAAACGTATTGGCAAATTCTCGTCTATTTTTGTTGAATGCTGCCATATATGACCGGCGAAATGAACGGGTCGAGGAGGCTTAAATCTATCGAGCCAGCTCCGATCTGTGGCCCTCTTTTCAAGAATAAGTCCAAATTGTTTCAGCGTTGACGCGTGAGCTGTAAAATTAAGAGGATCAAAATCAATGGCATTTCGCAAAGACTCTTTGGTTGGTGTCAACTGGCCCAGAAGCAGATGACACTCCGCGCGAGTCGCTTCGATAAAATAATGATCTTCAGGCGATAAATTTTCTGTCGGTGGCAATAGCGCCAAAATTGTGTCTATTCGGCCTTTGAGAATGTCCCATGGCATATCGGCCAAATACCCCATAGTGGCGGCATTTATCCCTGAGTAATAGCCTTTCGTATGTTTGAAGGCGGCCTCATATTTTTGCGCCGAATCCCGGGCATGCTCCAAAGCTTCAGCTCCCGTTGAACGTAAATAGAGGTCTTTTGATAATCGCCCATTGAGTGACATGATATCTTCATGTCCCTGCACCTTATCCAACCCATAATGATTATATTCTGACAGCGCTAAATGGGTTGATCCCATCCGGGCCAGCGCGAGCACGGCGTTATATTTCAGGTCGATATTACCCGTGTCTGTTTTTAGACCAGACAGCGCCATTTCATAGTCACGTAAGTAATTTGGATGATGAAGTTTCATTGTCACTTTAAATTATACGTATTCTAGCCCGCTATCAAGTCTCTCATTAATATTGATTGTATATTTTATACCCGTTTTTAGTGTCTGTGATAACGGTCACGTTTATGCTTACAATTATAGGTAATATATGCTATCTTAGATTGGGGAGCGCGCATGTTTAGGGGCCTAATTCGTTACAATATTATCGGGGTTAGTTTAGCCCTTATGCCGGTCTTTGCCGTCGCTCAGACCAGCTTGAAAGAATATGATACTGTTTTTAGCGAGCAATATCGCTTTGATGCAAACTTTAGCACTGTTTATTATAACAAGACACAGGCCGCTAAAATTCACGAGTTTAAGATTGAGTTTTTCGGTCCCGGACTCTCCGCCCCATATGATAGCGGAATAATCTCACATGCGGTGGACCAAAACGCCAAGATACATTCGCTTGAATACCCGCTCATCGGTGTGGATACATTTAAAGTTACGATCTATAGCCTGCATAGTGGGGAGCAATCTGATCTTCCTGAAAATCTGTCTATTTTGGCTTTAAACGAAGATAATATCTTTGAGTCTCCTCCTCCTCCTCCTCCTCCTC
>CAZPLJ010000080.1:0-8488 GCA_964587545.1 uncultured Caulobacterales bacterium | reverse complement strand
GTTAACCTTTTATTAGCTCGAATATTTTTAAAAACGAATCAGTGGGCCAGCTGAGGGAAACGAAATGGTCGAGACCGTAAGTAAAGTTGACTGGGAAAATATCTTAAAGCTTTTAATGCTGACGATGTTATCAGACGGGCGTGAATATGAACGCCACGCCGACACTTTTGTGAACGCGTCGATCAATCTTCGGGCTAATCTTAATGTGAGAGGGTTCCAAACCCGACAAATGACGATGGACTGGTATATCCGGCATCGCAAGGAACTGACGGAAATTCATACTGGCGAGACGTTCGAGAATGATCTGCTGGCGCTGATAGATAGTCTTGACAGCATCCCCAACAAAAAGCCGCTTCTGCGTACGTTGAAAAACCTGGCTAAACGAGATAGCGAAAGACGCCAATCGGAGATGAGCGTTGTGGCGACGTCTAAGGCGAGATGGGGCTAATTTAATTAAATGTGGTGGACGAAATGTGCCGTGTTTCTGAGTTTTTGCGCGAGTCTATTGGCTCTAAAATAACATTCCTGCCTATCAGGTAAGTTTGAGTTCGTTACGACAGCAGCTTCATGTCTTAATTCGTTGAGTAAATTGGAAATGCCTGCAATGTATCGATCAGAATAAACATCATCATTGATGGTTTGTAGTTTATTTTCTACAATATTGGCAAAGTTGAGCCATCTTGCTATATCAGTTTCCATATCGGCAACTCTCGACGAATCCCACAAATTATCTCGCCCCAATCCTCACATCAGAGAATTATCTGGAGGATTCATTCAAAGTAACAAAATGAAATTGAAAAAGGCTCGATAATTAGGGCTAACATTTAGTAAATTGAATTTATGCTTAACGCTTGATTAAATTAAACCATCTTTCTCCAAAGAGACGCGTGGGAAGGTATAGCGGCGACGATGGATGAGACTAGTTTTTGAAAAGTTTTAAATAGGGTGGGGTAGCTATTTGCCATTGCGTGCAAATTTGTCATAAGCCTTTTTATGGCAACGCCGCATGAAATTATTGGAGAAGAATGGGCAGAGCGCGCCTCAGACATGGCCAATTGGGCCATGGAGTGTTTGGTCAACAGGAAAGATGTCTGGGGGCAATACTCTGTTTTAACGCCCGCTGAGCGCCGACGCACCGGGAAATCCTATAAAGCCATGACCTTGCCGAAAAAAGAAATGCGCGGCGATGATATGGTGACGATTGACAAGCTTACCCGTCATTTCGCCTCCCGCCATCACCGAAAACCGCAAATCATTGGCCTGCACGCCAAATCTAAAGAGACGACGTCGCGCTGGTTCGGGATCGATGTCGATATGCATAATGAGGATAAAGTCGGGGCCGAAGATCACGCACGGCGCAATCTCAATGCCTGTCTCACATGGTGTAATGAGCTGATCGCAAAAGGCTATGATCCCATGTTGTTTAATACCAATAATTATGGCGGATATCATATCTGGGTGCTGTTTGATCAGCCGGCCCCGACAGTGGATGTCTATGCCATGGTCAAAGGCATGGCGGAAGATTGGCAGAAAGTGAACCTCGACGAGGAACCCGAAACATTCCCCAAGAAAGTCAAAACCGACTCTATTGGGTCATGGTTTCGCCTGCCGGGTCTTCATCATACGCGTTATCATTATAGCTCGCTTTGGAGCGGGGATGAGTGGCTGGACAATCCGTGGCTGACTGGACACGCCGCGATCGATGTGATGCTGGATGTCAATGGCGGCCCGCCGCCACCACGCATTGATGCGGATGATCCCGAAATGGCGGAGCTGCTTACGCGCTCACGCGAAAGCTTGGTGTCGATTGCCGCCAAAGAACGCAAATTTAAACGCGAGGGTCGGGCGACCGTCTGTATTGATCTCGACGGCGTGCTGGCGCTCAGGGTTAAGTCCGGCAAGAAAACCGACATAGGCCCACCCATTGATGGGGCTGTGGAGTTTACCCGCGAGATTAATGCTTACGCGGATATCATCATCCTGACCTCGCGCATGGCGGATATCGCTGGAAAAGACCAAGAGGAGATGAAAGCCAAGATCGAAGCTTGGCTCACCAAACACCAAATTGAATATACATCTGTGCATGCGGGGCTGGGCAAGCCGCCCGCACACGCCTATATTGATGATAAAGGTGTTACCTGCCGCCCGGAATATGAAGGCCCGAAAGCCTTTCAATCGGCGTTGAGCTTGGTGGAGAAATTATGTGAGTGATTATGGCTAGACGATTAGAATTTACATTTGGGGGTAACACCTTCACCACCGTCATCAATAAGGTTGACCGCACCAAGATTTATGGCCGCGTTCAGACAGAGACATTCGATGCCAATGAAAAATCTTGCACACTTGCCAGTCTTGCGCGCGATGGGCGCACCATCATTCCCATGGGCGGCACGGCGACGGGCTATGTCAATACGGAAGGCCACTGGATTGAGCGTGGGGACTTGGTGCCCATCGATAGAGACGGCAATAAAATCAATGAAGTCCCCTCAAGCTTTTCCGCCCCGATTGAATTGGAACAAGAGGTCTCGCTCGAGTATTTTCTCGATCACCCGATACGCCTTGCCTATCATATTGAAGCGGATTCTGATCACGCCATTGACGACGCGCTTCTGAAAAACCTCAAAGACGGCAAGGTCTATAGCTTTCACTTTTCCTATCGCGGCGGGGTCTATCATGATCCGGCCTTTATGATGGCGGACTTAAACGGCGAAATTTGGATGCTGATCGGGCATATGAGCGATATTGAATTTGTCGGTTTTGAACAGGCGGCCATCTGCGCGGCACGCGCCCACGAGGTCGGCGAAGATGATAGCGGCGAGCGCGACTCCTTTGATTTTGATATGTTGTAGACAAGAGGCAAGGAACGAACGCAGTGAGTGACCGGGAAATATAAAGCATGCCTAACGTAAACCTATCCGATGCCCGCTTACGGGACGCCGTTGTTAAAGCGGAAAGTACCCGTCGGTCGCGCACAATTTTCTATCAAGGGCCGGGCGGCTTGCCCGCCTATACGCGTAAAGTCTTAAAAGGTGCCGTGCATCAGGATTATGACACGTTAATTGAGAGCTATAAAGATGACGGGGCGCTGGCCAAAGCTTTGGCCGGGGGTGATCCGGAAATTGATTTTGAGCGCGACGGCATGTTTCTCTGGGATGTGAGCCGGGTCTATATCAACCCCAAAGAAGAGCTGGTCTACCGCATTTATCAAGAAGAAGTGGTCTATAATGCCGACGGGTCTGTGCGTGAACGCCGCCCGCAGCGCCGCCTCGAGGCCAATGTCGACGCCGAAGTACCGCTCTCATGGACGGGTAAGATGATCAAGAAATCCGAGGCCGTAAGGCGCTTCGTCTTCGCAACCAAGCTACAGATCGTGCATATTAACGGCCTGACCTATGACTTCCTCTATGAGATGGCTAAAGAGCTGCATGAGAGCGGTTCACTCATGATCCTCGGTGCAGGCCCTAAAGGGCGAGACCCGTTGATTTTCCGCTCCCGCTCCACGCCCTATCGCGGCTTTTTAGAAGGGCGGATAGACGGGGATAAATATATTCTTCTGCTGCATCTCTCCAATCTGGAACTCAAAACACCGGAGGAAGAGGAGTAATGCCCCTCTATAACGAAGACACTATGCGGGCTTTATTTGGCGGTTACCGGATCGGGACAGTTGATGACTTAAACGCTGAAGGTTACTTACGCATTGTGCGCACCCGCCGCCGACAGCTCGGCCAGATGACCATTGCGTGCGATACGGAAAGCGCCAAGTTCCGCATCCCCGACAGCACCTATCAAATCTCGCGCAAATATGACGGCGAGTTTTCCATGCTCATCTATAAGGACGGCGAGGCCTGTATTCTTAATCCCGGGCGGACATTACGCGCCGGCGCGCCCTTTCTGGACGAGGCCGTGGAGCTACTTAAAAAGGCCGGCGTTAAACATGCCCTCTTCGGTGGAGAGTTTTACGTCAAGCGCACCGACGCCCATATTAAGGCCGACGGCAAGCGCACTCGCGTTCATGATATTGTCCGCATTGGCCGTAAGCCTGAAAGCCAGGAGGAGCTCGACCAGCTCACTTTCGCCGCCTTTAATATCTATGATCTCGACGGCGCTGATCTCTCAATGCATTATGATCAGGCACTTGAGAAACTCAGAGAGATTTTCGGAAAAGGCGAGCGCATTCATCCCGTCGAAACCGTGTCCGGTGAGAATGTCGCCAATGTCCTCAAGCAATATAAAAAATGGGTCGTCGAAGAGGGCGATGAAGGCGTTGTCGCACGCTCTGAAATTGCGGGCTCGTTTAAGGTTAAGCCCAAGCATAATCTTGATCTCGCCGTTGTCGGCTTCACCGAAAGCACAGATGAGCGCGAAGGCATGCTCCATGATATGTTGCTGGCTATTGTGCGTGATGACGGTACCTTTCAGCTCGTCTCGCGTGTCGGCGGCGGCTTTTCAGATGAGGACCGCCGAACTATTTTAAAAAAGCTTCAGGAGCGGGTGGTCGAATCCGATTTCCACGAGGTTAATTCCGCGCGCGTCGCCTATCAAATGGTTGAGCCGGGATTAGTCGCCGAGATTAGCTGTCTTGATGTGGTTGCCATGACGTCGCGCGGGAATCCGATTGATAAAATGGTACTGGAATGGAATGGTGATGAAGCGCGCTGGGAGGGTTTACGCCGCCTGCCGCTTGCCTCGATTATCTCCCCGCAATTCATAAGGTTCAGAGACGATAAACAAGCGCAAAAAGATGATGTCCGCCTGAGCCAACTTACCGATATTGCCCATATCCCGGATGTCGACCGTGTGGCTGAGGAAATCCAGCTCCCGGGCTCGGAGCTGATTAAGCGCGTGGTCGCGACGAAAACCTCAAAAGAGAAGCTGATGGTGCGTAAACTCGTACTTTGGAAAACCAATAAGGATGAGGCGTCCAAAGACTTTCCGGCCTATGTCCTGCAAGCCACAGACTTTTCGCCTAACCGCAAAGACAAGCTGCAATATGATATGCGCGTGAGTTCTTCCCGCGAACAAATGGATGAGTTTTTCGCCGCCTGGGAGGTGAAATATTTCAAAAAGGGCTGGGAGGTTCAGTGATAAAAGCAGTTTTCAATCCTGTACCCAGAAAATGAAATACTTATTTCAAGAATAAGACGTTTAGCACCCAGAATCTGGCACACAATTTGCTCCTATGAGGGGAAATACTCAAAGGTGTTTCATGTTGATTGGTGTTGTAGTTATTGTCCTTGCATTGCTAATGGTTGGACTCGGTTTGCTTAAGCGAGAGATTTTCTTCGGAGCCAACGGTTGGGGTGTTCATTTCAAAAGACGTAAAATGATCCCCTGGTCGTCCATTCTCAATATGGAATATGAAAAAACAGACATTCCGTTTTTCTTTGATATACACTGGGCCGTGTTAACACTACGCACTGGTAATATATTGCGGTTGCCACTTAACTTCCAAAGCCATGAACCTCACGTCATGTGGGAAGCCTTATCAACCTCTTATGTTCGTCATTCGGCCAACAGTTCTCATAAGTCTAAAAGAATATTTGGATAGGCTACGCCTGCTTAGCTTACTTATCTAACATGTCATGCTTGTGCTCCAAGCCGGGATGCCGCCATGACGATTTCTACAAAGCTTATCAGTCAATAGATAAGTAAATATCTTAATTGCGTTGACCTGCACCTAACCTTAAACACATCATTGAACAAAGACCTTGATCAATGAGCCCCCCATGACTCCGCGCGACTTTGCCATAATGATGATTTGCTGCCTGTTTTGGGCCGGAAATTTTGTGGTCATTGCCTGGGCCGTTGGGAATAATCCGGTGCCGCCCTTAATGTTGGCGGCCGCCCGCGGCGCTATCATCCTTTTATTATTGGGTCCGTATTTGTTTAAGCCTTTTCCGGGTTTAGGAATTTTATGTATTTGTGTGATGGTGGGCCCGTTACATCTTGGGTTTCTCTATACGGGTCTCCAAACCACATCGGCAACCGCGGCGTCCATACTTGCCCAGCTTGTGGTGCCTCTGGCGACATTGCTTTCTGTTTTTATCCTAAAAGAGCGCGTGGGGTGGATCCGTAGTCTGGCCATAACGGGCGCCTTTATCGGTGTGATGATTATGATCTTCGAGCCGGGCTCTTTATCTATCGAAGCTGGCCTGATTTTACTTTTGGGAGCCTATATCGCCATGGCATTGGCATCCGTTTTCATGAAACGCGTTCCAACCATACCCTGGCAGCAATATATCGCCTGGTTTGGTTTCATGCTTGTTGTGGTCATGACGCCCGCCAGTCTCATTTTCGAAACGGGTCATGCCGAGGTGTGGGCCGGGTCAAAATGGCCATTTCTTTTCGCGGCAGCCTATTCGGCCGTTGCGGTGAGCCTCGTTGCGCATGGACAATATTTCTCGCTCATTCAAAAATATGATATTTCGCAAGTGGTGCCTCTGGCTTTAACGCAACCCATATTTGCCACCATATTGGGTGTTACCTTGCTCGGTGATGAGCTTTTCCCGCGCTATATTGTTGGCGCGGCCATTATTTTGCCATGCGCATATTTAATCGCTAAACGTTCAGGTGAAAAAGAGACATGAAGCTACTTTCCTGGAATATACTCCAAGGCGGGGGAAAGCGCGCGGGCCGCGTCGTCGAGACGATAGCGGGTCACGGGCCGGATATTATCTCCTTACAGGAATTTCGGCGTGGCTCGGGCGAAAGGGAGATCGTCGGGGGCCTTAAAAAAATGGGCCTTAAACATATCCATATCCCTGAAACGGAGAATAAAGAAAATACGATTTTGGTGGCCTCAAAATATCCCTTTGACGCGGGGCCATTTCTGGAGGAACCCAATTCGCCATTGCATCTGCTGGAAGCCTATTTCAGTGATGAATATCTGGGGTTTGAACTTTCGTTGATCGCTGTGCATTTTCCGCAAAAGAAAGCACAAATCCCGCTTTTCAAAGCGCTCAAAGATGACAGTGAGAGTTTGTTGAAACTCAACACGCTTATTATTGGCGATATGAATTGCGGCATTCCGTTTATCGATAGTGACAGCAAAACCTTTGAGGCTACGCAATATTATCAGGACCTTTTACAAAAAGGCTGGATTGACGCGTGGCGCAGCCGTCATAAAGAGGCGCGCGAATTTAGCTGGGTCAGCCCGCGAACCGGCAATCGTTTTCGCTATGATCAATGCCTTGCGTCACCTGTGATGGACTCACAGATCACTTCGGTAACTTTTGATCACAGGCCCCGGGAAGCAGAGCCGCGTATCTCAGATCACAGCCTAATTATTCTTGAGTTTTAGACCTCATTGCAAATTCTATATAAATTAAGACTTGGACGCTAATAAAGGCTTAGGTTCTGAGGTTTGCCATGGAAAAAGTTGCTGTTCTTGGTTTGGGTAAAGTTGGATCGCTTGCGGCTACCTTGCTCAAACAATCTGGGTTCCATGTTGTCGGTCATGATTTAAATGCCAATGCCGTTGATTTTGATTTCGACGTTAAGACGACAGATGTTTCATCCCAGTCTAGCCTAAAACAGGCGTTAGAAAATGTTGATGCGGTTCTATCATGTCTGCCTTATTATTTAAACTTGGACGTCGTAAAGGTCGCCAAGGCATTAGGCCTTCATTATTTTGATCTCACTGAGGATGTGCCAACCACACACGCTATCATCGAAATGTCGTCAAGTTCCAAAGGCCTCATGGCACCGCAATGTGGGCTAGCGCCTGGTTTTGTTGGTATTGTCGGTGCGGATTTAATCTCCAAATTTGATGAATGTCGTTCTTGCCGGATGCGGGTTGGGGCACTTCCTCAGCACCCTACAGGTCTTATGGGGTATTCCTTTAATTGGTCTCCCGAAGGTGTGGTGAATGAGTATTTGAATGATTGTGAAGTTATTGAAAATGGACACCGAAAATTTGTTTCCGCCATGGAATGGAAGGAAAGCATATTTATAGACGGCATGCAGTTGGAAGCCTTCACCACGTCTGGAGGCTTGGGGACGATGTGTGAGACCTATGCAGACACTGTCGCTAATCTGGACTATAAATCTATGCGCTATCCTGGGCATATGGATCTAATGAATTTCTATTTCCATGAGCTGTTAATGCGTGAGGATCGCAAAAAGGCCGGCGAAATATTGGTAAATGCTAAGCCTCCGGTATCTGAAGATGTCGTCTATGTTCATGTGTCTGCCGAGGGCCTTATTCGTGGCAAGCTTCAACGCGAAGAATTTGTTCGCGCTTATAAACCCGTCGAAATAGCAGGCAAAATGCGAACGGCAATTTCATGGACCACCGCTGCATCTGTTGTGGCTATCATTGATATGGTTCGGTCGGGGGCCTTGCCCGATCAAGGGTTTTTGAAACAGGAAGACGTAAGCCTAAGCGAATTTCTATTGAGTCCGACCGGGTCTTATTATGAAAAATAATCTCCGGTCGCAATTTTATTCCAGCGAAAATTAGAACTTAAATCCAGCCTCTACGCCAAAT
>CAZPLJ010000079.1:0-8814 GCA_964587545.1 uncultured Caulobacterales bacterium | reverse complement strand
ATGACGAAAGAAGAAAGAGACGACCAGATGCGTCTTAGAACCTATAGTCATGCCTACCATTCCGTATTATTCCAGAAAAATGGAAATTGGAGCGGCAAAAGACTCAAGAAGAACAAAAAATAGATAACCTAAAGGATGAGGTTGCAAGACTACGAGAGACATTTCCTACTGTCGAAATGAGTGCATTAAATGCAGATGGTGAAAAAATTGAGAAGCTAAATGTTCTAATTGAGAATTAACTGGCATTCTAATGCCTGTTTTTGCCGAGCAGACATAGCCATAGAAACGACGTTAAACGACCCTCATAAACACTAAAATCAATTAAGATTAGTAACCATAGCCCTTAACTCTATTTAAGCGCGCAAGCTGTATTAGATATCGTCATGTCAAAGGCCTGGCACATAACATCGAAATTTCGATTTCTGAGCACAAAGGAGAATACACCTTTTGTGTATGATACGCTCACGGCGCAAAGGTTTTTGTCTTTTTTAAGTGTTTGTGTCCCCTTTATGATGCTTGTCCTTTATGGATTGTCTCCTAAAGCGGTGGACGCGGGTAGCCCGCTGCCTCTCACCCTATTTCTAACGATAGCGACACTCATTAACGGCGCCATGATGCTGCGTAACTGGAATATTCCCAAGAATTGGGGATATCATATTTTTACAGCGACCATTGATATATCTTTCGTTATTATCATTCTGGTTTCCTATGCAAAACTCTATGGTCTTCCCCTTTCCTCGTCGCTGAAAGCGCCAACGGCCAATATGCTATTCCTGTTTTTGGTGACCCGCATCTGCCTGCAAAATGAACGCATTATGTTTTATACGGGTCTTCTGACCATTCTGGCGTGGTGCGGCTTGGTATCCGCGGCTTTTATTGAGGTCGGCTATCAGTCTGTTACCCATGGATATGTTGACTATCTCAATAGTTTCAAACTACTCGTTGGCGCTGAAATCGAACGCCTCATCTATTTCAGCTTTATCACTTGGATGTTTTGCTCATTCATACATCTCTCGCGCCATGACCCGATGACAAGGTTTTTGCGCAGATTTAATTTTCAAAAACAAATACATGCGCTGCTAGAGCAAAAAAAGACGCCTCTCGAAAATTATGCATTCTTGAAAATTCGTATCTTGGCATCTTATGCGCAACGCGCAGATTTTGACAAATTCGCGAGAATTGTCGGAAAATTGCCCTTTAATAATCTTGCAGACGTGAAACTTATTGGTCGGCTGACAGCGGATGACATCGGTCTCGTTTTAGAAAGCTCAAACCAACCTTGGAACGATGCCGAACTCGATGTAATTTCTGACAGAATAATTACGGAATTCGATAGCTATATTCGTCATAATTTCGAAAAAACGAATATACCAATCGTCATTGGCTCCGTCAGGTTTGATTTAGCTCGATCTGTTGATCTCCTCCAAAAACATACCGAAGATGCCATCACCTTTGCTATGGAAAAGAAAAGAAAAAGGCATCAGGTTTTTAATAGTTTGCTGCTGGAACAATCGCAAAAAGAACAAAAAATTAAAGCCTCCATCGAAAATGCCATCGCCGGAGGCGGAGTTCATGTCTTCTATCAACCGATTATAGATTTAATGGCAAACAAGCCTGTTGGTTTTGAAGCCTTGCTACGACTTAGCGACGAGCACGCAAATTATCTTAACAATGAAGAGCTTATTCCCATCGCTGAAAAGGCTGATCTCGTAAAAGATATCTTTCAATGTATATGCGAGCAGGTTGCCCAGGATGCGGCCCTCATCAAAGATATATATTATAGCGAAGAACTGTCGCCATATATCAACGTCAATATTTCGCCCCAGCAGTTACAAGCCTCTAAATTGGTTGAATCCTGCCTAACCATGGCTTCATCCGGGGGTCTCAAAATTAACATCGAACTCACCGAGTCATTTGCGATGGATGAATATGTTCAGCATCTCACCAGGCGGTACCTGTCGTCTATGGGGTATGATATCTTTATTGACGATTTCGGAACCGGTTATTCATCACTCAGCCGACTTCATGAGATGGATGCATCCGTCATTAAAATTGATAAATGCTTCCTAAGAAAATCAGATAGCGAAATGGGAATTTCATATCTTAAATCGATTGTAAATCTGGTGCAGTCCACCGGAAAAACCATCGTCCAAGAAGGTGTCGAAACGACTCAAGACAAAGTGACAATCATGAATATGGGGATTAGATATTGCCAAGGTTATCTGTTTGGAAAACCGATGAGTATCGACGTCTTGATCAACCATCTCTCATCCGAATATAATATTTCTACCGATAAGCCGCAACTACGCGCCTCTGCCTAAAAGTAAGAGTGACGGCCACCACATAGTCCGTGGAGGCGAAGCAAATCCTCGTGAACCTGAAGTTCAGGTGGGTGCCGGAAATAACCGAACCACGGCCCGGACAGAGCCAGCTCCCTAAGAGTATTTTAAGGTCCCCAGGAAAAGTGCCTATCACGAAACCTGCAGCAACCGCCGAATATGCATGTGGAGGTGTCGCCGTCAGACTGCAAGTAGAAAATCAGCCATCTTTCAATCGTTCAGCCAAACGCTCGATCCGCGTCGCAGCGTCAAGTAGGCTTTCTGTGGCTGCAATTTCTGATTTATCCGCGTCGCTAATCGCTTTTTCACCGGCACGTCGAATATCGGCCGCTAATGTTTCAACCTTTTGGTTCACAGAATCATCGGCATCTTCCAAATCATCCAGCATGGTTATACCGGCCATAAGAAGAAGTCTAAGGTCGCCAATTTGACCAAATTGATTGGCTAAGTCTCTCACGCGTTGATCTAGCTTGTCGCCCAATAAAGACAATCGGGCTTCTTCGCCGTCGTCACAACCAAGCGCGTATTTCCTGCCATTGACGGATATGTTGACCTTACCCACTAGGCGCCCTGCTCCAAGACTTGTTTGACTTGACTAATGACATATTCAAGTTCCTTATTGGTTTCTTCGGCCAGCGAATTAAATTCAACTTCGCGATCGCGGAACTCTTTTTCCCGAGCGGTAGCCTCATCCAACTGGCTGGCAAGCTTAGCTCTATCAACGTCAAAATCTTGGGCTTCGATAGCGGCCTTCTCAAGCTCCGAAACGCGCGAAATTAATGGATCAAGCGCGTCTTCCAAGGACCGCAAAGCATCCTGAAGTTTATTTGCTGCAATTTTCATTTCGGGATTGTCAGCCATGATTTCTCGAATCTGATAGTTTCTTTCACAATACGCGATTGATACATTTTGACCAGACAAATTTCATTGACTCAAATAGAGACTTTCGCACATTCCGACCACGATTCTTTAAGCTTTGTGTGTTACGATAATTCACTAGAAAAGATAGGCGCAATTGGAGACAATATGACATTACGCATAGCAATTAACGGATTTGGTCGGATTGGCCGTCTCGTTACGCGTGCAATCGCCGAACACGACTTAAAAGATGTCGAACTCGTTGCGATAAACACGCCGAGTCCCGTCGATATGTCCGCTCACTTACTAAGATATGACAGCGTACACGGGCGATTTGTTTCCAAAGTCGAGGAAGGCGAAGATTATATCGATTTCGGACGCGGCAAAGTGAAAATGACGCATGAGCGTGATCCTCTTAACATTAACTGGGATAACGTTGATGTCGTCATGGAATGTACAGGCGTATTTCGTGATCGCGAAAGTGCCGGCAAACATCTTGAGGTCGGGGCAAAATCTGTTCTCATCTCAGCGCCAGCTCAAGACATTGATAAGACAATCGTATACGGAGTAAATGATAAA
Organism: uncultured Caulobacterales bacterium; assembly: GCA_964587545.1. Classification (GTDB taxonomy): domain Bacteria; phylum Pseudomonadota; class Alphaproteobacteria; order Caulobacterales; family Maricaulaceae; genus JACOMS01. The sequence continues at coordinate 5,038 of CAZPLJ010000079.1, read as the reverse complement.
GACCTGACAAAAGACGACCGGGTCGTTTCTTGTGCCTCTTGTACAACCAACTGTCTTGCACCTCTTGCAAAAGTCTTGCTCGATACTGTTGGGATTAGCCGTGGATTTATGACGACCGTTCACGCCTACACACAAGATCAACGCATTTTAGATAATTCGCATAAAAATAAATATAGAGCCCGGGCCGCGGGACAAAATATGATCCCGACCTCGACCGGTGCGGCTAGAGCCGTGGGTTTGGTTTTACCAGAATTAGATGGAAAACTATCCGGCTCGGCCGTCAGAGTTCCAACCGCAAATGTATCCATGGTCGATTTGGCCTTCCAACCTGAAAAAGATACAAGCATTGAAGAGCTTAATGCCGCCATGAAAGCCGCATCTGAAAGCTACATGAAAGACGTCATTCATTACACGGGAGAAGCTTTGGTCTCGTCTGATATCAATCATGATCCGCATTCAACCGTATTTGCAGCCCCCCTCACGAAAGTTATTGGCGGCGACTTAGTAAAAGTCATTGCCTGGTATGACAATGAATGGGGATTTGCCAACCGCATGATTGATGTGGCACGTGTCATGTCAAATCGTATAGGGTCAGCTTAATGAAATTTAACCGTCTGGAAGATGCCGAATTATCCGGCAAAACAGCTCTTTTGCGAGTAGACTTTAACGTACCTAGGTCGGATGACGGAAGCATCTCAGATCATACGAGACTAGATGCTGCAATTCCAACTATTAAACACCTTATAGATGCTAAGGCTAAAACTGTTATCTTGTCTCATTTCGGTAGGCCCAAAGGTGAGATTAAGCCCGAATTGTCGCTTAATTTTATGGTCGACCCTTTGTCCCAGCGCATTGACCAAGAGGTTCTTTTTTGCGAAAAACCTGACCAAGCTGCGATCGACGCGCTACCAGCCGGAGGCGTGATGCTGGTGGAGAACACACGGTTTGCAAAAATGGAAACAGATGGCGCGGAGCCGATGGCGAAATACCTTGCTTCGTTTGGCGACCTTTATGTTCAAGACGCTTTTTCCGCGGCGCATCGACGTCATGTATCGAGTGCCGTCTTAGGTGAGCATCTACCAGCTTATGCAGGTCTTGCCATGGAGCGCGAGCTTGATCATTTAGCTCAAGCCCTAGAGCATCCCAAGCCACCTATCATGGCCGTCGTTGGAGGCGCGAAAGTCTCGACAAAACTCGACCTCCTATCAAATCTCGTCAAGAAACTGGATATTCTCGTTATTGGTGGCGGCATGGCCAATACCTTCCTCGCCGCTCAAGGCTATAAGGTCGGAAAATCTCTTTGCGAGCATGATTTAGCCGAGACGGCCCGTCAAATCTTAGAAACTGCCGCTGCTGAGAACTGCAAAATTGTTCTACCGATTGATGTCGTTTGCGCTAAAGATTTTAAAGCAAATGCGGAAAATCGCACCTGTTCCATTGAGGATGTCGCAGAGGATGAAATGATTTTAGATGCCGGGCCCGACACAGTCAATCTGATCGCAGATAATATGGACCGAGTCGAAACACTGATCTGGAATGGTCCACTTGGTGCTTTTGAGATCACGCCTTTTGATACAAGTACCGTCGAAGCGGCAAAATATGCCGCCAAGCAAACAAGATCAGGCAAGCTTATTTCCGTCGCCGGTGGAGGCGATACAGTGGCAGCCCTCAAACATGCGGGAGCCAGCAATGATTTTACATTTATCTCAACAGCAGGCGGTGCCTTCCTAGAATGGATGGAAGGGAAAACATTACCTGGCGTGAAGATATTAGAGACCTAGAGTAAGGAGCATACGATGACCAACACAGATATGCATAAAAAAGTTGCCAATAAAAAAGGATTTATCGCGGCTTTAGACCAATCGGGAGGCTCAACTCCGAAGGCCCTAAAAGCTTATGGTGTCATGGAAGATGCATATTCTAATGAGGAGCAAATGTTCGGCCTCATTCACGAAATGCGATCTCGTATCATCAAATCACCAGCATTTGACGGTAAGAAAATATTGGGCGCTATTTTATTTGAGCGCACGATGGATGGCGACATAGACGGAACGCCGACGGCTGAATATCTATGGAAAAACCGGAATGTTGTGCCATTTCTGAAGGTCGACAAAGGTCTTGCCCCGGAAGACAGAGGCGTTCAGCTGATGAAACCCATGCCGCAATTAGATGAGCTTTGCCAAAAAGGCGTTAGCAAAGGTATTTTTGGAACAAAGATGCGGTCTAATATTATGGCGGCAAATCCAACAGGTATTGCCGCAATTGTTGATCAACAATTTGAGCGCGGCTTACAGATTTTAGGTAACGGCCTAATGCCTATCATTGAGCCCGAGGTAAATATTCATATGTCCGACAAGGCAGCAGCTGAAGACATTCTACTCAAAGAAATTCATGATCATCTCGAAGACCTTCCGAAAGGCACTCAGGTCATGTTAAAGCTCACACTACCCGAGAAGGCTAACCAATATAAACCGCTCGTTAATCATCCAAATGTTTTACGCGCGGTGGCCCTATCTGGCGGGTATTCGCGAGAAGAGGCTAACGGCAAATTATCTAAAAACTCCGGCATGATTGCCAGTTTCTCTCGAGCTTTGACACAAGGCCTATCCGCCCAACAAAACGAAGCTGATTTTGACACTACATTATCCAGCGCGATCGACGGCATATTTGATGCTTCCTGCCATGGTTAAGCTGTGAGAGAATTTAATCTTCGGCTCCGTGACGGACATGATCTAGAAGGCTATAGAAATTTTTACAAAGAAAATGGTCATGTAAGAGTTGAACGATTATTTCCCGACGAAATTGCGAACGCTATATATGATGTTTTATCAACGGGTACAGCTTGGCGTGTCGTTCATTCCGATCAGGACGGAAAACATGTCTATTATGATCCGGAAATTTGGAACAATAAATCTAACTTAGAAAAACAAACTATATTTCAAGATGTCTTAACGCGCGCCCGAGATGGGTTCGCTTACCATTATGCCGTTTATCCGATGATTAGCGCTTATCTAAAGAAGCAAGACGTCGAATGGCCACTACATGCGATGACTGAATTTCTTAATAGTCCTGAGATGCTCGACTTCACGAGATTCATAACTAATGAACCCACTGTCCTAAAGCACGACGCTCAAGCTACATTATATGCTCGCGGACATTTCTTAAATGAGCATGATGATACGGGCGATATTAAAGAGCGCCGAGCAGCTTATGTCATGGGTTTTACAAAAAACTGGAATGTAAATTGGGGCGGACAATTACTATTTTTAAATGGCACCAATACTGAATTTGGTTTATCTCCAACATTCAATACTCTGACGCTATTTAAAGTCCCACGAAACCATATCGTTACACAAGTAACAAATTTTGCTGGCGCCGGACGATTTTCAATTACTGGATGGCTACGCGACGACCCAAAATAAGCTTGGCAAAATGGCTCTGATAAAGTAGCACGCACGAAAGTGGAGACAGATATGAAAAAAACAGCACTGTGGTCTATCGCCGCCTTTGCACTATTGGCCGCTTGCCAACCGACCGGAGGTCAGCAGGCCGATATAAAGGAACTTCGCGAAGATGTTGACGCGCTAAAAGTTGAAGTATTTGGCGATCCTCTGGCAAGCTGCGAGGATGACAAGATTTTCTCCGGCATTGCCCCCTATGCTGATACCCTCCTGGACCTACCAGATCCGGACTTAGAGCCGGAAGCTTGGCACACATCCAATGGATTACGTCAGGGCGTGACGACGACTGATTCCGGCTTACAATATACGATTGTCCAGCAAGGCAAGGACGGTGGTCCGTCTCCCGTTGGTAGTCAAATAATTAAAGTGAACTATCATGGTATTTTCCCGGACGGAAAAACCTTTGATAGCTCTTATGACCGTGGCCAGCCAATTGATTTTCCGGCCAACGGCGTCATTCAAGGCTGGGTTGAAGCTATGGGCGGTATGAAACCTTGTGAGGCCCGCACTCTATATATTCCGGGCGACCTAGCATATGGCCCCAATGGACGCGGCGGCATCCCACCCAATGCGACCCTTTTATTCCATGTCCAGCTTCTGGCTGTGGACCCAAAGTAGCAAATATTCGATATACACAATAAAGTGAGCCTCTCACCTCTGGCGTTATTTTTGCTTAGAATGCGTGCATGAACAAATTGCGCGCATCTTCTAACCCGATCAAAATCATATTGGTTATCCTTGTGGCGAGCCTTGCTTTCACCATTTGGGGATTTCTCTGGTATGCAACGGTGTTTGACGATGTATGGCAAAGCCTCATTGGTCACAGCGAAGAAGAACTCATACGCGTCGCGGAAAAGCGCGGCATATACCAAACCATATCAACCCACCTCATCAGTATTGTTCAAGCTAGCGGTCTATATGCGATAATCCGTATGACACGCTCACAGAATTTTTGGCAGCATCAAATGATTGCGGGCATTTTATCCGTCTTGATCGCCCTGCCCGTCTTGGGAAATGCTGTTCTTTTTGCGAACTCTCCTATGGGTCTCTGGGTACTTGATTTCATGCATTTCATCTTCGGTTATGCAGGTATGGCCTTAATTTTCTGGATATTGAAAGGATGGATAACACCGAAGCAGAGCCAATAATTTTTATTCGGGTTCGGCAGCGATCACATAGTTACGGCCCGCACTTAGAGCGCCTTCAGTCTCTATAACCTCAAGTGCCTCAGCCCGAATAGCTTCGCCGCGCGCTTTCAACGCCTTGGCTAGATTTTGATCCGGAAATTTATCAAGAATGGGAGCACAGACATCGATCTGCGCGTTCACGAATAGCTTTTTATATCGAATATCGAAATGCTTGACGTTTAGCACTTTAAAACCCGTCATACGCAAATTATCAATGACCCACCCAGCCGGATATTCGCGGTATGGCCGGTCATCACCATGCAAAACACAGGCGTCACGAAAGCGGCCAATTTCCCACAGGATACGCCCTGCCTTATCGTCTGGACGTTGTGTGGGGACATAGGGTTCCAGGCCTTTAACATATAGCCTCTTGCCGGTTAGCGGCCTTAA
>CAZPLJ010000078.1:0-8889 GCA_964587545.1 uncultured Caulobacterales bacterium | reverse complement strand
CGTGATTGTTTGGGCTCAATGGATTTGGGCTCAAGGGATATTGAGGTTGATTGCGGCTTGGCTCGGGGTCGGATTTGACGCTCAAAATATCGGACCGTCCGGTATTCCCGCAGCCATTGCATTGCGCTTACCTAATGTCGGGGTAACGAAGGTTGAGAATTACTGCGCGAGTGGCACAGAGTCTTTTAGAGGCGCGGTATATGCCGTCGCCTCTGGGGCTGCCGATATTGCCCTCGCTATGGGTGTCGAAAAGCTCAAAGATACAGGTTATGGTGGGCTTCCTGTTCGCACACGAGGTTCAAGTTGGGATGCTATGGGTGTCAACGGCTCAGCTCCCGGAAACTTTGCGCAATTAGCGTCTGCCTATCGTGCTAAGCACGGCGTAGCGCCTGAGGATTTAAAGCGGGCCATGGCGCATGTATCTGTCAAAAGTCACGACAATGGCGCGAAAAACCCGAAAGCCCACCTAAGGAAGAAGATTGACATAGATACAGTGATGAATGCGCCACTCATTGCTGAACCATTGGGTTTGTTTGATTGTTGCGGCGTATCAGACGGGGCGGCTTGTGCGATTGTCACCACGCCGGAAATCGCGAAATCCCTCGGTAAATCAGATATTGTTACCGTCAAAGCTTTGCAGCTAGCGACATCTAATGGGTGGGAAATGCAGGGCAAAGGTTGGGATGGTAGCTATATGCACACCACCAGATTAGCCGCCAAGAAAGCCTATGCAGAAGCGGGCATTACCGATCCAGAAAAAGAGATTTCACTCACCGAGGTTCATGATTGTTTTTCCATTACTGAGCTTGTCACTATGGAAGATCTATTCATTTCAAAAGATGGTGAAGCATGGAAAGACGTTCTTGACGGAAAGTTTGATTCAGACGGTAAAATACCCTGTCAGATTGACGGGGGATTAAAGTGCTTTGGTCATCCAATTGGGGCCTCAGGCCTTCGGATGATTTACGAAAACTATCTCCAATTATTAGGTCGTGCGGGTGAAAGACAACGCAAAGACCCACCTTCATTATGTTTGTCGCATAATTTGGGTGGTATGCCGTTTCAAAATGTCAGCTCGATTGCCATCGTCGGACTAGGCTAATGCTCAATCAAGGCGTTGATCCGGATACGTTTGATCAGTTCATCTCGCAGCTAAAACGCTATGTGAGAGACCGTCTCGTGCTGCCGAGGAAGAGAGGGTCGCCCTAGACCGTGTGCCTGATGATATTGCTGGTGAAATGCGAGAAATGGGTCTGTTTGGTGTGACCATTCCCGAAGAATATGGGGGCGCAGGATTTAATGTCTCTCAATATGTGAAATTCATAGAAGAGCTGAGCTGGGCCTTACCGGCATTTCGGTCTATTCTGTCTATGAATGTCGGCATGAACGCCTCAGCCATCGTGAATTCGGGAACGGATGTTCAAAAAAATTATTGGCTGCCGAAACTTGCAAGCGGGGACATGATTGGATGTTTTGGATTATCTGAACCTGACTCTGGGTCGGACGCTGCGGCTATGACAACCCGAGCCGTGGCCGATGGAAATGAGTATGTTCTCAACGGTGTAAAGCGGTATATCTCTAATGCCCCCATAGCCGATATGGGATTGATAATGGCGCGCACGTCTCAAGACAACCTTCCAAAAAACGCGCATGTCAGCGCCTTTCTTATACCTATAGACACTCCGGGTCTAACGATTGGAAAGCCTGATAAGAAAATGGGTCAATCGGGCTCTCAGATTGCAGATGTTATCCTGGAAGATGTGCGTACCCCGAAAGAGGCTTTGCTGGGCGGAGTCGAAGGAACGGGATTTCAATCGGCGATGGGCGCTATCAATAATGGTCGATTATCTGTGGGCGCAGCATCGGTTGGATATGCCAAGCGAATGCTGGATTACGCGCTCACCTATGCCACTGAGCGCAAGGCATTCGGGACGACGATTGCTAATTTCCAACTCATTCAGGCCATGTTGGCTGACTCTAAGGCCGAAATTTATGCTGCTGAAGCTATGCTAAAAGATGCGTCTGCTCGGGCTGACAAAGGCGAAAATATTATCGTGGATGCGGCGAGCGTTAAAATGTTTGCGTCTGAGATGTGTGGCCGGGTAGCGGACAGGGTCGTGCAGATTTTTGGTGGGGCAGGCTACCTTCAGGAATATCTTGCCGAGCGTTTTTATCGGGATTGTCGCGTCTATCGTATTTATGAAGGCACAACGCAAATTTTACAGCTTGCTATCGCAAAGCGCATTATCCGTGAACATCAGGCAGGCGTATAAATGTATGATATTCTCAAAGGCCTTAGGATAATAGAAGCCACGTCATTTGTGGCGTCGCCATCTGCCGGATTGTATCTCGCGCAGTTCGGAGCCGAAGTGATACGCGTAGATCATGTTAAAGGCGGTCCGGATTATAATCGTTGGCCCAAAGCTGACAACGGTGCGAGTTTTTACTGGGAAGGATTAAACAACGCCAAGAAATCAGTTTCGTTGAACTTAAAGACAACAGAAGGCCGAGAACTATTGCAAAAGCTGGCTGTATCCGGCGGAGACAATGGCGGAATTTTATTGACCAATTTCCCTGTGGGGAGTTTCCTGTCTTATGAAACCCTCAAATCTTTACGCGAGGACGTTATTGTCGCGCGGGTCATGGGGCAAGCTGATGGAGGACCAGCTTTAGATTATACGGTCAATTGCGCGCTTGGACTACCCTCCATGACCGGACCGAAATCCATTCCGGAAGATGAGCCGGTCAATCACGTTTTACCTGCTTGGGATTTATTGGCCGGCGCCTATGCGGCCTTCACAATTTTGGCGGCTGAACGCCATCGCAAAGACACAGGGCGAGGCGGGGATTACCGAATTCCGCTATCAGATATTGGCATAACGACCATGGCTAATCTCGGCAATATAGCCGAGGTCCTCCATCAAGGTCACAATCGCCCAAGACATGGTAATGAACTTTACGGGGCTTTTGGAAAAGATTTCCGGACCAAGGATAATCGGCGATTGATTGTCATGGCGCTTACATCGCGACAGTGGAGTGTCTTGGTCAAAGTGTTAGATATCGCATCCGAAATAGATGTTATTGAAACGGAACGTGGGGTGACGTTCGATTATGATGAGGGTGTTCGCTACCAACATGCCGATGTTTTATACCCTTTGGTGGAAAGCAGAATAGCAAATTGGACAGCGGATGATTTAGGAAAAGCATTGGATGAGGTCGGAGGATGCTGGGGTGAGTATAAAACCATGAAGCATGCGGTCAATGATCCGGCTTTAGTGACAGAAAATCCGATTTTCAAAACAATGAAAAACCCCAGTGGTTTTACCTATCCGACGCCCGGTGCGGCAGCAACGATTTCAACGGAGACAAGGCTGACGCCTGCGACCGCCCCGAAATTAGGGGCCAATACGGCTGAAATTTTGGAATCCGCGTTGGGGTTATCTCCTAAAGACATAAACAATCTCGTCGATGACGGGACGATCCTAAGCTGAGGCAGTCATGGCAGTTGCGAAATTAGTGGTAGACGGTAGCCAGAATAATTTGGACCGAGCACAGAAAGCTCTGAAGAGCGTCGAGGCTTTTGTTGAGCAAGTGAAACAAACGGTCAGTGACCGTGTCGTCGTCGATGGGCGAGCGAAATCCGCTAAAGTCAATGTGGAGCAGCGCATCGTACATGGCTACGCATGGGTGGAGACAAGCTATGTCGCGTTAAGGTCTGTCCTAGATTGGGCGGTGAGGCGTAAAAATAATAATAGTCTAACAGAAGCTGATCAACTCGCCGTCGATATCGCATTTGGGGAATATTTCGCGCAAATCGGTTTGGGTATCCCGATGGGGCAAAATGAATATATACGCTCGGCTGATTTTGGACTTTTAGGTGAAGCTCAAGTCCTGATGGGTAAATCTGATATACGTTTTTTCCTGGAAACCGGAAATACCGCTGAAAAGCGCGCGCGCTTGGCGTCTCTGATGGCGGATGGAAAAGCTATCTCTGACGATTTTAATGAAGAAATGCTGGATGCGGTGAAGGACCAATATCGACGTTTCACAGAAGATAAGATCGTACCATATGCCCATCAATGGCATCTCGATAATGCGCTTGTACCTGATAATGTTGTCAATGAAATGGCTGAGCTGGGAACTTTCGGCGTTTGTATTCCCGAGGAACATGGGGGTCTGGGATTAGGCAAGCTATTTATGTGTATTGTGACCGAGGAACTTAGTCGGGGCTGGATAGGCGCCGGGTCGCTCGGGACGCGTTCCGAGATTGCAGGCGAATTGATTTTACATGGCGGAACCGCGGCCCAAAAAGAAAAATGGCTGCCTTCTATCGCGAGCGGTGAGATCTTGCCGACCGCTGTCTTTACAGAACCGGATACGGGATCTGATCTTGGCTCGTTGAAAACCCGTGCCATAGAAAACGAAGATGGAAGTTGGACAATTACGGGTGCCAAAACCTGGATCACACATGCGGCGCGTTCCGATGTCATGACCTTGCTTGCGCGAACCAAGCCAGATGTGAAAGGCTATGCAGGCTTGTCTATGTTGCTTGTACCAAAGCCGCGCGGAGATGATGAAAATCTGTTTCCGGTTGAGGGTTTAACAGGAACCGAAATAGACGTTCTCGGTTATCGTGGCATGCGCGAATATGAGCTCGGCTTTGATGAATTCCAAGCGCCGTCAGACTCGCTTCTTGGCGGGGAAGAAGGCCGAGGTTTCAAGCAACTCATGGCAACCTTTGAGGGGGCTCGCATTCAAACGGCAGCTCGGGCTGTCGGTGTTGCGGTAAGAGCGCTGGAGCTCGGTTTGCAATATGCGATTGAGCGCAAACAATTTGGGCAATCCATCATCAATTTCCCGCGCGTGGCTGACAAGATTGCTATGATGGCGGTGGACGTTTTAATGTCTCGCGAGATTACTTATTTCTCCGCGCGTGAGAAGGACAAGGGGCGCCGGTGCGATATCGAAGCCGGTATGGCCAAATTATTTGCCGCGCGGACAGCATGGGCCAATGCGGATGCGAGTCTGCAAATTCATGGTGGTAATGGATACGCGCTTGAATATGAAATCAGCCGGGTTCTTTGCGATGCGCGTATTTTGAATATTTTCGAAGGCGCGGGCGAAATTCAGGCGCAAGTGGTTGCCAAAGGCAAACTGGTCAATCGAAACTAATGGTCGACTACGAAACATATATCGGCAACGAATTTCGGCAAAGTGACGTGATTACACCAGCATTAGTCGAAAGATATAGAGCCGTAATCGGTAATGAGGGCCGTGCAGCTGATTTGCCTATTGGTTTGCATTGGTGTCTTTGTTTGCCAAAGGCGCCTATGGCAGATTTAGGAATAGATGGTCATCCAAAAACAGGTGGTTTCTTGCCCAAGAGTGAATTGCCTCGCCGCATGTGGGCCTCAAGTGACGTGCATTTTTTGAAACCTCTAATTACAAATGCGACGATTGAGAGAGTTTCAAAGATACAAAGCGTCAAAGCCAAATCAGGACGTTCAGGCGAGCTTTTATTTGTGAATGTGGAGCACGCAACGAAAAATGATGGTCAAGATTCTATCCGTGAGGTGCAAACGATCGTTTATCGTGACGCGTCAACTGCTAAGAGTGAATTTCCAAAAGCCAGTGATTATGACCTATCGGATTGGGAATATACTGAAAGTATAACACCAAACGAAACTTTACTGTTTCGGTTCTCGGCTCTGACATTCAATACCCATCGTATCCATTATGATGTGCCTTATGCCACAGGCGAGGAGGGCTATCCGGCGTTGGTTGTTCATGGTCCGCTTATGGCGTCGCTTCTTTTACGGTTTGCAACACAATTATTGAAAAACAAATCGATCAATCGGTTTAAGTTTAGAGGGTTGTCGCCTGCCTATTGTAACGAGACTTTAAACCTTGTGGCTAACCGGAATGAGAATGGTCTGGAACTCGCCATTATTGGGTCTGATGGTCGATCCGTCATGTCTGCGGAAGTGTTGAGCGGATCATGAATAAGAGCGCCAATAATATTCTTAATGTTGTAGCGTCGACAACAGCGCCTATCACAGACGGAACGAAGGTTCGCGTTCCAAAAATGGCTGAAATTATTGCCGATCATATCCGAAACAGGATTTTAAACGGAGAGCTAAAAGAAGGCGATAGTTTGCCTTCGGAAGCGGAATTGCTTGAAGACTTCGGTATTTCCCGGCCCACATTACGGGAAGCTTTTCGGGTGTTAGAAACTGAAAAACTCATCAGTGTATCTAGGGGCTCGCGTAAGGGGGCGACTATTCATGCTCCAAAAATAGATGTGGTTGCGCGTTACATGACTTATGTATTGCGGACGAATGAGATTTCGATTTCAGATATTTATGATGCGCGACTGGCTATAAAGCCCTTTGCCGTTCGCCGACTAGCCGAAAAGCAACCCAAAGAAGTTGTCGAGCGTCTTCGTCTGGAAGCCCAACGATTAGACGAACTTAACGAACAGGAAAAACATGAAGATGTCACAATCGGTCTGACGGAATTTCACCGCGTGCTTGTCGAAGTCGGCGGAAATCAAACGCTTAATCTTCTTGTTGAGCTGCTAAATGATATTATGCGGACCCATCAGATACAGCATCTATCTTTGCGCCCGTTTACATCCGCTGAGCAAAAGAAACGCTCAAAAGTCGGCATCAAATCCTTTTACCGATTGATTGAGTATATCGAACAGGGCGACGTCGAAGGGGCAGAAAATCATTGGCGTCTTCATCTTGAAAAAACCAATAAAATCTGGGTCATGAACCCCAAAGCTCTACCACCGTTAAGGCAAACATAATGAAAACACGAATTACTGAACTCCTGGAAATAGAACACCCTATTGTTCAAGGCGGAATGCAAAATGTGGGGGTTGCTGAGCTCGCGTCTGCCGTATCAAACGCAGGCGGCTTTGGGCTAATAACAGCGTTGACACAACCGACGCCTGATGATTTGGAAAAAGAAATTGAACGCTGTCGGACCATGACCGACAAACCTTTTGGCGTAAATTTGACAGTCTTTCCAACCATGCGGCCTTTGGATCATAAGGCCTATGCGAAGGCCATTATAAATAGCGGGATTAGGGTGGTTGAGACTGCCGGGTCTTCGGCCGTTATTCCAATCTGGGAAATTTTAAAAGCAGCCGATATTAAAATTATTCATAAATGCACCTCCGTTAGACACTCAATTTCCGCTGAGAAAAGAGGTGTGGATGTTATCTCCATAGATGGGTTCGAATGTGCAGGTCACCCGGGTGAGGATGATATTCCGGGTTTGATTTTAATCCCGGCAGCCGCAGATAAAATCACAATACCTATGATCGCGTCTGGAGGTTTTGGGGATGGCCGCGGTCTTGTGGCAGCACTGGCTCTTGGTGCCGACGGCATAAATATGGGCACGCGATTTTGTGCCACGAAAGAAGCGCCAATACATGACAATATTAAAGCTAAATATGTTGAAAATGACGAGCGTGGAACAAACCTGATTTTTCGCAATTTCAAAAATACGGCTCGCGTTGGAAAAAGTGATGTGTCTGATGAAGTTGTTAGGCGTTTGGCTTTGCCTGATGCTAAGTTTGAGGATGTCGCCTCGCTCGTAAGTGGTGCTGCCGGTGCTGAATTACTCCGGACTGGTGATTTAGAGGGCGGTATGTTTTGGGCGAGTATGGTGCAAGCGCTAATACACGATATCCCGTCAGTCCAAGAGTTGATTGACAATATTATGTATGAGGCGGATCAAATTGTTCAATCCAGATTAAATAGCATGGTGGCTTAAAATGACAGGCACATTATCCGGCATACGTATCATTGAATTTGCGGGCTTAGGGCCGGGACCTTTCTGCGCCATGATGCTTGCCGATCACGGGGCAGAAGTCATCAGAATAGATCGCCCTGGCTCGGTCAATAGGGTCCATAATCCGACTTTGAGAACCCGCAAGTCTATAACGTTAAATTTAAAAGACCCGAAAGCGGTAGAGATAGCCAAGGAGCTTATCAAGACGGCGGATGGTCTTATTGAAGGGCTTCGTCCCGGAGTTATGGAAAAGCTGGGCTTAGGCCCAGATACGCTTTTAGAGATTAATCCCAATCTCGTTTATGGGCGTATGACCGGTTGGGGACAAACAGGGCCTTATGCTCACGCTGCCGGTCACGATATAAACTATATTGCGCTTTCAGGCATTCTTCACACAGTCGGAAAAAGAGATGAAAAACCCATACCAGCTGTAAATTATTTGGGAGATTTTGGCGGTGGCGGGATGATGCTCGCTTTTGGCATGGTTAGCGCGCTTTTAGCCATTAAAAACGGATCGCCTGGACAAGTTATTGATTGCGCAATGACTGACGGGTCTGCGACGTTAATGGCGTCCACATGGGGTTTATATGCGCATGATTTATGGGTTGATGATCGTGGGAGTAACCTTCTGGATGGGGCGGCCCATTTCTATGACACATATGAAACCAAAGACGGGCTCTATATCTCCATTGGGTCTATCGAACCAAAATTCTATAGTCTGCTACTTGAAAAGACTGGCTTAACTGATGATCTGGATTTTAAGGCTCAACTTGATAAAGCTAAATGGCCGGAACTTACGAGCCGATTAGAGACAATCTTCAAAATGAAAACGCGCGAAGAATGGTGTGAAATCATGGAAATGACGGATGTCTGTTTTGCTCCAGTGTTGTCCTTGAGTGAAGCGCCCGATCACCCACATAATAAAGCTCGACGTACCTTTATTGATGTTGAAGGTAAGGTTCAGCCCGCGCCGTCTCCACGTTTTTCTGTCTCGGGAGAAGCGGCGCCACGCCTTGCGCCACAGGTAGGCCAAGATACCGACGCTATCTTAAATGAGCTTGGATACAGCTCAGATGATGTAACCGA
>CAZPLJ010000077.1:0-9152 GCA_964587545.1 uncultured Caulobacterales bacterium | reverse complement strand
CGACCCAGTGATTAACAGTCACTTGCTCTACCAACTGAGCTATTGCGGATCACCAACTGTAAGGCGCGTCTGTTAGCAACACTGCCCTAACCTCACAAGCCTAAAAAAGTGTTTTCACACAAAAAAAGAGGAGCCATAAAGGCTCCAAAGGTGTTAGGTGAATGGTGGGTGTCTCAGAAGAGACAACCCCTTTATTAACGAATAAGGTAAACAAAAGCTTAAAAAATTAAGGAATTTTTGAGACTTGATTCACTTTTCTTGTCAAAACTATAATAAGGAACCAATTGAAAGGCATCAAAATGCGTGAATATTCAACATTTAGTGAGTTTTGGCCCCATTATTTGCGTGAACATGCTGATTCTCGAACGAGAGCGATGCATTATGTCGGTACGGTCTTGGCCATCACCCTCTTAATCTTTGTCTTAACGACCCAAAAATGGAGCTTACTGTTACTTACCCTCGTCTGCGGATATTTTTTCGCCTGGCTTAGTCATCTTTTTATTGAAAAAAACAGGCCCGCCACATTCACATATCCTTTATGGTCTTTGATTAGCGATTTTAAGATGCTCTTTTGTTTTTTAACGGGCCGGCTGAGCGCGGAGTTGAAAAAGGCTGGCGTCGTTAACCAGCGAGCATAGCCTTAATCGCCCCAAGAGCGTCATCAGCTCCAGCCACATTATTTCCGCCAGCCTGCGCCATTCCCGGCTTGCCGCCACCACGACCACCAACTTTCTCAGCGCCTGCATTGACCAGATCGACCGCGGAATATTGATCCGTCAAATCCGGCGTCACCGCGACAGCCACAGCCGCTTTACCATCATTTGTTGCGACAAAAGCAACAATCCCGGTTCCGATTGATTGAAGTTGTTCATTGAGCATGCTTCTCAGATCTTTTCCGGATACGCCGTCGAGCACCCGGCCAATAAATTTGATGCCCGAAATTTCTTCTACAGCCGTCCCACCGCCTCCGCCGCCCAGAGCGAGTTGTTTTTTGGCCGTCGCTAAGTCTTTTTCAAGCTGTCTGCGCTCTTTAACTAAGCTTTCCACACGGGCGGATATATCTTCAGGCTTGGCTTTAAGCTGATCGGCGATCGAACGGGCATAGCCCGCCTGAGTTTCGAGATAGTCCCTCGCCGCCTCACCAGTCACAGCCTCAACGCGACGTATTCCCGCCGCTATCGCGCCCTCTGAGAGAATTTTAAACAGTGCTATATCACCTGTGCGATCAACATGTGTACCGCCGCAAAGTTCTACTGAGTAGGCTTTATCCGTATCTTTATCCAGCGGACCACCCAAGGATAAGACGCGAACCTCATCTCCATATTTTTCGCCAAACAATGCCATGGCCCCCGCGTCTATAGCGGCATCCGGGTTCATTAATTCCGTCTTGGCAGACACATTTTGTAAAACGATCTGGTTTACTTCATCCTCGACCTTGGCAAGCTCCTCGCGCGTAATCGCGCCGCCATGGGAAATATCAAAACGAATGCGCTCACCATCCACCATCTGACCTTTCTGAGTAACGTGGGGTCCTAAAATGCGCCGTAGGGCTTCATGCATGATATGGGTTGCTGAGTGATTGCGTTTTGTACGTTCACGGTTGCCACTATCGACTGACAGATCGATCGTCTCACCGAGCGCAACCGAGCCTTTTAATTGGCCTATATGTACATGTAGGTCGCCCGCCCGTTTTTGCACATCGGTGATACGTATTTCGCCACCGCTAAATGATGCCTGTCCCTTATCTCCGGCCTGACCGCCACTTTCGGCGTAAAATGGTGTTTGCTTGGTCACGAACATAATCTCTGCATCTTGGGCAGCTTCAACTTTTTGGCCATCGACAAGTAAAGCAATGATGTCGCTCTTCCCGCTCAAGTTTCCATATCCGTTAAAATCACTAGCCCCATATTCTTCTCGAATAGCCAGCCAGATATCATCTGTTCCGGTGTCGCCCGATTTAAACCCGGCCGCTTTAGACCCCTCCTTCTGACGCTCCATAGCGGCGTCAAATGCATCTGTATCAACGGTTATACCGCGTGAGCGCAAAGCCTCTTGCGTCAAATCAAGCGGGAACCCATAGGTATCATAGAGTTTGAATGCTGTTTCACCGTCTAACTGATCGCCCTCTTTCATTTCGGAGGTTGCGTCATCTAGCAACGTCGTTCCGCGCCCCAATGTTCGACGAAATCGCACTTCTTCTTGCTTAAACGTCGCTTCAATCGAGGCCTGAGCGCGTCCCAGTTCCGAATAAGCATCACCCATCTCGCTTATTAACGCCGGCACTAGGCGGTGCATAAGCGGATCCTTGGCGCCTAATATATGGGCATGTCGCATAGCTCGGCGCATAATGCGCCGAAGCACATAACCGCGACCTTCATTAGATGGTGATACACCATCCGCCATTAAAAAAGAGCAGGCACGCAAATGATCGGCGATAACACGGTGCGAAAACTTAGCATCTCCATCTGCTTTGACCCCGGTTAAATTCACGGAGGCCGCGATTAAATTTTGGAATAAATCCACGTCGTAATTATCATGCTTACCTTGTAGGATTGCTGCAATACGCTCTAGCCCCATACCCGTATCAATAGACGGCTTGGGTAAGTCTATTTGACTCCCGTCAGCATGTTTTTCAAACTGCATAAAGACGAGGTTCCATATTTCGATAAATCGATCGCCGTCTTCCTCAGGAGAACCGGGAGGGCCGCCCCATATATCGGGACCATGGTCATAAAATATCTCAGAACAAGGTCCACACGGGCCGGTATCGCCCATCGCCCAAAAATTATCAGACGTTGCGATACGTATTATCTTTTCATCCGGAAGACCTGCAATTTTTTTCCAGAGATCATAAGCTTGTTCATCATTATGATAAATTGTGACCAGCAGCTTATCTTTAGGAAGTCCAAAATCTTTGGTGACAAGATTCCAGGCTGATTCAATAGCGAGCGGTTTAAAATAGTCCCCAAAGGAAAAGTTACCCAACATTTCAAAAAATGTATGGTGACGCGCCGTGTAGCCGACATTGTCGAGGTCATTATGTTTACCACCAGCTCTCACACATTTTTGGGACGTCACAGCTCTTAAGCTTGGCGGTGTTTCAGCTCCGGTAAAATAGTTCTTGAACTGAACCATTCCGGCATTGGTGAAAAGTAAAGTCGGGTCATTTTGCGGCACGATAGGGCTCGACGGCGTGATCTTATGATCAAGGCCCGCATAGTAATTTAAAAAATGCTGCCTGATGTCGCGTAAAGTTTCCATGGTACCAACAATATTCGTGCGTTAAATTATGAAATGTCCATATAGAAAGAGCGCTCAGCAGTGCCAAGCGCTCATTTCAATTTTATCAATATTATTATGAGGAGGTTTTAACTTCCCAACTGAAGTAATTGGTCGTCTTTACCGTCTTCAACATCCTCTTTTTGCTCCTCTTTAGGCATAAGAAGCTCTTCTTCAATAAGGCCTTCATTCAAACGAATTTTATGTTC
This sequence comes from uncultured Caulobacterales bacterium, assembly GCA_964587545.1. Classification (GTDB taxonomy): domain Bacteria; phylum Pseudomonadota; class Alphaproteobacteria; order Caulobacterales; family Maricaulaceae; genus JACOMS01. The sequence goes on along the minus strand of CAZPLJ010000077.1, from coordinate 5,664 downwards.
TATCTCATTGGCCATATCAGGGTTTTCCAACAAGAATTTACGAACGTTTTCGCGACCTTGTCCAATCCGTTCATCTCCATATGAATACCAAGACCCGGACTTTTCAACAACTTCTGCTTTGATACCCAAGTCGATTAATTCACCCGTTTTGGAAATACCTTCACCATACATAATATCAAACTCAACTTGGCGGAAAGGCGGGGCCACTTTGTTTTTAACAATCTTAACTCGTGTCTGATTGCCAATCACCTCATCACGATACTTAATTGATCCAATACGGCGAATATCAAGGCGCACTGAGGAATAAAACTTCAAGGCATTCCCACCTGTTGTCGTTTCAGGCGATCCATACATAACCCCGATTTTCATACGAATCTGGTTGATAAAGATGACCATACAGCCGGATTTAGAAATAGACCCTGTCAGCTTACGTAAGGCCTGACTCATAAGACGCGCTTGAAGCCCTGGAAGACTATCTCCCATATCACCTTCGAGCTCTGCTCTAGGTGTTAGAGCCGCAACGGAGTCAATGACGAGAATATCAACGGCACCGGAGCGCACGAGTGTATCGGCGATCTCTAAGCCTTGCTCACCTGTATCGGGCTGAGAAATCAGAAGCTCATTAACATCCACACCCAATTTGGCTGCATAAACAGGATCCAATGCATGCTCCGCATCAATAAATGCGGCTACACCTCCGGTTTTTTGCATTTCAGCCACACAATGCAGAGATAATGTCGTTTTACCGGAACTTTCCGGGCCATATATTTCAATGACACGGCCCTTGGGAAGCCCGCCTATTCCTAAAGCGATATCAAGCCCGAGAGAGCCCGTAGATACCGCTTCTATATCCAGGCTCGTCTTATCGCCCAGCTTCATGACAGAGCCTTTGCCAAACGCCCGGTCAATTTGACTAAGAGCAGCTTCGAGCGCTGATGATTTATTTGCGTCCATGGGCGATCCTACAACTTTTAACTTCGCTTTCTTTGCCATTTTAATCTCCAGATTAGACGACCGGAGCCCTTCGGTCATCTGTTATTATTGCGGCTGGAAATGGACTGCCGTAAAAACTCTATGTACACATTTTGTTCTCAAGCGCAAGAAAAAAGAACATAAAAGGAACAAATTTTATGACGCTATAGCGCCTATTTCAGATTTTACCTTCTCGGCGAGCTCCACAAGACTAAAAGGTTTCGGCAAGAAGGTCACATCAGGCTCCTCAGATAAAAGCTCCGAAAAATCTTCTTGGGCATATCCTGAAATAAAGACGATTCTTGTACCCCCCAGCATATCCCGGCCTTTCTTAAGAAGTGTCGGCCCATCCATTCCGGGCATCACAACATCTGATATCATCAAATCAAACGGCTTGTCAGATTCTTGTAAAAGCTCAAAGGCTTCTTCCCCGTCACCAGCTTCAGTCACATTATAACCGCGTTTCCGTAAAGTTTTGGCGGCAATCACCCGAACCGAATCTTCATCTTCAACAAAAAGAATATTCCCTTGCCCCGCGAGATCTGCAGGCGGACGGGCTTTGGGTTTACTTGACAAAACCAGAGGCACAACAACATCGTCATCTTCTTCTCCGAAATAAGCCGGAAGATATATTGTGAAGGTGGTACCTACACCCAACTCACTCTCAACAGATAAATGTCCGCCAGACTGTTGGACGATCCCATAGACTGTTGAAAGACCAAGACCTGTCCCCTCACCTTGCGGTTTGGTCGTGAAAAATGGCTCAAATATTTTATTCTTGATCTCATCCGTAATACCGGTGCCCGTATCTGTGACAGAAATAATGACAAATTCATCGCCCTCCATAACCGACAGTGCCGCTTTGAGGGCGGGCGTGTTAAGCTCAATGCGTTTAGCCCGACGACTTTCTATTGTAATCTTTCCACCGCCTTGGGCCTTCATGGCATCCCGGGCATTCACGCCCAAATTCATTAAAACTGTGTCGAGCTGGTTTTTATCAACCTTAATTGGAGGTAGGTCGCGACCATGAACAACATTTAAACTGACCCGTTCTCCTAACACCTGTTTGAGGGTCACCGTAATATCCGAGAGGGTTTCAGAGACATCTAATTTCACAGCGCGAATAGTTTGTTTGCGAGAATAGGCCAAAAGCTTTTTCACAAGTGAGGCTGCCCGATTAACATTGGCGTTAACCTGCTGAAGGTCTTGATAAGATGGATCTCCTATCGGATGACGCCCTAAAAGCGTATCTGTGTAAAGCCGCATAGCCGCGAGCAGATTATTAAAATCATGCGCGATTTCGGCCACCAGACGACCAATCGCCTGCATTTTCTGGGATTGAACCAACTGATCCTCAAGCGACTTACGCATACTAATATCAACAAGAAAAACTTGACAGCTCTCAGATGCCGCATCCGCTACGATATAGCTACTGACGTTGAGGTTTTTCTCTCCGCTCAAAATGGCATCATAAGGTGTATCTGGCGGACAATCAGCGGCATCCATTTTTAAGAAAGCCGGAGGCTCGCCGTCAAATTTAAACACATCAGAAAACAGCCGTCCCGTCCATTTACCTGGGCCAATCATGGAGGTAAAAGCCATATTCATGCCCTGGATTCGTGCATTCGCTAAATTCAAGCTATCTAGACGTAACGTTGCGATTGGCGCTTTATCAAATACGGATAAAGAATTTTCGATAGATAAATCACCCTGACTTAGCTGACCTGACGACAGGGTGTTTGAGCTAGCCCCCAGGCTTGAATGTCCGTGAAGAGCCACGCTGGCAACATAGCGGTCATCCCCGACTTCGCGCCATGTCGCGATCATAACTGTCGGCGTAACGACACCTTTATTTGTATAGAGCTTTGTATCTGATCTAACCGTGCGCCCCTTAGTCTTTGGGCTATCAAGCAGCACCTCCGGATTAGCCAACAATTCTCGTAAAAACTCAGGATGATCGCCTATCTCCTCACCAATCCATTGAGAAATTGTAGGATTACAGGCAAGAATTCGTCCATCTTGATCAACCGATAGCAAGCCAACCGGCGCGTCCGCTAACATCTGATCCTTAAGTTCCAGATCCCGAGTTAAGTCTATAATCTGCCATAAATAAGCGTTGCCAACGCGCCCGACTTCAACACGAAAACTACGCAATCGTTCGTCGGCATCAAAGACCTCAATCTCTTCAACAGCCTTAGACATATTATCACTGAGATGATGCAGCCGATAAATGGCGGACATCGTATCTTGGCTTCCGCCTGAAAAAAGACGATCTATATTTGGCAGCGTAAGTGAGGCATCAGAAATGAACTCTGGCACAAGCGTTTTATAGGCGTCATTCGCCATGACCGGAATATTGTCTTCAGTTATAACGGCCGCATACGGGCTTTGACGAAATACGCTATCATATATCTCTTCACTATAATCCGAACTGACGGAATTTCTTTCTACAGTATTTGGAGATCTCCCAAATATTAGAAATAGCAATGGTGAAACAGCCATACCCCCAAACACCGCCACCGACAGCCACCCCTGAGAGCTATAAAAATACGCAGCCATACAGATAGACAGGCCTATAAGTATGAACAAAAACATTCCCCAAACGAACATAGACAGCGAAAACTTCCTATCCTTCGGGGGATCATATGAGCGAATCACATCAACCATAATGACTTATAATAGAAGAAGGCATTGATGTTCTATTAAATCTTGGCTTTGCCATTAAGGCCCCTACAATAAATTTCTAAACACCAGCTCTTCCCTTTTTTACCTTATATCCTATGGTTTGGATCTATCATTGAGAGATTGTTATGCGTATTCCTTCATTAATTCTCACGACAGTTATGTCATCAATCATATGGCTGACAGCCTGTTCACCAGGTCCTAAAGCACCTCAGAACAAGGCGGAGCTGGTGATAGAGGAAAGCCAACGCCTCAATGACTGGTTTGAAGATCGCTATGAAGACGGCCTTGTGCGCTCACCGACAAACCAGACCTATTACGGGATAAAAGACCAACAGGACCGGCTTGATGACACATCACAACTCTTCGCCGATGAAGAGGCGGCCCTGACCCAGGCCTGGCTCAAAGAAATGCGTGACAGCTTTGACCCGGACCGGCTGGATCCACAATCGGCTCTCTCCTACCGCCTGTTTGAATATGACGCTGAGGACGACTTGGCCGAGCATGAATATGGCGATCATGACTATATCTTCCAACATATGAGCGGCCCGCACTCATCCTTGCCGTCTTTCCTGATTAATTTTCATCCCGTTGACAAGGTCGAGGACGCAAAAGGCTATATCTCCCGCCTGTCCCAATTTGAAGCCTTTCTTGGTGAGTATGCCAAACGCGCAGAGACACAGTTTGAGGCGGGCGTATCTTTGCCTAAATTTGTCTATCCCAAAATCATCGAGGCCGCCCAAAATGTTATCACAGGCATACCTTTTACAGAGGGTGATGACAGTCCGCTTTGGGCCGATATCCAAGCTAAAATTGATAAGCTTGATACGGCTGAGGCTGACCAACTCAAAGATGACGCCCGGGAGGCGTTGCTGATCTCGGTTAAGCCGGCCTATGAAAACCTCATCACCTTGTTCACCCGCCATGAAGAAACGGCGTCTGAGGATGACGGCGTCTGGAAACTCCCGCGCGGCGGCGACTATTACCAAGCACGCCTGAAACATTACACAACCACCGATATGACGGCCGAGGACATCCACGAAATCGGCCTCAAAGACGTTGCCCGTGTTCAAGACGAAATGCGGGAGATCATGGCCCGCATCGGCTATGAGGGCAGCTTGCAAGAGTTTTTCTCCTTCCTGCGAACCGATCCGCAATTCACCTATTCCAATGATGATACGGGCCGCGCGCGCTATATAAATGAAGCCACAGACATGATCGACGCCATGCGCGTTGAGCTTGACGGGCTTTTCATCACCAAACCCAAAGCCGACATGGTCGTCAAACGCGTCGAGCCGTTTCGCGAAGCCACCGCCTTTGGCGCCTTTTACAACAGTCCGGCGCCAGATGGCTCGCGCCCCGGTATTTATTACATCAACCTCAAAGATATGGGCGAGCTCCCTATCTATCAAATGCAGGCGCTCGCCTATCATGAGGGCATTCCCGGCCACCATATGCAGCTCGCCATCGCCCAAGAGCTCGAAGGCCTTCCCAAATTTCGCACCCGCGGCGGCCACACGCCTTATATTGAGGGCTGGGCGCTTTATTCTGAGGGCGTGCCCAAGGAGCTGGGGCTTTACACAGACCCCTACCAAGAGTTTGGCCAGCTAAGCATGGAAATCTTCCGCTCCGCGCGCTTGGTCCTTGATACGGGCATCCATTCTAAGAAATGGACCCGCCAACAAGCCGTCGATTATATGCTCGCCAACACGGCCAATAGCGAGGGCGACATCCGCGCCGAAATTGACCGCTATATCGTCTGGCCGGGACAGGCCACCGCCTATAAAATCGGCATGATCAAGATACAGGAGCTGCGCAAACGGGCGGAAGAGACGCTGGGTGATGATTTCGACATTCGCGCGTTTCACGATGTGATACTGGCCAATGGCTCCGTGCCGTTGACCATCCTCGAAGAACTGGTCGATGAGTGGATTGCGGAGGCATCAGATTAGATCTTCCAGCCGTTTACCGAAAACGCGCTCTTCCTCTTCAATACAGGCCGCCAATTTA
>CAZPLJ010000076.1:0-9452 GCA_964587545.1 uncultured Caulobacterales bacterium | reverse complement strand
TTCCGGTTTGACCAAAATGCTCAACGCCAAGCGGAACACCGGCGTGTCCGCGCACGTGCTCTCGCGCGTCTGGCGGCTGTCCATCCCGAATTTAACCGATCGGCGCTTGTAATCGCTAACACGCCAATGTCGCGTCTATCATTGCCAATGCGGCCGGCCGCTTCAATGGCCTCTGGCGCGCCTCTTAGCCAATATCCCCCATCTATTACGCCGCGTCGAAAATCAGCATCATTACGCGGAGCTATACTGATTTGTTCTATCTGTCGTGTTGTTAGTCGCAGATAGACAGACCCACCCGTTTCATCCCTTAGCCACGTCCGTTCATCCGGGTCGCCTTCGCCGTCTCGTTGCATATAGTCAAAGGACCAATCCATAATGATCGAAAGCTCATCCAGATAGGCAGGCTCGAAACTCACGAGTCCGTCTTGGCTCATCCCGATAAGTTGTGCACCAATGGACTGGTGCGCGCCGCCTTCAGGGGCAAGCGTGACGCCAGACGGTGTCCCAACAATCATAAACCGCGCGTCCTGGTAACAGGCATAGTTTAGCGCATCGAGCCCTCTGGCGATAAAGGGATCATAGACGGTGCCAATCGGCAGTAACCTTTCGCCGAATAAAGAATGGGACAAATCAAGCTTTGCCCTAAGAGCGGTCAATTTAAACAAGCAACCTCCGGCGTTAAAGCGAAGCTATGTGACTGATTAGTCAATTTTTTGCGTCTCGCCTTTGTCCGGCCATATTTTATTTTATGATGAGATCATCACCTCTTACAGGATAGATGAATGAGACTATTACTATTCGCTTTGGTTATGTTTTTTGTTTTCACATCCAAAACATTTGCGATGAATATAGGCTATATCGAATATCTCTGTGATGCGGACGCCGGTATTTTTAACGTGACGGAAGGTAGTGTTGATGAACATCTTGGGGAGCAAGGAAAATTTCCAAACCGGAATTGGGATGATAGTATAATAATTTTAAAATCGCAGGATATTGAATGGATCCGTGGAGAAACCATTCCTGGAGATATAAATTCAGAATATGTAGCACCCAAGCAAGATAGGCTGAAAATTCCACCCTGTTCTCTCAAAGCGTTGGATTATAACCGTTACACGAAAACATATGAAGATACGGGAATCGTCCGTAGGTTCAAAATTATGCGAACCAAAATAGAAACCGTGAAGGTCAGAGGTATGTGCGGTGCGGCGGGTGGAGCAACGTTTAACGTAAGCGTTGATGATCAAGAAATTGTTGAGTACCCGTCCCGGAAAGAGCAGTGCTTCAGGGGTGAAGCCCCGATCAAAACAGTGAATTATCAATCAAAAAATGACTACATCACAGTTTGTTCTCCTTATGATATAGATCTATCATCGAATGCACCAGCGGTGAATGTGAGGTATGACGGGACCTTTTGTAAAACGGGACAGTTCGATCAATATCTTATACGTGAGACCGCGACACCGGAAGAACTTACAGAAGATTTGCAGGTCTCAGAGCTTCGTAAAATTGCGGCCTCAGCCCAAGCCGGGGCTCAAAAGAAAACAGGTCCTCTGCACAGTGAAATCCAAAGGCAACGAGTCGAAATTCAGCGATTGAAACGCAAGCAACCCAGACGCAGATCGTCCTCTAATACGGGCCTTAAAGTAGATGTTGATCAATACCGCGCCTACCGTGAATTACTTAAGACCAAAGATACTGAGTATGATGAGCTAAAGACAAAATATGATGCCTTGATTGCGGAGCAAGAAAAGTCTGTTTGGCAACGTTGGTTTGGAAAAGACTAGTTTATTGGTTCAATAAATAATCGATATAGGTCTTAACCTCCGGCTCGGTCCATTTCACCTCGCCGGCGATCCGCGCGACTTCTCGGCCATACTGATCATAAAAAATTGAGACGGGCAGGCCAGGCGCTTTGATCTTGGCGGGCAGGGAATAGCTGGCGTCATGCCACGGTGTGAGGGTGTCTATACTGTGTTTGTCAAAAAAGTCCGCTGCCTCGATCGCTTGACGATCTACGCTCACAGTTATGATTGTAAACTCTTCCGGGTTATACATAGCGTTAAGTTTATTCAGATCAGGCAGCTCGGCCACGCAAGGCGGGCACCATGTCGCCCAGACATTTAAAAGAACCACTTTTCCGCGGGTCTCCGGCAGGCTCAAAGACTGGTCAATCGCCGTCTTAAACTCCGTGCCCGGTTGTGCCGGCGGGGTTTCAAGCGCCACCAGTTTTTTCAACGTGCCGGTTTTAAAGGTTTCAAGGCCCGTTTTAGGGGTTTGGCAAGATTGTATAATTACAAAGATTAGGGCAGAGAGCCCGATTAAAAGCATCAAACGTATTGCGTTTGTCAGAGTAAAGAGCCGAGTTACCATGGTTAAAGATAACAAAAATCCGCCCAAAGGCCAGAAAATGTGGGGCGGGCGTTTCAGCGCAGAGCCCGGAGAGCTGATGCAGGCGATTAATGTCTCCATTGGCTTTGACAAAAAATTATGGGCCCAAGACATAAGAGGCTCCAAGGCGCATTCCGATATGTTGGCCGCCCAAGGTATTATTTCTAAAGCCGACCGAATGGCGATCCACGCCGGGCTTGATCAGATTGCGGGCGAGATTGAAGCGGGCGAGTTTCCGTTTCGCGACGCGCTTGAGGATATCCACCTCAATATTGAAAGCCGCTTAAAAGACCTTATCGGCGAGCCTGCCGGACGACTGCATACGGGGCGGTCTCGTAATGATCAGGTGGCGACCGATTTCAGGCTTTATGTCCGCGATAGTCTCGATCATTTCGACACACAGATAGATGTGCTGCAACGTGCGCTGCTCGAACAAGCGGCAGAAAATACCGATACCATTATGCCGGGCTTTACGCATTTGCAAAACGCGCAGCCGGTAACCTTTGGCCATCATATGTTGGCTTATCTTGAGATGTTTTCGCGTGACCGGTCTCGCTTTAAAGATTGTCGGACACGCATGAATGAAAGCCCGCTGGGCGCAGCGGCTTTGGCGGGGACGCCTTATCCCATTAATCGGGATATGACGGCCGAGGCGCTTAGTTTTGATAGCGCCATGAGCAATTCGCTCGATGCGGTGTCTGCAAGGGATTTTGCGCTGGAGGCCTTGTCATGCGCGACTATTTGTTCAACACATCTCTCGCGTTTGGCAGAGGAGATTGTGATCTGGGTCAGCGCCCAGTTTCAATTTATTTCCTTATCAGACGCTTTCACGACCGGGTCTTCCATCATGCCGCAAAAGCGTAACCCCGACGCGGCCGAGCTGATCCGTGCCAAGGTCGGGCGTATTATGGGCGCGTTGACCGCGCTTACCATTGTCATGAAAGGCCTGCCGCTCGCTTATTCCAAAGACATGCAGGAAGATAAAGAACCCGTCTTTGAAGCGTTTGAGGCTTTGTCGCTGGCGCTTGCCGCCATGGCGGGAATGGTCGAAGATATGACCCCCAATAAGGAGACCATGCTAGCATCTGCCGCGGCCGGATATTCCACGGCCACGGATTTGGCGGATTGGCTGGTGCGCGAGCTAAACATGCCGTTTCGCGACGCCCATCATGTGACGGGCGAGATCGTGGCTTTGGCCGAAGGCCAAAACAAAATGCTGGATGAGCTAAAGCTATCCGAGATGCAAAAAGTTGAGCCGCGGATTACCGATGATGTGTTTAGCGTGCTCTCGCCGCTCGCCTCGGCCAGCTCGCGAACATCTTATGGCGGCACGGCACCAAGTGAAGTCGCTCAGCAAGTGGATTATTGGAAACATCGGTTGGGTTGATCGGTAAGGGTTATGAGATATTCCGTTTTAGGCATTCTCAATCAAGTGTTTTGAGCCTTTCATCATATCATAAAAAACGATGCTCTGTCCGTTGGTGAACTGCAAACGCCACCATTGCGCCCATCCATTATATTTAAGGCTTTGTACCTCGCTCCATGTAACGGTAATCTCTTTTCGTAAAAATCTCGAAACTGCATTCCTTTATCGGTCCGAGTTATTTTTCGACGCCATGAATCTAATGAAAAACCTATCATAAAAGGATTTATAATAATCAATGTGGGTAGTAACCAAGCCTCGTCATTTTGGCTTGCGTAATCAAAAAATAGACGCTGAACCCACCGCCTAACGCAGGCAACAAATAGCGAAACATTCCCCAATCTTCCATCACGTTCCTATTATCGCTTTATCTCAACTCGATCTAACAAAACATATTCTGCTATTACCCCAAGAGCAAGGATATTGGTTTCACAATCATCTTGTCCGGCGTCAGGCTGGGATTTTCTGGCATATGCTTGGCCACACGCCTAAGCCAGGCTTTGATAGCGGGATGCTCGCCTATACCTAAATCACGCGACAGGCCAAACATGGGGTTCCAGATCAAATTCGGATAGATGGCCAAGTCCAACATTGTCGGGGTTTCCATCTCACCTAAAAATGGCCCCTTGCCGATATGGTCAACCAACTCGGCCCCAATACGCTTTGCCATATCAATGGGAGGCTCGCTTAAGTCCATATGTGTGGTCATATTTTGAATAAACGATACTTTGCGAATGACGAATGGCCAGAGAAAGCGAATATGCGGCGGAACGGGCGAATTTGTGTTCATGAGCTTGGCTAGTCGCCACCCGTGTCGTAAAAAACCAAGATCCAGTTTTCCATCTATGGCGGGGCGAAAGATGCTGAGTAAAAAAGTGTGGCTGATCCAGTCATCAATCTTGGCTATTTTTTCGCGGTCAAGTTCCGGGCAAAGCGGTTTGTCGGGAAAGATATCATCTAACCAATAGGCATGCTCAGATGATTCTAATTTCCAATCGTCGCCGATTTGCAAGACCGGGACCTGGCGACCATTCGTAAAGCCAATCGTCTGTTTAGGTTTTATTGGATCAACAGGCACATGGGTGAATTCAAGCCCCTTATAATAGAGGAAACAGGTTGTTTTTCTAACAAAGGGGCTATTGGCATAGCCATATAATGTGATGTTCGTCATGTGATTATCATTGGGTGTGTTTTACATCATGGCAATATACATTCGATAACATATCGGAGAGGTTTTTGCGGATCGTGAAATCTAATATTGCTCTTAGGGCCAAACTTTTTTAGCTAAGCGATATATGATGGAGTTAATCCCAGACGCGCTCACCGCTTTTGAGTTTTACGGACTGATTGTCTTGTCCTTATTTACAAGCGGATTAACGGCCGCGCTGGGCGCAGGTGGGGGAAGTTTACTCATAGCGGTGATGGCGCAGATATTCCCCGTTAAAGCGCTTATCCCCGTTCACGGCGTCATACAGCTCGGGTCAAATACGGGACGCGCGGCCATCCTCACGAAATATATCAACTGGCGTATGACAGGCGCGTTTTTAGTGGGCGGCCTTATCGGGGCGGTCATAGGTGGCAATATTGTCGTGAGCTTGCCCGTGCGCACGCTTCAGCTTATCCTTGGCATATTCATTATTGTCTCCGCCTGGTTTCCCAAACCCAAAGGGGGCGGCGCGCCGATTATCGCCTTTGGTCTTGGCGGGATTATCACCACCATCATGACCATGTTTGTCGGCGCGACCGGGCCGTTTATTACGGCGCTCGCTCGCTCCTTTAATCTTTCACCTGAAGCTGTTGTCGCTACAAGTGCGGCCTGTATGACGGCCAAGCATTTGTTCAAGGTGGTTGTCTTCGGCGTGTTGGGTTTTGCCTATGCGGAATATATACCCTTTATTTTCCTGATGTTTATCTCGGGTTTCGTCGGGACGCTGATTGGCAAGCGTATCTTGATTTCGATTGACCCAAAGCAGTTTAAGCTCGCGCTAAATATTGTCTTGAGCCTCTTGGCCGCGCGCCTGATTTGGAAAGCTTTAGGGGGTTAAGCCACGCTGGATTTGGATGTCGTTTGAAGCAAATTACCCCAAAAAGCTTCCGCGAGTTCGATCACCATATTTTCTTTTGCATGCAATTCATTATCCGCATATCCAATGTCATACATCGCTTTTAGGAGTGTATTGATTTTGCTATAATTTTGAAGGTCCATGATGAGCCGATTGAGTTTGAGTTGCCCATCATGGCCAAAATATTCTTTGGTTATGGCACCTTTATTTTCCAAAAACCACGCCCGAATTTGATGCTCATTTAGGTTACGTCCATCGGTACCTTTGAGCTTTAGAGTTACACTTGCTTTCACAAGCGCATCTAGCTCTACATTTAACACTTTGCCGTCTGCGATCACCACGCAAGCCAACAATATCAATATTGATAAAGAATGTTTAGATTGTTGTGCGCCCATAGATATACTATATAGAGCTTCTCGGCAGAGTTGTCACTAGGGTAAATACCCCTATTTCTGATTATAAATCTGGATTACTCTGCAGCCTCTAATGTTTCGCGCTCAGTTTTAATAAGCTCGGCGCGTTCCTCAACCTTGGCGACAATATCCTCAATCATATCATTATTGTCGGTCTTGCCAGTTTTCACACCCGCTTGATACATCATACCATAACCTGCTGAGCCACCTGTAAAACCAATATCTGTATACATGGCTTCTCCCGGGCCATTAACGACACAGCCAATGATGGAGAGCGAAATTGGTTCAGCAATATGGGCGAGGCGTTCTTCAAGCTTTTGCACGGTTTTTATCACGTCAAAACCTTGGCGAGCGCAAGAGGGACAGGAAATAATATTCACGCCGCGCGTCCGCAGGTTTAAGGACTTGAGCATATCAAAGCCGACTTTAATCTCCTCAACGGGATCCGCCGATAAAGACACACGGATTGTGTCACCTATGCCGGCCCATAGTAAATTCCCCATGCCGATAGAGGATTTCACCGTGCCAATACGTGTGCCGCCAGCCTCAGTTATACCGAGATGCAAAGGCGCTTCTGTGGCGTCGGCGAGGGCGTGATAAGCGGCCACCGTTAAAAATACGTCTGAGGCTTTGACGGAGATTTTATAGTCCTGAAAATTTTCATCTTCCAGCATGCGCGCATGCATGAGCGCGCTTTCAACCATCGCCTCGGGACAAGGCTCGCCATATTTCTCTAAGAGGTCGCGCTCTAATGATCCGCCATTGACTCCAATACGGATAGAGCACCCATTCGCGCGCGCCGCGGCGACGACTTCTTTGACGCGCTTTTGGCCGCCAATATTACCTGGATTAATCCGCAGGCAGGCGGCACCGTTCTCGGCCGCCTCAATGCCGCGCATATAATGAAAATGAATATCGGCCACGATCGGCACGCTGACCTCTTTGACAATATCTTTGAGGGCTTTGCTGCTTTCCGGGTCAGGGCAAGAGATGCGCACAATATCCGCCCCTGCAGCTTCTAGATCCTGGACTTGTTTGACGGTTGCCGCCACATCATGTGTGATGGTATTGGTCATGCTCTGTACGGCAATCGGGGCGTCACCGCCGACAAAAATATCGCCGACCCTTATTTTGCGGGATTTGCGCCGCTCTATTGTTCGCCAAGGGCGTATATGATCATAAGATTCCATGAGCGCTCATTGCCACATAAATATGACAGATTAAAGACGTATCTTGTCCCTATTGTGAGGTTAGGGTTGCGGCCTGACTTAAAGGCTCAGCGGCGTCGGGCAGGCGTAGCGGCATGTTAGCAACCGGGAATCCTTTTTCTCCAACCGGGCCCAGCGACGTGTTTCCGGCAAATAATTCTATCGCGCCACTATCGCGAACCGTCAGGGTTGCTCCGGACGTCCCGGCAATTTGCCAGCTTTCGCCTTTTAAGAATATCCGAGAAATAATCTGACGCCCATTTTTATCCTTCACTTGAACCCAAGATGGATTATTGGCCTTAATCACAATCATGTCTTTGGGGACGGGCGCAACTTCAACGGTCTGAATTGGGTCGGCATCTGGGACGGTGATTTGCTGGGCGGATTGGGCGTCTGTATTGGACCCATACCAAAAGGCCAGCACTGCCGCGCAGGACAAAGCCGTCATGGCCGAGTAAAACCCTTTGGGTAGTCTGATTTTGTTACGTGGCACGAAATGCGGACGGTCTCGCATACCGAGATTTTCGGGCACGGCACTGTCGACTTTATAGGCCGCGACGGCCTCATCCCCGTTCATGCCGACACGTTTAGCGTAAGACCTGACATAACCCAGCACATAGCCCACAGAGGGCAGGGCAGCAGTATCTAGCCTTTCTATGGCATCAATATAGGCTGGCTTAATGCGCAAGGCTTCAGCCACATCACCTTGGGTTAAACCCATGGCCTCGCGGGCGTCGCGTAACCGAATACCGATATGGTGTTGATTATCCAAGAAAGTCTCAAAATTTAAATATGCAACTACCTACAACATTTAGCTTTAATAGGCAATTATGAAACACCGCTACTATTTGGTTAACGCCCGCTTTCGGAGGAAAGTGGGTAGCTAGATTAACTAATACCGATATATGAAGGGCTTATAATTTGGCCTATTGCACTTTGTGTTTTCGAACACGTGCCAAACCATTTATAGCGTCCTCATAATCCGGGTGTTTTGCCAAGACCTCAACGAATATAGTCTCAGCTTTGCCTAACTTATTTTGGTAAAATTGCAGATAGCCATATGAGACCATAACATCCGCATTTTCAGGATATTGGTTGCGTAATGCCAAAAATGTTTCTTCCGCTGCAGTGTGCTGGCTAGACCAGGACAATATCCGCGCTTTCAAAAATTTAACGTCATAATGATCACGGTCAGATGGTCTTACACCGTTTAGTATTTGCAAGGCATCTTCAAATTTCTGTTGCGCGACCAGTTCACGTGTCTGTTCCAGACGAACATCGGTATCTGTGCGGCTTGGCTTATTTTCCTTAAACTGCTCCAACTCTGCTATACCTGACCCAATTGAGAGGCTCGCCATTTTAATAACGGTTGGTTCCGCCTCCTCTGCTATGTCGAAATTCGTGACCACGCTTTCGACAGGCATGGAATGTTTAGCCACAGGGGTGGTTTGGCTTTTCTTATGAGCCTGTGTTGATAGCAACACACTGGGTATTAATATCGCCGACATAATACCCACGGCGGTTAGTTTAAAAAGTATAGACATAATCATTATCCCAATTTAATTCGTTAACGAATAGTTAACGGATATCGTTAACTTTTCGTTAAGATTTATGGTTAACGTAAAGACTTTTTTAATTTTTTCAGAGCGCTCGGGACTTTGGACAGATGGGGGGAGTGAGAACAATTTATACTGGCACGATTGCATATTTGCGGTAAGCTTATCCCATGAGCGCCGCAGTGAGCATAACAGATGACAAAGCCTGAGAGCGTGGCTCGCGACGCAACCCAAACAGGTGAACGTGCTCATCGCGGCGCGGGCGGCCTGTCGTGTGTTCCCGCTCATCAATTTACATCAAGTAGATGATCCGCCCCTATCCGCTATAATAGTGGCCAACCTTATGAGCCCGATCAAGTCGGGCTATGACGAGACGAAGGAGGCGACTTGATGCGTCTTAG
>CAZPLJ010000075.1:0-9538 GCA_964587545.1 uncultured Caulobacterales bacterium | reverse complement strand
GTCTGGTTTGAAGTGCTTTATTTGCTCATTAAGTTGAACAACTTGTCGAGTTGTCGAAGGCGCTCCCCTGCTAAGGGAGTATGGATCATAAGCCCAACGAGGGTTTGGCCCCTTCCTTTCCGCCAGTTTTTACCCAAGCTACAGGATAAAAGAAGAAGCATTATCGTATCTGTATCTGATACCTAAATTCCCTTGTAATCTAACTTGATTTACCCATGCAAAAATGCAAGATAATTCCTTCACATTTTCGGTAAAGTGATGATTGTCTCTATATGAAAAAAGTTGAAATCGATACGCGGGCAAATTGGGCTGTGAAAGAAGATGACGCGAAATTCAATTTCCTGAGCAAAATCGTGGGCCAGGAATTTAATTTGGAACATTGTGATTTTTATGACTACATCTCCGAAAACCCTCAATTTAAGTATTCGGCCCATTTCAAACGTTATTACGACACGTTTAAATGTATTGAAAAGGCGATAGGCGTTCCTAAGAATAAGAAAATTCTAGAAGTGGGCGGGGCATCACCAATTTCCGTTTATTTGAGTAAGAATAATGAGATTTTCGTTACCGAGTCTGATCTTAGATATGAAATAGATTGTCCAGACAATGAAATAGATATCCTTTTTGCGTTTGAGGTGGTGGAACATATCAAAGATCAGGATCATGAAACATTTGACGATGTTGTCCTCTTTCAAGGCGATGGTTTTGATCAATTTGCGAAAGAATGTAGTCGCGTTCTTAAAAGCGGCGGAATTATGGTGCTTACAACGCCAAATCCAAATTCCTATCATGCGATTAGCCAAGGCTTAGATTATAAGGATACTTATATTTTTCGCTCCCATGTTCGCGAATATACGCGCGATGAAATTCTTAAAGTCTATGGTGGGTTAAAAGAAACATATTACGATACACGGTTTAACTTTTTCATGGTCGGCCCAATTCGCGATAAGTGGAAAAATATTTTTAAAGCTAATGATTGGGACACTAATTATCGCGGCGATGATCATTTTATGATCCTCGAAAAAACCTAGTGAATTGATCAAGCCCTGCGTCAGAAAATCATATAGATGTACGGCGAGATTAGTTTTCAGGATAATAATTTAGGTTCGGTCTAAATTCAAAACCCATCACCGACCAAGCGTTTCAAATATTCTTTCCGAAAGCAATATGGCACCGTTTTCCCAAAAGGAGGCGTGACATTATAAAACTTGTCACAGCCGCAGTTTCGAGAAATGAACCCTTATGACTAACCCTGTCATTATATGGTTTCGTCGAGATTTGCGTCTCGCGGATAATCCCGCGCTCCATGCGGCGGTGACCAGTGGAAAACCGGTGATCGCACTTTATATTGATGAGACCGATGCGGCGCGCCCTTTGGGCAGCGCCAGCCGATGGTGGCTCCATCATAGTCTAGAACGTCTTTGCGCGGACATGTCTGAATTGGGCGGGCGACTGGTCATACTAAAAGGCCTGACCGCAGAGGTTTTAGATGACATCATCAAAGAGAGCGGGGCTGATCATGTGGTGTGGAACCGTCGCTATTGCGCGGATGGTATCGCGCGCGATAAAGCTATAAAGTCGAACCTAACCGAGCGTGGCTTAAAGGTTGAGAGTTTTAAAGCAAATTTACTGGTTGAGCCTTGGGAGCTACAAACCAAAACGGGCGGCTATTACAAAGTTTTTACGCCTTTTTGGAAAACGGCCCGGGCTCAATTAGATATAGCTCCCGCTTTGCAACCTCCGACAAGTCTTTCAGCATTTGAGACTGGTGAAATACTTGCGCTTTCGGATTTAAATCTGCTTCCAACCCGTCCTGACTGGGGGTCTAAAATGAGACCCTATTGGGAACCGGGTGAGGCCGGGGCGAGACATAATCTTCAGGCCTTTCTCAAAGGACCGATTGAAAATTATGATGATGACCGCAACCGCCCTGATAAAATAGGCACGTCGCGTCTCTCTGCCCATTTGGCCTTTGGTGAAATTTCCCCCCGTCAAATCTGGCATGAAACTCAGCGATATATGGCGGGCGCCGATAAAGGTCTCACCCATCAAAAGGACAAATTCCTATCTGAGATTGGGTGGCGGGAATTCTCCTATACTTTGCTTTTCTACAACCCGGATCTCGCGAAAACGAACTTTCGCGTGAATTTCAATGCCTTTCCCTGGGACACGGACGAAGTTGCACTCGAGCGTTGGCAGCGGGGGCAAACCGGATATCCTTTTGTCGATGCGGGCATGCGAGAATTATGGGCAACGGGTTGGCAGCATAACCGGGTACGTATGGTGACAGCCAGTTTTCTGATTAAGCATTTAATGCTGGATTGGCGTGCCGGAGAAAGCTGGTTTTGGGATACATTGCTGGATGCGGACCCGGCGAGTAATGCCGCGAGCTGGCAATGGGTCGCTGGCAGCGGGGCGGACGCATCCCCTTATTTTCGAATTTTTAACCCCTTTGGCCAAGGTAAGAAATTTGATCCCGAAGGTGATTATGTGCGCCGTTGGTGCCCTGAGCTTAAACATCTACCCAATAAATTCATTCATCAACCTTGGGAGGCTTCTGCACTTGTTTTAAAAGAGGCGGGTGTTGAGTTGGGCAAAACCTATCCGCATCCGATCGTGAACCATAAACAAGCCCGCGCACGCGCGCTTGACGCCTATAAGTCGACTAAAGCTTAATCGCGCTTTTGTTATTTCCATGTTAAGTTTACAGGGCTTAAGAGGCGCACATGAAAAAACTATCTCTTATTTTACTCTTCTCACTTGCCGCCTGCTCATCTGCAGAAAGTAGTGAACAAACCTCAACCATTATTCAACAGGCTCAAACCGCTCCCGTGGCTACCCCGACTAAAGTGTCGCCCGTTAAGACTGACACAGCGATTTTTGCCGGTGGATGTTTCTGGTGTATTGAATCGGATTTTGAAAAAGTCCCGGGCGTTATTTCCGTGGTATCCGGCTATACGGGCGGAGAAACGCTTAATCCAACCTATAAACAAGTTACCTATGCGGAAACCGGACATTTTGAGGCCGTTAAGGTCACCTATGATGCGAATGCCGTAAGTTATAATTATTTGCTTAATTATTTTTGGCATCATATTGACCCGACTGACCCGAATGGGCAATTTTGTGACAAGGGATCGAGTTATCGTACGGCCATATTTGCCCGCCCCGACCAGGTTGACGCGGCGATTGCGTCTAAATCCCATGTTGAGCAGAGCAAACCTTTCAAAGCTGATATTGTGACGCCCGTCTTAAGTGCGGCGACATTTTATGATGCTGAGGAATATCATCAGGATTATTATAAGAAAAATCCCGCGCATTATAATCGATATCGTGTTGGCTGTGGCCGCGACCGCCGTGTTCAACAGCTTTGGGGACGCAAGTAAACCGAAACTTTAGCGTGATTGGGTTGGCGTGTAATTATAGCCAACCCATAGGGTAAATTTTCGCCGTTTGCCGCCTCCCAGATCAATATCAATGGGAGGCAGTTTTTCCAATCGTGCAAAATCCTCACGAAAATATTGGGCATAGTCTTGCTGTCCGGGTTTCACATCTGGGCTGTAATAGTTGATGATCAACACAGGTCCGTCAGTGGCCTTAAGAGGATATTGCAAATCGGCTTGATGTTCGGGGTGCGTGTTTTTGCGCCACATTTTTAACGGTGTTGTGTCATTGAGTCCGTAATAATTCAGGCTATAAAAAATAATGCGTTTATCCGTGGCAACGCTCTGGAACATATCCCCCTTATGTCCAGATTTAAGTATCTCTTCTAATTCTGCGACTGTCGTTGGCCATGCCCGCAAATGTTTGACGGAATTGGCCATCCCTGTCTTATCCGTGAGACTAGGAGATAGCATGATGCCGGTGAAAACCGCCGAAATCACTGTCTGAAACCCCAGACCAGCTAAGAGCCATATTTTAAGTGTGTTCCAATATTTCAAAACATAATGCGCTGTTAAAAGTGGGGCCGCAATATAAGCGCTCACAGCCCAATTGGCATTGGCTCGGGACAATAGGGCTTCTAGAGAAATAATCAGAAGCGGGCTTAAAACAAAGAGTGACAGCCATTTCGAGGGTTCGTCCAGCTTACTCCGTAAAGCCGCTATCACAGTAAGACATAGCAAGATGAAAATGACCGGCCCAAAAACACCGAGTTGATCTAGCCAAAACGTAAAAACTTCCTCGGGGTTAAATAGTGGTCCGACACCAATCCGTGCGTTCGCCGCCGTATGTGTGAGTGTCGCAAAGTCATGATTAATATTCCAAAATATATTTGGTGTGGTGATTAACAGGGTAATGAAACCGGCAATATAACCTTTAAAGCTATGGAGGTTTTTGCGGGTTGCGCCATCAAAAATAAAAGCGATTGCCAGAGCCGGTAAGAAAAACAACATGGCATATTTTGATAAGATACCCAATCCAACCGATAGTCCTAACTGAATGGCTCGCGACCACGTGATTTGTTGTCTTATGTGCGCCCAGGCGTTTAAGGCCACGGCCCAGCTGAGCAAAAGAGGCACATCCGTACTGACGATGCCGGAGGATAACCATAATGCGGGCATTAAGAGGTAAATGATGGCTGCCCAAAAACCAGAGCGCCCATCATATAAAACGCGCCCCGTACAAAAAATAACATAGGCCGTTATGGAATGCAGTATAGGAGAGCTTAGCCGGATAGCCCATTCTGCGTCTCCAAAAACCGAGGTCGTCGCCGCGATCACCCAGGCAATCATGGGCGGTTTTGTGAAATAGCCCCAATCAAGGTTTTTTGACCAATCCCAATATTGAGCTTCATCCCCGTGAAGACCTAATGGAGACACTATCAACCCCAAAAGGCGGACAAGTAATAGCCCGCCAATCACTAAAACTATGTTTTTTTTATAGCTGTGCACGAAAGCTACATGCCAAAATTGGTGCGGAAAACCTAGTGAACTTTTGTGACAAACCGTAAACCTAAACATAATATAGCTGACGGGATTGTAATCCTTACGACAGATCAAGACGCTAAATTTTTGTAATTTGTTAACTCACTCTTCGCACAGTGTGAGCGAGGACGGATTACTATGTTATTACGATCGAAAACTATGAAATTCAGCCAAATCGCTATGGTTTCGCTATTAATGTTGGCCGGATGTGCGACGTCTAATCCCAATCCCACTCAACAGTCAGAGATACAGAAGCGTCAGGATATTAATCAATCTCAGGCGCAGACCTATAATGAAAATGAGCTGGTAACGGCGATTTCTACGCATTTGGGCGTCACGTCTGAATCGGCCGCCTCTGCGATTGAACGTCTTTTCAAGGATCGGGGGCGCCCTTCAGGATATATTACCGGCGAAGAGGGTGGCGGAGCCCTTACAATCGGCGCGCGTTATGGTCAGGGTACGCTCTGGATGAGAGATGGCAGCACGCAACAAGTTTTTTGGCAGGGACCTACAATTGGGTTTGATGTTGGAGGCGAAGCGTCCAAAGTCTTTACACTGGTTTACGGTCTGAACGATCCGAGTTATATTTTTCAACGTTTCCCCGGCGTTGACGGTAGCGCCTTTCTTGTCGCGGGAATGGCGGTAAATTATCAGACGGCCAATGGCGTGACATTAGCCCCGGTAAGGTCAGGGGTCGGTTTCAGATTGGGAGCCAATGTTGGGTATACGAGCTATACCCGCGCTCGGAGCCTTATTCCGCTTTAAATTTAGCTCGCCAGACTTTGTAGGCTACGCACTTTGTAATCCTGTGTAGATAGCATTTTAAGGGCTTCCACACAGGCCTTCGCTGCTGCCGCCGTCGTGAAATAGGGAACGCTTTGCGTCAATGCCGTTCGCCTGAGTGTAAAACTATCCTTGAGAGATTGCTTGCCGGATGTGGTATTAAACACCATGGCGACATCACCATTTTTTATTTGATCAATAATATGCGGTCGGCCTTCATGGGCCTTTCTCACATATTCAACGTCCAGACCCGCATCGCGTAAAACTTTGGTCGTGCCGCCGGTGGCTATGATAGAATAACCCAAATCAACCAGATCCCGCGCGAGATCGACCATCATGGATTTGTGATGATCACGCACCGAAATGAAGACCTTACCGCTTTTGGGGAGCGTCACCCCGCCGCCAAGTTGACTTTTCGCAAAGGCCAAACCGAAATTATCCGATAGTCCCATGACTTCTCCGGTAGAGCGCATCTCTGGCCCCAAAACCGTATCTACACCCGGGAAGCGCGCAAAAGGAAAGACGGCTTCTTTGACCGCGATATGATCGGGTCTTTTGATATCCAGATCAAAGCTTGAGAGTTTTTCGCCCGCCATAACTTTGGCCGCGATATTCGCGACAGGAAGTCCAACGGCTTTGGCCACAAAGGGCACCGTCCGAGAGGCTCGCGGGTTAACTTCGATCAAATAGACAAGCCCGTCTTTGATCGCAAATTGTACATTCATCAGGCCAACTACGCCCAGCTCAAGCGCGAGCAGACCGCTTTGTCTTTCGAGTTCGGCCACGATTGCGTCCGAGAGCGAGTAAGGCGGCAGGGAACACGCACTATCACCCGAATGCACACCCGCCTCTTCAATATGTTCCATAATGCCTGCAACATAGACATCGTCGCCATCACAGATCACGTCGACATCCACCTCAATGGCATCGCGCAAATATTGATCAATCAAGAGCGGAGATTTTCCGGACACTTTTACGGCCTCACTTATATAGCGGCGCAAATGATCGGTATCGCTGACGATTTCCATGCCGCGTCCACCGAGCACATTAGACGGGCGAAGGACGACAGGATAGCCGATTTTCTCGGCGGCCGCTTCGGCATCTTTGGCATTGCTGGCAATATCATTATTAGGCTGTTTGAGGCCGAGCTTCTCAACCAGCGCCTTAAAGCGTTCCCGGTCTTCGGCGCGGTCAAGCGCGTCGCGCTTGGTGCCCAGCAAAGCTATTCCATTGCCTTCAATGGCTTCGGCCAGCTTAAGCGGTGTCTGTCCACCAAACTGAACGATGACGCCTAATAGCTCACCGGATTCCTGCTCTTTAAGAATAAGCTCTAATACATCCTCTTCGGTCAGAGGCTCAAAATAAAGCCGGTCTGACGTATCGTAATCTGTTGAGACAGTTTCCGGGTTACAATTGACCATGATTGACTCGATCCCGATATCAGCCAATGCGAAAGCGGCATGACAACAGCAATAGTCAAACTCAATCCCTTGTCCGATTCGGTTGGGGCCACCCCCGAGAATAATCACCTTCTGGCGATCAGAGACGCGGGCTTCGCAATCCACTTTGCCGTTAAATGACGGCACTTCATAGGTGGAATACATATAAGGGGTCTTGGCTTCAAATTCGGCCGCGCAGGTATCCACCCGCTTAAAGACCGGACGCACGCCAGCTTTGCGGCGGGCCGTCCTCACGTCGCGCTCGGTTGAGCCTGTGAGTTCGGAAAGACGTAAATCCGAAAACCCTTCCGATTTTAACGCGCGCCACATGGCGGGCTCTGTTGGCAGGCCGTTTTCTTTCACATATTCTTCGGCATCGACCAAAGCTTTGATTTGCTCAAGGAACCAGGGATCTATCCCCGTATATTGATAGACCTTATCAATGGACAATCCGTGACGGAAAGCTTGCGCGATAACGAGCAAACGATCAGGCGCCAAAATAGACAGACGCGATTTGATCGCCTTATCCAGATCGCCTTCGGCGTCGATCTCTATTTCATTTAACCCGGTCAGGTCTGTCTCAAGCGAGCGGAGCGCCTTTTGGAAGCTCTCAGTGAATGTCCGACCAATAGCCATGGCCTCACCGACGGATTTCATCGAGGTGGTCAGACGGGCCTCTGATCCCGGAAATTTTTCAAAGGCAAAGCGCGGAATTTTTGTGACCACATAATCAATCGTTGGCTCGAAGGCGGCCGGGGTCGCGCCTGTAATGTCATTATCAAGCTCATCCAGTGTATAGCCCACGGCCAGTTTGGCGGCGATTTTCGCGATCGGAAAACCTGTCGCTTTTGAGGCGAGCGCCGATGAGCGTGATACGCGAGGGTTCATCTCAATGACGACCATGCGCCCGTCTTTGGGATTAAGCCCAAACTGCACATTGGAGCCGCCGGTCTCGACACCGATTTCACGCAGGACCGCAATCGAGGCGTCCCGCATGATTTGATATTCTTTATCTGTCAGGGTGAGGGCCGGGGCGACCGTGATGCTGTCGCCTGTATGGACACCCATTGGGTCAATATTTTCAATCGCGCAAATGATGATACAGTTATCTGCTGTGTCGCGCACAACCTCCATCTCATATTCTTTCCAGCCCAATAAGCTTTCATCGACCAAAACCTGATTGGTCGGAGAGGCCATCAGGCCGGACCGGATGATCTCTTCATATTCTTCGATATTATAAGCCACACCGCCGCCTGTGCCGCCAAGTGTAAAGGCCGGACGAATAATGGCGGGAAGACCTGTATAATCCAGCGCCTTCATGGCTTGGGCCACGCCTTCCGCAATATTGCCCTCAGGTGCGGTGACAATCGTCGCGCGCGGGTTCTCAAGGCCGATCTTGGTCATGGCTTCGACAAAGCGCTCGCGGTTTTCAGCCTTGTCAATCACATCCGCCTTGGCGCCAATCATCTCGACACCATATTTTTTAAGTACGCCCATTTCTTCTAGCTTAAGCGCGGTGTTAAGCGCGGTCTGTCCACCCATGGTCGGCAAGAGCGCGTCCGGTTTTTCAATCTCTATGATTTTTTCGACCATTTCCGGCGTGATCGGTTCGATATAAGTGGCGTCCGCCATGCCCGGATCCGTCATGATTGTGGCCGGGTTGGAGTTAATCAGAATAACCTTATAGCCCTCGTCTTTTAAGGCTTTACAGGCTTGCACCCCGGAATAGTCAAACTCGCAGGCCTGTCCAATTACAATGGGTCCGGCCCCGATGATGAGGATGGAGTTGATGTCCGTTCTTTTTGGCATGTCAGGCTCTCAATAGATGTCACGAATCTGGTGTTAAAAACCAAATTGCCCCCCTTTAGAGATATGAAGGCAAAGTGACAAGAAATTCTAAATAGATTTATGTGTTTTTTATAGAGGGAGGCGGCGGCAGAGGTAATATCCGCCTTTTGCCGCTCCGTGAAATAAATCCGTGTTCGTCTGTTCATCTATTCGCTCTTTTGGGCATAAGCGGAGGTTAGCGAGTGTCTTTGAGGAAATGAAGAATGTCCAAGAGAGTTTTTATCATATGGCCATACCTTCAGATACAATAAGGAATTTCTTGGGTACTATCCCTGCCTTAAAGCAATGACTTAGAAACCAGATTAACATCTGCGTCTGCCCCAAATGTCTTGATCCAAGTTCAGAAAAATATTTCCCAAAAAATTTCAAAAAATAATCTATATAGGGTATGCGTGCTCAAGGGCTATCGATGGGCCCGTGCGGGGGTGGGTAATCTTGGTAGATTGGCCTCAAACAAAATGCTAAAGTGGGATAATTAGTGGGCTAATTTTTGCACTCGTTCAAATTTATACATAAATACAAAGGCTTAGATATATAAATTGGTGG